>NZ_JBSPUQ010000002.1:60190-376379 GCF_056861055.1 Stenotrophomonas sp. 115C5
ACCCCCCGGCGCCCCGGGCCCCCCCCGCGGGCCGGCGGGGGCGGTACCGCGGCGCCCCCCCACCGCCACCGCGGCCGATGGCGACCACCTCGATACCGGACGCCTTGATCTGCTCCGGGGTCAGCGGCACCACGCCTTCATCGGCGTCAGCCGGCGCCTTGGCGGCTTCCGCCTTGGCTTCCTTGCTGTCGGTCGCGTGGCCGTGGCCATCGTCGGTGCTCGCCTTGGCCGTGGCGGGGTCTTCATTTGCAGGTGTCTGCGCGTTGCCAGCGCAGCCGGCCAGCAGCACGGTCAGCAGCACGCCGCCGATCAGCGGGAAAGTACGGGAGAGAGTCATGGGGCCTCCACAAAAGGTGCGCGCCCTTCAAGGCGGGCAAGATCGATTTCCGCGGCGACGCGCGACAGGCGCGCATCCACGGCGGTGCCGCGGGCGGCGATGAGGGCGCTGCGCGTGCTGCGCAGTTCCAGCTGCGAGATGCGTCCGGCATCGAAGCCGACGCGGGCCAGGCGATACGCCTCTTCGGCGGCGACGACGCTCTCATCGGCGGCGCGGGTACGGCTGCTGGCGGCTTTCAGTCCGGCGACGGCGGACAGGCGTGCGGCCTCGCTGTCGCGGCGTTGCTGGTCCAGGCGTGCTTCGGCCGCGCGCTGGTCGGCATTGGCGGCGCGGATGCCACCGCGGTTGCGGTCGAACAGTGGGATGCTGAGGCTGACCCCGAGGTTGTAGGCACGCTCGCCGCCTTCGCGGAAGCGGGTCTGCGCGGCGGTGACGCTGAGGTCGGGCAGGGCGCGCTTGCGCTCCACGTCGACCAGCTTGCCCGCCGCATCGGCTTCGGCTTCGGCGATGCGCACCGCCAGTGCGGTATCGGTGGCACCGCGCGGCAGCGGCGGTGTGCGGTCGAGCAGGCTGTTGTCGATCGACTGCACCGGCGCATCCAGCAGCGCGGTGCCGGCCAGGCGGGCCAGCGCGGCATCGCGGAACGCCTGTGCTTCATCCAGCGACGCCATGGCATTGGCTACTTCGCTCTGCGCTTGCACCGCGCGCAGCTGTGGTTCGCGGCCCTGCTTGACCATGGCGTTGACGGCGTTGGCGTCATCGCGGGTCAGTGACAGTGCTTCCTCGGCCAGGGTGTAGCGGCGCAGTGCACTTTCCGCCTGTGCATAGACCACCGCCAGCTGGCTGGCCACGTCGCTGCGGCTTTGGGCACCACGCAGGTTGGCGGCCTGTGCTTCGGCGCGGGCCGCACGGACGCGCGCGCCACGCTGGCCCCAGACCTCCAGCGGCTGGGACAGGGTGAGCACGGTGTCGGCCTTGCCCATGCCACGGTAGGTGCCGGAGCCCCAGGCATTTTCGGCCGACCAGGAAAGGGAGGGATTGGGCAACGCACGCGCCTGGTCGGCGCGCGCATCGGCGGCCTCGGCCAGTGCCGTACCCACACGGGTGCCGGGCAGCTGGTCCAGGCGTTCAAGCAGGGTGTCGTAGGAGGGGGCGGCTTGCGCCATCACCGATGCCGCCGGGGCCAGGCCCAGCAACACGGCGACGACCAGCCCGGCCGCACGCGGCGACCGAGGTGTCAGGATCGACATAGGGGGATTCCGGTTGTGAGTGAAACGGGAGCCCGCAATCGCGGGACGCGCTCAACTCACGCCCGGGGTGGACGCGTCAATTCATCCTGGGCGACCGCATAGGTCGCCGCATCGCCCGCACTCATCCAGCGCGCCGGCAGTGGCGCCCCGAAGGCGGCGATCGTGTGCGCCGGCAGGCTCAGGTTGGAGTGGTGGCAGTGGTTGTGGCCACAGGCACCGACATGCTTGCCGTCGGTATCGCCATCGGCATCCGGTGCGGATTCCACATGCACCGTGCTGGCATGCGGTTCCACCGTGCACGCCAGGGCATCGGCCACCGGCACGACCACGAATGCCGCCATCAGCAGCATCAGCAGGGTCGAACGGAGGTGGCGGGTGATCCAGCGCATGAAGGGGAGGCTAGCAAGCGGTTTTCGCCGGATACAATATCAATGGCCGCTTCGGGAATACGTCGGAATCTCCCGTTCAGGTGGGCGGCCTGGGGGCCTTCTGCCCTGATGGGCGCCGACCTGGGTCGGCACGCTTTTCGGCCCGTGGGGTCGGACACCGGCTGCGCGTCTGTAGAGCCGAGCCTACGCTCGGCTGCTTTCGCACGACCAGCCGAGCATGGGCTCGGCTCTACAGTAGCGGTCACGGCAGCTTCGCGATCACCTTGATCTCGAACTGGAACCCATACAGCCAGGTCACGCCGATACCGGTCAGGGTCGGGTGCGGCGCCTCGCCCCAGTACTCGGGCACGATCGCCCAGGCCTTCTCGAAGTTGGTTTCCGGGTCGACCAGGAACACGGTCACGTCGATCACGTCATCGAACGTGCAGCCTGCGGCGGCCAACACCGCATTGAGATTCTCGAAGGCGCGGCGCACCTGCGTCTCGAAGTCCGGCTCGGGCGAACCGTCCTCGCGGCTGCCGACCTGGCCGGAAACGAACAGGAAGCCATCGGACCGGATCGCCGGCGAATAGCGGTTGCGCTCGTAGAGGGCTTGGCGTCCGGCGGGGAAAACGACATCACGCTGTGACATGGGGAAGATCCCGTGGGAGAGAACGCCATGCTCCCCGCCGGCGCTGTCTGGATAAACCGCGATGATCGGCCTAGATTGATTGCCAATCACAAACAATCACGGCCAGCCATGGACCGTTTCGAGGCGATGCGGGCCTTTGCCCGGGTGGTGGAAACCGGCAGCTTCACCCGCGCCGCGCACACCCTGCAGGTCAGCCGCACCACGGTCACCCAGCTGGTGCAGCAGCTGGAGGCGCACCTGCGGCTGCGCCTGCTCAACCGCACCACCCGGCGGGTCAGCGTTACCGCCGACGGTGCGGCCTATTACCCGCGCATCGCCCGGCTCCTGGCCGAACTGGACGAGGTGGAAGGCGGGCTGGGCGACGCGGCCGCCCAGCCGCGCGGACGCCTGCGCGTGGATGTGCCCGGGCCGTACGCGCGGTTGCGGCTGGTGCCGGCGCTGCCGGAGTTCCATGCGCGCTACCCGGAGATCCAGCTGGATATCGGCGTCAGCGACCGT
Source organism: Stenotrophomonas sp. 115C5 (assembly GCF_056861055.1). NCBI lineage: Bacteria > Pseudomonadati > Pseudomonadota > Gammaproteobacteria > Lysobacterales > Lysobacteraceae > Stenotrophomonas > Stenotrophomonas sp. 115C5. The sequence goes on from NZ_JBSPUQ010000002.1 coordinate 63,296, forward strand.
GAGGTCGATGTCATCGCCGACAACGTCGACTGCGTGATCCGTGGCGGCATCCCGGCCGATCCGGCGCTGGTGGCGCGGCCGTTGGCTGCGCTGCCGATTGGCTTCCACGCCAGTCCAGGCTATGTGCAGCGCTTCGGCATGCCGGCCGACCCGCGCGCGCTGGAAGGGCCTGATCATCACATGGTCGGCTTCCTCAGCCCGCGTAGTGGCCGGGCGAGAGTGTTCAGCGCGCAGCGCGGCGAGGAGCGCGTACAAGTGCGGGGCCGCTATACGGTTGGCTTCGATGACGGCAATGCCTATCTGGCCGCTGCGTTGGCGGGGCTCGGCGTGGTCACGTTGCCCAGCTACATGGCCAAGCCTCATGTGGCGCGTGGCGAACTGCTGCCGCTGCTGCAGGACTGGCAGCTGCCGCCGATGCCTATGCACGTGATGTTCCCGCCGAACCGGCACATGAGCCAGCGGCTGCGGGTGTTCATTGATTGGGTGATGGAAGCGCTGGGGTGACACACACCGGGCGTGCGAAAATCACCACAGCACGCAACAGGAAACAGCCTCACGCATGAGTCGCATCGTCGCACTGGATACCGAAACCACCGGCATCTCCCACCGCCTGGGGCACCGGGTCATCGAAATCGGTGCCGTCGAACTGATCGATGGCCAGCTCACCGGTCGCCAGTTCCACACCTACCTGCAGCCGCAGCGCAGGGTCGATTGGGGCGCACAGCGCGTGCATGGCATCAGCGATGCGATGCTGGTGGGCAAGCCGCTGTTCTCCAGCAAGGCCGCCGAACTGCTGGAATTCCTGCGCGGCAGCGAGATGGTCGCGCACAACGCCACCTTCGACGTGGGCTTCCTGGACAACGAGCTGCGCCTGGCTGGCATCCCCGGCACGCTGGCCCAGCATTGCCGCATCACCTGCAGCCTGAAGCTGGCGCGGGGGCGCTGGCCCGGCCAGGGCAACAAGCTGGACGATGTGCTGCAGCGCCTGCGCATCCCGGGCAACCGTGGTCTGCATGGCGCGTTGAAGGATGCCCATCTGCTGGCCCAGGTGATTCCGCACCTGCGTTGAGCTGGCGCTACAGGGGGCCGTCGTGTTCAGCCCCGGCCTGTGGGTAACTTGCGCAAGTGCTTGAACCCGTGCATAATGCGCGGCTCGCTGTGTCCGGTTTTCTACCGGGCGGCGCCCCCGGGAGCATGTCCCCGGCCGCCCAACGCCAGCGTAACCCTTTGATTCTCTTGACGTGTGGTGGGCAACCATCGAGGCCGCCGTCTCCCGGGCTACGGGCTGACACAACTTACTATCGAGGTGCGCAATGTCCCGCGTATGCCAGGTTTCCGGCAAGCGAGTGCAGACGGGTAACAACGTCTCGCACGCCAACAACAAGACCCGTCGTCGTTTCCTGCCGAATCTGCACGAACGCCGCTTCTGGGTTGCCAGCGAAAACCGCTGGGTGAAGCTTCGTGTTTCCGCGCATGCACTGCGCACCATCGACAAGAACGGTATCGATTCCGTTCTGGCTGAGCTGCGTGCGCGCGGCGAAAAGGTCTGAGGAGTAGACGATCATGGCAGGCAAGCGCGATAAGGTCCGTATGATTTCGACCGCTGGTACCGGTCACTTCTACACGACCGACAAGAACAAGAAGAACACCCCGGGGAAGATGGAATTCTCCAAGTACGATCCGGTCGTGCGCAAGCACGTCCCGTACAAGGAAGGCAAGATCAAGTAATCCGCAAGGATTGCTGGTCGCTTCCGAAGAAACCCGCCCTCGTGGCGGGTTTTTTCATGCCCGACGGTGGGGCCGGTGGGTGCCTGTGGGTGTCGACCTTGGTCGACACGCTGGTTCAACGCAGTCGAGCGCGGCTCGACTCTACACACCCTGCTGGGCAGAATGGCCCATCACCTCCCGACGGGCGACGCGATGCTGTTCGAGTGGTTGCTGGGTTCCTACCTGCTGCTGATCGACTGGCTCATCCGGCTGGTCGCGCTGTGCTGGATTCCCACCCGCACCACGCCGGGTGCGGCGCGCAGCTGGCTGCTGCTGGTCGGCTTCGTGCCGCTGCTGGGCCTGCCGCTGTACCTGCTGTTCGGCCACCCGTGGCTGTCGCGCGAGCGCATCCGCCGCCAGGCCGAGGCCTCGCAGGTCATCCGCGAAGAACAGGCACTGCAGCATCGCCTGCGCTGGACCCCGCAGCCGGACACCGCCTGCGCCGAGATCGTGCCGCTGGTGCAGCGCCAGGGCGACTTCATGCCGGTGCACGGCAACGCGGTCGACCTGCTGACCGACTACGACGAATCGCTGCACACGCTGATCGCCGACATCGACCAGGCCGAAGACCGCGTGCACCTGCTGTACTACCTGATGTTCGACGATGCGGTCGGTGAGGCCATCGTCGAGGCGCTGCAACGTGCGGCTGCGCGTGGCGTGCAGTGCCGCGTGCTGCTCGATGCGGTGGGCGCCAAGCGCGGCCTGCGCGCCTACCGCAAGCGCCTGGAAGCGCGCGACATCGAAGTGCGCGCAATGCTGCCCGGTGGCCTGCGCTGGCGCCGCAGCGGGCGCATGGACCTGCGCAACCACCGCAAGATCGCGGTGATCGACAACGAAGTGGCCTATGTCGGTTCGCAGAACCTGGCCGGCCCGCAGTTCGTGCCCGGCCACCCGAACCGCGAGCTGGTGGCGCGCGTGCGTGGCCCGGCGGTGGCGCACCTGGAGGCGGTGTTCGCCAGTGACTGGTACATGGAAACCGGCCAGCGCCTGGACGTGATTGCCGACGTGCCCGAGTGCAGTGATGACATCGCTACCCAGCTGCTGCCCAGCGGCCCGGCCTACCCGTACAGCAACGCGCGCGATGCGGTTGCGGCGCTGATTCATCTGGCGCGGCGCCGGCTGGTGATGGTGACCCCGTATTTCGTGCCCGACGAGGCCACGTTGAGCGCGCTGCGTATCGCCGCATTGTCCGGCGTGCAGGTGCAGCTGATCCTCTCTGCCAGCAACAACCAGCGGCTGACCTCGTGGGCGCAGGAGGCGTACTACGACGAACTGCTGCGTTGCGGCGTGCGCATCGCCCTGTACGAACCGCAGTTCCTGCACGCCAAGCACATGAGCGTGGACGAGGACATCGCCGTGCTCGGCTCGATCAACATGGATATCCGTTCGTTCGCGCTGAATGCCGAGATCGGCCTGATCTGCTACGACCACGCGCTGGTGAAGCAGTTGTGCGGGATCGAGGACGGCTACCTGCGTGAGTCGCGGCAGCTGGATCTGCAGCAGTGGCGCAGCCGCCCCACCTGGCGGCGCAGCCGCGAAGGCATCGCACGCTTGGCCGATGCGTTGATGTGAGAAATCGAATCGAAAGTAGCTGAATGCGGGGAGCTTATGGGAAAGGGCAAGCATGGGTTGCAGGTGTTCGATGAGAGCGGAAGCTCTTTGGTCGAGGTCGGGCCGCATGTTGTGGTGGATCGCCCCGAATTTGGCGCTGCAATAGGCTCCATCGCCACAGCTTGGGCTCAAGCCGAGGTGAATCTTTTCTGTCTACTCGCCGTACTTATCAATACAACGCCGGAGCGGGTGAAGAGTTCTCTCAAAAAGCATCGTTCGGCAAAGTCGGCTTCCGAAGCGGCACGGAAGATTGCTACAGAGACCCTTGATGGCGCAGCTCTTCAAGATGTAGTTGAGCTGCTGGGTGCACTGGATAAGGTTCGGGATGCTCGGAACCGAGTTCAGCACGACGTTTGGGCGCGAAAGGCAACCGATAGCGATCGGCTCTATAGAGTGCATTCTGACCAGTACCTCGCTTTGGCCCTGAAGCTTCTAGACGTAGAAAGGATGAACGCCCCTGCAGCGGCTGCAATTGAAGTTGCCACGAGCTTCGCCGCGGCGGTTTCGGAGGGTTACTCAGTTTCCGATCTCAACGAGATCGCTGACGACATAGATTCAGTCAGCAAGCGTCTACTGACAGCGATGTTCAGTAATCGAATTCGCCAATTGAAGGCACTTGGCCAGGTAGATCCTTCATCAGGATCGATCTGAAACAAGAAGAAGCGCCCATCCCGCCCACTTCGGCAATCCGGCCTGTCATCGCCGATGACCTACAATCGGCACATGACTGATTCACCGCGTAATGGCGAACTGGACCTGGCGATCATCGGTGGTGGTGCAGCCGGGGTGCTGGTGGCGATCCAGGTACTGCGCCAGGCCCACGCGCCGCTGGCGCTGGCCATCTTCGAGCCCGCCTCGCAGCTGGCCCAGGGCATCGCCTATGCCACGCCATGGCCGGAGCACCTGCTGAACGTACCGGCGGCAAAGATGAGTGCGTTTGCCGACCAGCCCGGCGATTTCCTCGACTATCTGGTGGCCGCCAACGCCTACCCGGGCGAGGCGCGCGAGGTGCTGGGCGAGCGTTACGTGTGTCGCCATTACTTTGCTGCCTACCTGCAGCAGCGCCTGCAGGAGGCCGTGGCCGCCAGCCCCGCACAGCTGCAGGTGATCACGCAGCCGGTACTGGGCCTGCAGCCGGATGACCACGGCTACCAGCTGACACTCGGCGATGGCAGCACGCTGCACGCTGCGCAGGCGGTGCTGGCCACCGGCAACAGCATGCGCCCGTTGCCCGTGGCCGGTGCCGACGCGCTGCCCGCCGATGATGTGATCGAGGCCTGGGACTACGACGGTGTGCGTACCCTGGCCGGCGAACAGGCCGTGGCCATTGTCGGCTCCGGCCTGAGCATGGCCGACACCGTGCTGGCGCTGGTCGCCGCCGGTCATACCGGCCCGCTGCATGTGATCTCGCGCCATGGCCTGCTGCCGCTGCCGCACGCGCACGGCGGCCTGCCCAGCTTCGATCCGGCGGTGCTGCTGCCGATGAACCTGCGCCAGCGCCTGCGTGCGCTGCGCGGCTTCGCCCTTCAGGCGCAGGCCGATGGTCTGCCGTGGCAGGGCGTGATGGACCGCATCCGCCCGCACGGCCAGGCGCTGTGGTGCAGCCTCGATGAGGCCGACCAGCGCCGCTTCCTGCGGCACGTGGTGCGTTACTGGGACGTGCATCGCCACCGCATCGCCGAAGAGGTGGACGCGCAGCTGCAGACCCTGCAGGACAGCGGCCAGCTGCGTATCCACCGGTCGCGCCTGCAGCGCGTCTGGCGCGAAGGCGATGCGCTGCAGTTGTCGGGCAGCGATGCCTCCGGCAATGAACAGCAGTGGACGATCAGCGGGGTGATCAACGCCACCGGCGTCGAAACCCGCGCCAGTGCGCTGCGCAATCCGTTGCTGCAGCAGCTGCAGGCCGATCGGCTGGCCCGCCCCGGCCCGCATGGGCTGGGCCTGGACAGCACGGTGCCGGGCGGCCGCCTGCGCGCCGCCGGTGGCCAGCCGCAGGCGCGGCTGGGCGTGCTCGGCAGCCTGCGCATCGGCAGCCTGTGGGAAAGCCTGGCGGTGCCTGAACTGCGTCAGCAGGCGCAGGCGCTCGCCACCGAAGTGATCGCAGGAGCCGCGACGGCGATGCCGTAAAATGGGGGCATGGATGTCTCCCACCTGCTTGATGGCCTGAACCCGGCCCAGCGCGAAGCCGTCTCCGCTCCCCCCGGCCACCACCTGGTGCTGGCCGGTGCCGGTTCCGGCAAGACCCGCGTACTCACCCACCGCATCGCCTGGCTGCATGAAGTCGATGGCGTGCCGACCCACGGCATTTTCGCGGTGACCTTCACCAACAAGGCGGCCGGCGAGATGCGCCACCGCATCGACGCCCAGCTGCCCCATGGCAGCCGCGGCATGTGGATCGGTACCTTCCACGGCCTGGCCAACCGCCTGCTGCGCCTGCACTGGCAGGACGCCAAGCTGCCCGAAGGTTTCCAGGTGATGGATTCGGATGACCAGCTGCGGTTGGTCAAGCGCGTGGTGCAGGCGCTGGAACTGGACGACGGCAAGTACCCGGCCAAGCAGATTGCGTGGTGGATCAACGCACAGAAGGACGAGGGCCGTCGCCCGCAGCACATCCAGCCCGAGCCGCACGATGCGTGGCTGGAAACCATGCGCCAGGCCTACATCGAATACCAGGCGCGCTGCGACCGCGCCGGCCTGGTCGACTTCGCCGAGCTGCTGCTGCGTGCGCACGAACTGCTGCGCGACAACCCCGCGCTGCTGTCGCATTACCGCGCCCGTTTCCGCGAGATCCTGGTGGACGAGTTCCAGGACACCAATGCCATCCAGTACGCTTTCGTGCGCGTGCTGGCCGGCGATTCCGGCCACGTGTTCGTGGTCGGCGACGATGACCAGGCCATCTACGGTTGGCGCGGTGCCAAGGTCGAGAACGTGCAGGGCTTCCTGCGCGATTTCCCCGGCGCGCAGACCATCCGCCTGGAGCAGAACTACCGCTCCACCGCCAACATCCTCGGCGCCGCCAACGCGGTGATCGCGCACAACCCCGACCGCATCGGCAAGCAGCTGTGGACCGACAGTGGTGACGGTGAGCCGATCGACCTGTACGCCGCTTACAACGAAATGGACGAGGCGCGCTACATCGTCGAGCGTGCGCGCCAGTGGGTGCGCGACGGTGGCAGCTACACTGAAGTGGCCGTGCTCTACCGCAGCAACGCGCAGTCGCGCGCGCTGGAAGAGGCGCTGCTGAGCGAACAGGTGCCGTACCGCGTGTACGGCGGCATGCGCTTTTTCGAGCGTGCCGAAATCAAGGACGCGCTGGCCTACCTGCGCCTGCTGTCCAACCGCAACGATGACGCCGCCTTCGAGCGCGCGGTCAATACGCCCACCCGTGGCATCGGCGACCGCACGCTGGACGAAGTGCGCCGCGAAGCGCGCGCTCAGGGTATTTCGCTGTGGGAAGCGACCATGCTGGTCACCCAGGGCAGCGCGCTGGCCGCACGTGCGCGCAATGCGCTGGCCGGCTTCCTGGTGCTGGTCAACGAGCTGCAGGCGCAGACCCTGCACATGACCCTGGCCGAGCGCGTCGACCACGTGCTGGCCCGCTCGCAGCTGCGCGAGCACTGGAGCAAGGAAAGCCGCAACGCGCTGGACTCGGAATCGCGCACCGACAACCTCGACGAACTGGTCTCGGTGGCCTCGCGCTTCGTGCGCCGCGCCGACGACATCGAGGAAGTGGGCGAGGACATGGACGAGCTGATCGCGTTCCTGGCCTATGCCGCGCTGGAGGCCGGCGAGGGCCAGGCGCAGGCGGGCGAGGACGGCGTGCAGCTGATGACCCTGCACTCGGCCAAGGGCCTGGAATTCCCGCTGGTGTTCCTGGCCGGCTTGGAGGAAGGCCTGTTCCCCAGCGCACGTTCGCTGGAGGAAAGCGGGCGGCTGGAAGAAGAGCGCCGCCTGGCCTACGTCGGCATCACCCGCGCGCGCCAGAAGCTGGTGCTGAGCTATGCCGAATCGCGCCGTATCCACGGCCAGGACAACTACAGCCTGCCGTCGCGCTTCCTGCGCGAGATTCCGCGCGAGCTGCTGCACGAAGTGCGCCCGAAGGTGCAGGTCTCGCGGCCGGCCTCGATGGGCGCCAGCCGGGTGATGGGCCATGCCTCGATCGAGGCACCGCCGGTCAAGCTCGGTGCGCTGGTCACCCACCCCAAGTTCGGCGAAGGCATGGTGACTGACTACGAGGGCAGCGGCGCGCACGCCCGCGTCCAGGTCGAATTCGCCGACGCCGGCAGCAAGTGGCTGGTGATGGCGTATGCGAATCTGACGGTGATCTGATCACCGTCGAGGGGCGGGAACTCCTGTAGAGCCGAGCCATGCTCGGCTGCTTTTGGCGGAGAAAACCAGCCGAGCATCGCTCGGCTCTACATAGGCGAGTACGCATGACCCGCAACGTGCTCTTCCTCTGCAGCCAGAACCGCCTGCGCAGCCCGACCGCCGAGCAGGTGTTTGCCGATTGGCCGGGCATCGAGACCGCCTCGGCCGGGCTGCTGGCCGACGCTGAGGAAGTGCTCAGCCCCGAGCTGCTGCAGTGGGCCGACCTGGTGTTCGTGATGGAACGCGCCCACCGCAACCGGCTGTCCAGCCGCTACAAGGCCTGGTTGAACGGCAAGCGGGTGATCTGCCTGGATATCCCGGATGACTACGACTACATGGACCCGGTGCTGGTGGAGTTGCTGAAACGCAAGGTGACGCCGTTCCTGCGCTGACGGGCTGTTGTAGAGCCGAGCCCATGCTCGGCTGCTCTTTCCCACCAGAAGCAGCTGAGCATGGCGATGCCGGTCGTCCTGACCGGCACCCTTCGGGCCGTCGCAAGCGACGTTGGCAGCGGCTCCTGCCGCTACCTTCGGCTCTACAATAAGCGGCACTTCTTCCAGGAACGCCCCATGACCGAACCCACGCTGCACGTCACTGTGAAGTTGAACGCCCGGCTGCAGCCGGAGCATCGCCACGAGCTGTTCGAGGATCCGCTCGACGCGCTGCTGCAGGCGGCCCAGGTGGGCGAGCTCACCGGCGGCGGCACCGCGATGTCGGATCTGGGTGAGGTCGAATACGGCGATATCGAAGTGGCACTGGTCGGTGCGGATGGCGTACCGAAGCTGATCGACCTGCTGGAACAGCTGGGCGCGCCGAAGGGTTCGCAGCTGCAGGGGGCTGGCGAGGCCGATCGCAGCTTCGGCGTGACCGAGGGCCTGGGCATCTACCTGGATGGCCTGAATCTGCCAGACGAAGTCTACGAACAGTGCGATTCCAACCACGTATTCGAACAACTGTCGGAGAACATCGACGGCCTGGGCGAGATCTGCAGCTGGTGGCAGGGCCCGACCGAAACCGCGCTGTACATGTACGGCGAATCGTTCGAGGCGATGCGTGATGCGATTGCCGAATTCGTGGCCAGCTATCCGCTGTGCCAGAACGCACGCGTGGTGCAGATCGCCTGAGGGCGGGCCTGATGTAGAGCCGAGCCCGTGCTCGGCTCCTTCATCCGCAGCCGAGCATGGGCTCGGCTCTACAGAAGCAGGTTACCTGCCTGCTGCCTGGCGGGCGTTGTCTCGCAGCGCCATGTCCTTGCCGATCTGGTAGCCGCCGAAAAGTACCGCCAAGGCGACGATCACCGCGACCAGGATGGACTTCTGTGAGCTCCAGACCGGGGGCTTGCTGTCCTGCACGTGCGTTCTCCGGGGCGCGGCACGCTGCCGCCAGCCCAGCATGCGCCGGGGCAAGGGGGCGCGCAAGCCGGCGGTGCGCACACGCCACTGCGTGGCGCCGGATTGATCCTGCTCAAGGCGTGGCCTGCACATCCGGTGTGTAATGGTGTCGTTCCCATCTGGCAGATCGCCACGGAGCCCCACCATGTACAAGCGCATCCTGATTGCCACCGACGGGTCCGAGCTGGCCGACAAGGGCCTGGCCAAGGGCCTGGAGCTGGCCAAGGACCTCAATGCCGAGGTCGATATCGTGACTGTGTCCGAGCCGTGGGCCGTCGGCATGTACGACGCCATGGGCTGGAGCGTGGGCTACATGAACAGCCCCGAGTACAAGGCCGACCGCGAGGAAGGCGCGCAGAAGGTGCTGCAGCCGGCGCTGGCCAAGGCCGCCGAGCAGGGCATTACCGCCAATCCGGTGCATGTGCTGGACCGCTATGCGGCCGACGGCATCATCGAGACGGCGGGCGAGCGCAACAGTGATTTGATCGTGATGACCTCGCATGGCCGCCGTGGCGTGACCCGCGTGCTGCTGGGCAGCCAGACCGCTGAGGTGCTGGCACGCAGCACGTTGCCGGTGCTGGTCATCCGCTGATTCAAGCGTTCCCGGGGAGGGGACCCGACGCCGGCCGCAGGATGCGCGCCGGCGTTGTTTTTTGTGGGGCCGGGGGTGAATCCACGCATGGCGTGGATCCACTGGATCGCAGGGATCCGACCCCGGGCACCTCACCAGCTGTACAGCTTCCAGTACACCGGCGACACGCCATCCTTGTCGTTGTCGAAACGGCCGTCGCCGTTCTTGTCGTACATGTAGAACGGAGCACCGCGCGACGGAGTCACCTTGACCATGCGCAGCTGGCCGGACACGCGGTATTCCTCGATGACATCGCCGTTGTCCATGGTGCGCTTGGACACGTCCGCGCCCTTGACGTCCACCGGGGGAGCGCCTGCGCCACCCATGCTGGCGCAGCCAGCGAGCAGGAGCAGGGAAGCCAGCATCAGGGTCTTCATCGGCGGGGGCCTTTGCCTGGAAAGAGCCTTGATTATGCCCCATCGCCGGGCGCCTGCCGTGTCGCCGCGATGCAGGCACGGGCGCGTAGAATCGACCCATGAGCAGATTAGTCCTGATCGACGGGTCCAGTTACCTGTACCGCGCGTTCCACGCGCTGCCGCCCCTGTCCAATGCACAGGGCGAACCCACCGGTGCGCTGTTCGGCGTGGTCAACATGCTGCGCTCGACACTGAAGGAGCGCCCGGCCTACGTGGCGTTCGTGGTCGATGCGCCCGGCAAGACCTTCCGCGATGACCTGTACGACCAGTACAAGGCCAACCGCCCGCCGATGCCCGATGAGCTGCGCAGCCAGGTCGAGCCGATGTGCCGCATCGTCGAGGCGCTGGGCATCAGCATCCTGCGCATCCCCGGCGTGGAAGCCGACGATGTGATCGGCACGCTGGCCCTGCAGGGCGTGGCGCAGGATCTGAAGGTGACCATCTCCACCGGCGACAAGGACTTTGCGCAGCTGGTGCGCCCGGGCATCGAGCTGGTCAACACCATGACCGGCAGCCGCATGGATTCGGACGCGGCGGTGATGGAGAAGTTCGGCGTGCGCGCCGACCAGATCATCGACCTGCTGGCGCTGATGGGTGACACCGTCGACAACGTGCCGGGCGTGGAGAAGTGCGGGCCGAAGACCGCCGCCAAGTGGCTGGCCGAGTATCAGCACCTGGATGGGGTGATGGCGGCCGCGCCGACCATGAAGGGCAAGATCGGCGAGAACCTGCGCGCCGCGCTGGAGCGGCTGCCGCTGAACCGCGAGCTGGTGACCATCCGCACCGACGTGGAGCTGGACGCCAGCCCGACCACGCTGGCCCTGCGCGAGCAGGACGTGCCGGAGCTGACCGAGCTGTATGCGCGCTACGGCTTCACCCAGGCGCTGAAGGAGCTGGGCGCGCCGCTGCCGGCACCGGTGGCCGCCAGTGAGGCGACCCCGAGCCTGCGCGGCACTGCGGCCGGCTTCGCGCGTGGCAGTGCCGAGGCGCCCGCTGCCGGCACGCTGGATCCGGCGCTGGCCGCGCCAGGTGAATACGAGACCGTGCTGACCGCCGAGCAGCTGCAGGCCTGGGTCGAGCGCCTGCAGCAGGCTGACCTGATCAGTTTCGATACCGAAACCGATGCGCTGGACGCGATGCGTGCGCGCCTGGTGGGTATCAGCCTGGCGGTCGAGCCGGGCAAGGCCGCCTACATTCCGGTTGGCCACGATTACCCGGGGGCGCCGGCCCAGCTGCCGATGCAGCAGGTGCTGGATGCGCTGCGCCCGGTGCTGCAGGACCCGGCGAAGAAGAAGCTGGGCCAGCACGGCAAGTACGACCTGCACGTGCTGCGCCGTCACGGCGTGCAGGTGCAGGGCTACCACGACGACACCATGCTCGAGAGCTTCGTGCTCAACTCCACCGCCACCCGCCACGACATGGATTCGCTGGCCCTGCGCTATCTGGGCTACAACACCATCAAGTTCGAGGACGTGGCCGGCAAGGGCGCCAAGCAGATTCCGTTCTCGCAGGTGGGCATCGACGAAGCCAGCCGCTATGCGGCCGAGGACGCCGACATCACCCTGCGCCTGCACCGCGCGCTGCAACCGCAGCTGCTGGCCGAACCGGCACTGGACAGCGTGTACCGCGACATCGAGATGCCGCTGGTGCCGGTGCTGACCAGCATCGAAGCCAACGGCGTGCGGGTCGACACCGACGAACTGCGCCGGCAGAGCCAGGACCTGTCCTCGCGCATGCTGGCCGCGCAGCAGAAGGCCACCGAGCTGGCCGGCCGCAGCTTCAACCTGGATTCGCCCAAGCAGCTGCAGGCGGTGCTGTTCGACGAGCTGAAGCTGCCGGCGGTGGTGAAGACCCCAAAGGGCCAGCCCAGCACCAATGAAGAGGCACTGGAGGCGATTGCCGACCAGCACGAGCTGCCGCGCGTGATCCTGGAGTACCGCGGGCTGGCCAAGCTGCGCAGCACCTACACCGACAAGCTGCCGGAGATGGTCAACCCGGACACCGGCCGCGTGCACACCAGCTACCACCAGTCCGGCGCCGCCACCGGCCGCCTGTCCTCGTCGGACCCCAACCTGCAGAACATCCCGATCCGCACCGAAGATGGCCGCCGCATCCGCCGCGCGTTCATCGCCCCGGAGGGCTTCCAGCTGCTGGCCGCCGACTACTCGCAGATCGAGCTGCGGATCATGGCCCACCTGTCCGAGGACCCGGGCCTGGTGCGTGCCTTCGAGCAGGGCGCCGACGTGCACCGTGCCACCGCCGCCGAGGTGTTCGGGCGTGCGCTGGAAGAGGTGACCCCGAACGAGCGCCGCGCTGCCAAGGCGATCAACTTCGGCCTGATGTACGGCATGAGCGCCTTCGGCCTGGCCCGCAACCTGGGCATCGACCGCGGCCAGGCGCAGGACTACGTGGCGCTGTACTTCAGCCGCTACCCGGGCGTGCGCGACTTCATGGAGCGGATGCGCCAGCAGGCCCGCGACCAGGGCTATGTAGAGACCCTGTTCGGCCGCCGCCTGTACCTGAACGACATTCATGCACGTAACCAGGGCCTGCGCGCCGGTGCCGAGCGTGCTGCGATCAACGCGCCGATGCAGGGCACCGCCGCCGATATCATCAAGCGCGCGATGGTGGACGTGGACCAGTGGCTGCGTGACAGCGGTGCACCGGCGCGGATGATCCTGCAGGTACACGATGAACTGGTGTTCGAAACCGAAAGCAGTTTCGTCGAGGAGTTGCGTTTGCAGGTGGTCGAGCGCATGTCGCAAGCGGCCAAACTGCGGGTGCCGCTGGTGGTCGATACCGGCATCGGCAACAACTGGGACGAAGCGCACTGAGGGTGTTTCAGGCCGAAAACGACGTGAATTCGTTCATTCGTCAGAGGTTTCTGACTCGATCATGAATGTTGCCCTGATCGAGGTTCATTAAATTGGGCCCCTTCACGAACCGTTAGTGTTCGGAGTGCTTCTATAACTCTCGACAGGCGCAACGCCTGTTGTGGATCTCTCCCATCCCCTGGAGCAGATCTCGGAACGGGGACTCCTCCCCAAGTGCCCGTTCCCCGGCCCCGTTGACCTCCCCCTGGTCAGCGGGGCTTTTTATTTGTGCCGTTGCCAGACGCCATGGCCTGCGCCACGCTGGGCCACCGCTCCGCAGGGGAAGACAATGCCCGACCTGTTCGCACTGGCAATGCCGTGGTGGGAGTTCATCCTGCGCGCGGTGGTGGTCTACGTGGTGGTGCTGGGCATGGTCCGGCTCAGCGGCAAACGCCCGCTGGGGCAGATCACCCCGTTCGACGTGCTGCTGGTGGTGCTGCTGGGCAATGCGGTGCAGAACGCACTGCTGGGCACCGACACCTCGCTGGGCGGCGGCCTGCTGCTGGCGGCGACCCTGATCCTGCTCAACTATGGGGTAGGCTGGGTGAGTACCCGCAGCCGGCGGATCGAGCGACTGGTGGAAGGAGAACCCGTGGTGATCGCGCGTGATGGGCGCCTGTTCGACGCCGTTCTGCGCCGCGAGCAGGTCACCCGTGCCGATTTCGAGGCCGCCATGCGCCAGCAGGGCTGCCTGGGCGTGGAGGATGTCGAGCTGGCCCTGCTGGAAATCAACGGGCACATCACCATCATTCCGAGGAAGAGCACCTGACCTTGTAGAGCCGAGCCCATGCCCGGCTGCCTTGCGTCCGGAGCCGAGCATGGGCTCGGCTCTACAGGTGCATGAGCCTCAGGGCGCCGCTTCGGCCTTCAGTGCCGGCCAGTTGCGGGTGGCGTCCACATCACAGGCCACGTGCGTGCCTTTGCCATCCTTGGCGCAGATCGCAGCCATGGCTTGCGGGATCTTCGGGTCTGCGGTGTGCGAATACACCGCTGCCAATGCCAGGCACCCTTCGCGCACGCCCGCTCCGCACAGCGTCTCGAAGTAGGGCAGCGACGCGGCCCATTTTTCGGACTCGAACAGCGCTTCGCCGGCAACCTTGCAGCCCAGCAGCTTGCCATCGGTACAGCAGGCCTTGGCGCCGTCCTTGCGTGCCAGGGTCGGGCAATCCAGCGGCAGCGGGATCTCCACGAAGGCCACGGGCGGCTTGCAGCTGGCGCTGCCTGTGGTCGGCTTGCGCTCGTAATAGGCAAAACGGTCGCCGCTATCGATGCTGGCCAGGTTGCCGTTCTGCAGCAGCTGCAGAACGAAGTCGCTGCCGACATCGCGACGGATGAAGATACGGCCGTCCTGCAGGCGCGCGCGCAGGCGCTGGTCGCGACCCTCGGCCTCAACCAGGCCGCCATCGAGGAAGCGCAGCTGCGAGAGCACGCCGTATTCGGCTTCAAAGCTGCCACAGGGCAGTGCGGTGGCCGGCACCGGGGCCAGTGCAGCGGCCGGTGCGGTGGCCAGGCTGGCAAGTGCCTTGGCGCGGCCGCAGGCCACGCCGTCCGCGCGCTGCGCGCACGACAGCTGCAGTGCTTCGTGGGCCTGCGAAAGGCGTCCACCACTCCACAGCACCTCGGCAACGTCGGCGCAGAAGGTCTCGCCGTGCTGCTGCCGGCACAGTGCGGCCAGCTCATCGAGCTGCGCCGACGGCAACGCAGGGTCGACCGCATGCTGCAGCCCGAGCAGGGACTTGCCGATCATCTCCAGCCCGATCACCTCGGCGATCGCCCGGCAGCCCTCGGCGTTGAAGGACGCGGAATCCTCCTTGCAGATCTCCGGCTTCGGCGGTTCGGCTCGTGCAGGCGCCGGGGCTGCGTCCTTGGCCTGCTGCTGGTAGGTCTCCAGCAACCGCATGCAGGCTGCGCCCACGCCCTCGGCACACCAGGCGTGCAGTTTCACGGGTGCGGCCTCCGGCAGCGCCTCCAGGCACTCGGAGGTGTTCATCACGCAACCGTCTTCGATGGGCTCCGGCATCGTCTTGCAGGTGGCGGCGTGCTCACGGGTGAACTCGCGATAGGGCGTGCTGATCGTGCGGTCGTTGTCCGAGAAGTACCAATTTTCCAGCTGGCCCGTGGACAGGTTGCCGGTACCCAGCACGTCCTCCTGGCGGGCGATGCGCAGCTCCTCGGTGGCCTGGTAGGGGCCGGACAGGAAGCCGTGGCCTTCGCTCTCGAGAGTCAGCGTGGTGTTGCCGCTGCTGTCCTTGTAGGTGCCGCAGGCCATCGACTGCGCGGCGGCCGGCAGGCTGGCCGAGGCCAATGCAAGCAACAGCAGGGAGCGCCAACCCGCGGCGCGGGGGCGAAGGGAAACAGCAGCAGGCATGGGGTCATCCTTGAAAGAAGTGGGGCAGGGCCCGTCCGGTGCGGGGCGCACCACAGGCAGGGAAGGCGCCACGCGTCAGGCGTGGCGTCGGAAGATCAGAGCCAGTCGCGCGGCACCAGGTAGTCGGCCAAGCGCGCCTCGGCGCTGCCGGCTTCCGGGCTGAAGCCGTATTCCCAGCGCACCCGCGGCGGCAGGCTCATCAGGATGCTTTCGCTGCGGCCACCGCTCTGCAGACCGAACAGCGTGCCGCGGTCATAGACCAGGTTGAATTCCACATAGCGGCCGCGACGGTACAGCTGGAACTCGCGCTCGCGCTCGCCATGGGCGGCGTCCTTGCGCTGCTGCACGATCGGCAGGTAGGCCTGAAGGAAGCCATCGCCCACGGCGCGCAGGTAGTCGAAATCGCGCTCGAAGTCGCCGTGCAGGTCGTCGAAGAACAGACCGCCGACACCGCGCGTTTCATTGCGGTGGCGCAGGAAGAAGTACTCGTCGCACCAGCGCTTGTGTGCGGCATAGCGTTCGTCGCCGAACGGCGCGCACAGGTCGCGTGCGACGCGGTGCCAGTGCTGCACATCTTCGTCGAACGGATAGAACGGGGTCAGGTCGAAACCGCCGCCGAACCAGCTGGCCACCACCTCGCCGTCGCGCTGCGCCTGGAAGAAGCGCACGTTGGCATGGGTGGTCGGCACGTAGGGGTTGAGCGGGTGGAACACCAGCGACACGCCCGTGGCGCGCCACGAGGCGCCGGCCAGTTCCGGGCGGTTGGCCGAGGCCGACGGCGGCAGGCGGCTGCCGGCTACGTCGGAGAAGCCGATGCCGGCCTGCTCGAACACCGCACCGTCACGCAGCACGCGGGTACGCCCGCCACCGCCCTCGGCACGCTGCCACAGGTCTTCCTGGAAGCGGGCCTGGCCATCGACGGCCTCGATCGCCGCACAGATGCGGTCCTGCAGGTCGGTGAGGTAGGCGCGCACGCGCTCGAATTCGTTCATGGCGCGTACTTTACCGCAGGGCCCGGCCAGGCAAGCTCCCTTACTGCTTGTGGTTGGGGGTGCGTGGGGCCGGTCTGGTCCGATCCTCGTGCGCGGACTGTTCCTGGACCGCGCGGTCCAGAGCCTGGCCGAACTCCAGCAACCCCCAGTTACGCGTCGCCAGCACGTCGCAGGCTACATGGCGGCCACTGCCATCGGCCTCGCAGATGGCCTCAAGCATGGGGCGGACGTCTACCCTGCTGCTGTTCTCCATCACGCTGACCAGGTTCTCACAGCCCTCGCGGATACCGGCCTGGCAGACCTTCTGGTAATGCTGGCTGGCCTCCACCCACTTCCCGTTCAGCGCGGCGCGACTGCCCAGCACGTGGCAGCCCTGCATCCTGCCGGCGGCGCAGCAGGCTTCGGCTTCACCGTCGATGGGCGCGCGCGGGCAATCCTGCGGGAACGGAGTTTCGTCGAACACCAGTGGCGCGCTGCACTGTGCATTGTCCGGCTGCCGCTGGAACCGCTGGAACCGCTGGAAACGCGTCGAATCGTCCAGCCCCAGCAAGTCGCCGTTGGCCAACGGCTGCAGTACATAGTCAGCCCCACGCTCGTGGCGCATGCGGATCTGACCGTCCTGTACGCGCGCGCGTACTCGCGAGCCGAAGCCAACCTCCACCATGCCACCTTCGCCGAAAGTCAGTTCGTCCATCAGCCCGCCGGAGGCCGCATAGTGGCCACAGGGCACGGCGGCGGTGGGGTGCTGCACCAGCGCTTCGCCCAGCTGCAGCAACGCGGACGCCTGACGGCACGATCGCTCGTCGCCGCCGTCGCAGGCCGCCTGCAAGGCCGTCCGACCTTCCCTCAGATTGCCGGCGTCCCACTGCAGCATGGCGACCTCCATGCAGAAGCCACTTTCGCGGACCTGCGTGCACAGCCCCTGCAGGCGCTGCAGCCGCGCGTCAGACAGTGCGGGCTTGACTGCAGGCGAGAACACTTCAACCATGCTGGCCGCCATCGAGGCCGTGCGAATGGCGGTGTCGATAGCCTCGACGAGCTCGGGCCGCTCTTCCAGAATGACCATGCAGGCCTCGGCGTCGGCAGCAGGGTCATCGTCGCGGCACTGGGGGGGGAAATCCATCTCGGCCATCGCCTTTTCCATGGTGGCCTGTATCACCGCGATCTGTGCTTCGGTCGGCGTATCGCTGCCGGGGGCCTGGTCGGCCTTGCGATAGCGATCGGGCAGGCGCTGGCAGAGTTGCGGAACGCCTTCGGCGCAGCCCGATTCCAGTGCCGGAAGGCTCAGCTCATGGTGGTTATAGAGGCACTGCCGGGCGTCGGCCAGGCAGCTGCCGGGCGTATGTTCGACCGGGGGCAGGCACGCGGCCGGCTGGATCAGGCGGTAGCGTTTGCCGTCCCTATGCAGGGCGCGACCATCGCGCTGGACCTCCAGTTCAGAGACGAGGCCGAAGGTGAGATCAACCAGATTGAGGCTGCCTTCGCTGCGCTGGACAACGAAGGGCCGATCGGAGATGTAGCTGCCCTTCTCGACTCCGCGGTCAGGCCCATCCACGCGCAGCTGGTTGCCGCCGCCTTCGGCCTCGAAAACGCCGCAGCGTGGCAGGCCGGATGCGGCGGCCTGTTGGGCGCAGAACAGCATGGACAGCAACACGATGCAGCGCGGAAGCAGGGTGCGCGGGGTGAATGCAGACATTTCGAGGCCAGGGCAGAAAGACGCGGGCCACGATAGCCAGCCTGACTCGATCTGCAATCAATCCCGCCGGAACGCAGGACCTGCCGTCGCGGCTTCAGCGCCGGGCAGGTCGTTCGCGACAAAACTGCGGGGCGCCCGGCGGGCGTCGGTAACGCTGGTACCCGGTAAACGCGTCCAGCCCCAGCAGATCACCATTGGCCAGCAGGCCCAGCACGTAATCGGCGCCATTGTCGTGGCGTATGTGAAGGGTGCCGTCCAGCAGCAGCGCGCGCACGTACTGCGTATCGACCCTGGCCTGCCCGGCATCGTCGAACGTGAGTGTGTCCAGGCTGCCACCGTCGGCCTGATAGCGGCCGCAGGGCACCTGCAGGGCCGGCACCAGGCGCAGATCCGCGCCGAGATCGCGCAGCGGTGCGATACGTTCGCAGGCGCTGACGCGGCCTGCATCGCAGACCACCTGCAGGGCCTGCACCGCCAATGCAGGTTCCAGTGCGATCAACTGCTGTTCGGCCACTTCGACGCAGAAGCGACCACTGCGGTGCTGCAGACACAGTTGCTGCAGACGGTCGCGTGCAGCGGCCGGAAGCGGTGAATCCAGTGTGTCTTCGTCTTCCTGTTGCAGGCGTTCACCCACCCGGTGCATCGCGGCGGCCAGCGCATCACCGGTCAGCGCCTCGCAGGCCTGCGGGTTATGCCCGGGCGTGTGTTCGCGGCAGGCGGACGGTCGTTCGAAGAGGGCGGCGCCGGTCTCACCAGCGGCTGCGGCGTTGCCATCGCGCAGTTGTCGCAACAGCGCCGAGCAGCCCGCGCCAACGCCTTCGCCGCACGCGCGCTGGGCCTGGCCGGGAGAGGCCGTGGGCAGCTGCGCAATGCAGTGGCTGCCGGCGGCGCGACAGCTGCCGTCCATCGTGCTGGGCTCGACGGTGCAGGCACGGGACTGGCGCAGCGTGTAGGTCACCACCCCGTCGTCCTCGATGCGCTGGCCATCGGCACTGATCCGGATCGGCTCCGCCACGCCATCGTCGAGCATGACCAGGCGCGTCTGCGCCGCACTGCGATCAACCCACAGCGGCTGCGGCTCGCTGCCGTCAGCGTGGTGGTAGCCGCTGCTGGGGGTGGTGAACACCAGCGCCATGCCGCCATCGGCGCTGCGGTATTCGCCACACTGCAACGCGTCGGCGCCGGCTGGCAGCGCGGCGAACAGCAGCAGTGCGGGGAGAAGAGCCTGCAAGCGCATGCGACGGTCCTTGTCGTGCGGAAAAGGGGGGCTCAGTGGAAACGTGAGCGGATGTCCGGCCGCAGCAGGCGCCAGGCCAGCCAGCCCTGCAGGCCGAGGAACACAAATGACATGGCCACCACGGTCAGCGTGATCAACCAGCGTTTCAGATGGAGTTCCTGCTGCAGGAGGGCGTCGTCGGAGAGAAACGGGATGACGTCACGCATGAACACATCCAACCAGCCGGCGATCGCAAAGTTGGTCACTGCGCTCAGCAGCAGGATCACCACAAAGCTCCACAGGCCCCAGCTGCGCTCGCGCAGCAGGCCCCAGCTGGCCAGGGTCGAGGCCAGGCACAGCAGCGCGACGATCAACGACGCGGCCACCGGATGCGCCAAAAGCCAGATCAGGCTGTGCAGGTGCTGGTCTTGCACTTCCCTCTCAACCAGATGCCAGATCGGAAGGTTGTGCAGCGGCCACAGCAGCAGTCCCTGCATCACGAAGTAGACCGTGAGCAGCAGTGACAGCCAGAACGATGCCTGTGCGATCGGGCGCACCCAGGCGTGATAGGCCGGCTGGACCAGCGAAGGAATCGGCGGGATCGACATTGACATCCGGTGTCCTTGCAATCGGTGCCCACGCGGTCAGCGGGCCGTCACCCGGGTGGCGACGGCCGGCAGGATATGGTGTTCGCTCAACGGTGCCAAGGGCAGGCCATGCGGCGGCTGCAGCGGTACCCAGGCCAGTTCGGCGATCTCGGCGCGCGCCTGTGGCGTGCCGTCCACCTGTACCCACCAGGCCTGTGCCTGTACGCGGTGGCCGGGCTCATTCACCGCCCAGTCCTCGAACGTGCCCAGCGCGTTGGCGGTCCCGGCGCGCAGCTGCACACCGAGTTCCTCGTCCAGTTCGCGGGCCAGTGCCTGCAGCGGTGCTTCGCCGGGTTCGGGCTTGCCGCCCGGCTGGATGAAGCGGCTGGCGCCCTGCTTGCGCACCACCAGCGCCTGGCCGCGGTCATCCAGGATGACCGCGGCCACGATGTGGATCGTGGCCGCGGCGTTGCTCACTTCAGGTTCTGCTCGAACAGCTTGAGGATGCGCTTGTACTGGTCCAGCCAGGAATCGGCACGGGTGTAGCCGTGGCGTTCCAGCGGGTAAGGTGCGATCGACCAGTTGTCCTTGTGCAGTTCGATCAGGCGCTGGGTGAGGTTCACCGAGTCCTGGAAGAACACGTTGTCATCCATCATGCCGTGGGCGATCAGCAGGTTGTCCTGCAGGTTCTGCGCGTATTCGATCGGCGAGGACACGCGGTACGCCTCCGGATCGATGTCCGGGGTGTTGAGGATGTTGCTGGTGTAGCCGTGGTTGTACTGGTGCCAGTCGACCACAGGGCGCAGCGCGGCGCCGGCCTTGAAGGTGCCCGGCGAGCGGAACAGCGCCATGAAGGTCATGAAGCCGCCGTAGGAACCGCCGTAGATGCCGGCGTGGTCGCGGTCACCCTGCTGGGTATCGACCAGCCAGTCCAGGCCGTCCTTGTAGTCTTCCAGTTCCGGGTGGCCCATGTTGCGGTAGATCGCCGTGCGCCAGTCGCGGCCGTAGCCCTCGCTGCCGCGGTAATCCATGTCCAGCACGATGTAGCCCTTCTGCACCAGCAGGTTGTGGAACATCTGCTCGCGGAAGTAGGCCGGGTAGCGCTGGTGCACGTTCTGCAGGTAGCCGGCGCCGTGCACGAACATCACGATCGGGTACTTCTTCCCCGGTTCCTTGTTTTCCGGTTCGTAGTACTTGGCCCAGACCACGCCGGCACCGTGCTTGGACGGCACTGCCACCAGCTTCGGCTGGATCCACTGGCGCGCCTTGTAGTCGGCGGTGCGGGTGTCGGTCAGCACGCGGGCCTGGCCACCGGCACTGGGCAGCACGGCCAGCTGCGGCGGCAGGTAGGCGCCGGAGTAGCGCACCAGCAGCTGCTGGCCGTCCGGCGACAGCGAGAAGTCTTCCACGCCGTTGAGGCTGGTCAGCTCGCGCACCTGGCGGCTGCCGGTATCGACCGCGCAGACTTCGTAGTCATGCGGCGCCTGCTGGTTGCACAGGAAGTAGAAGCCCTTGCCATCAGCCGACGGCACCGGCGCCGAGGTTTCCCACTTGCCGCTGGTCAACGCCTGCGGCTTGGCGGTGCCGGCCTGGGTGTACAGGTGCGAGAAGCCGGATTCCTCGGACAGCAGCCACAGCGTGCGGCCATCGGCCATCCAGCCGAAATCGTTGAAGCCCCAGTTGATCCAGGCGTTGTCGGTCAGGCGGTGGCGGTTCTGCACGCGGCCGTCGGCGGCGTTGACGCTGATGATCCAGCGGTCCTTGTTGTCGTTGGCACGCAGCATCACCGCAGCCTGCTGGCCGTCGGCGCTCCAGCGGATGCCACCGCCCATGAAGTCGCTCATCACCTGCAGGCTGCGCTCGCCCTTCAGCGCGTCCTTGCCGGCCTTGCGGCGCAGCTCGGCCAGCGGATCGGTGCTGATGCCCGGCAGGCCAGCCAGCGAGACCTTCTCGGCCTTGCCGGTGCGCACGTTCACGTACCACAGCGTGTGCGGCTCGAAGCCGTTGCGGCCGACGCGGGTGCGGGTGTCCTCGGTTTCCTCGTATCCCGACTCGGTCACGTACAGCGGCATCTTGCCGCCACGGCCGTCATCGAAGTCCTTCGGCTTGGTCACCACGATCAGGTGGGTCAGGTCCGGCGACAGCACGCTGTCGGCGATCTCCACGTCGGCGCCCAGGTACACCGGGCCCGGCGCGCGGGTCGGGTCGGCCTGGCGCCAGCGCTGGTCCTGGTCCTTCAGTGCTTCGCGCTGGTCACGGTCGCGGCGCAGGGTTTCCAGCGTGCGCAGCTGCTGGTCGCGCAGCACGTCGGCCTTCGGTGCCGTACGCGGGTCCTTCTCGGCCTTCAGGCTGACCACCTGCTGCACGCCGCTGGCGGCGGTCCAGTGGAACCAGTTCTGGCCGACCCGCCAGATCACGCCGTTGTCGGCGGCGAAGTTCACGTTGCCCGCGCGCTCGTTGCTGCGGGTCAGCTGGGTCAGCGCGCCGCTGCGCAGGTCGCGCACGAACACGTCGCCATTGCGCACGAAGGCGCTGCGGCTGCGGCTGCGGTCGTAGACCGGCTCGGCCACGTCCAGGGTGCCGCGCTGGTCATCGGCCACCTGCGCGGCCACGCCACCGGCCAGCGGCTGGCGGAAGGTATCGCGCACCGGGCTGCCGTTGCGCTTGAGCTGGTACTCCACCTGCTGGCTGTTCCACGACCACCAGGCCTTCTCGACCGGCGGACCGATCCAGTCCGGGTCGGCCATGGCCTGTTCGATGGTGATCGGCGTCGGCGCGGCATGCGCAGCCGGTGCGGCCAGCACGGCCGACAGCAGGAGGGACAGGGGCAGCACTCGGGACATGGGCGGACGGCACCAGAAGAGGAAACCGGGCAAGCGTAGCAGCCGCAAGGGCCCGGGGCAGGGGCCACAGGTCATGGCAGCGGGATTGGCAAAATGCTGCAACCGGTTGCCGGGGTCGCGCATCCAATCTCCTGAACCCGCATCATCCACCGAACAGGAGCCCGACCATGCAGGAACTGATCCCGATCACCCTCTTCATCTGCATCGCCTACGCGATCCATGCCATCGCCGATGCGCGCGCGCGCAGCAAGCTGGTGGCTCCGCACGTGCCGGAGGAAGTGATCCGCTCATTGGCCGTGCTGGAAGAAGAACGCCGCCGCCAGGGCGCGCTGCGCTGGGGCATCAGCCTGGTCAGCCTGGCCGTGGCCATGGCCCTGCTGGAGGCGATCGGTGCACGCGAACTGACCTTCGGCGCCGCCGCCGCGATGGTCGGCAGTGCCGGCCTCGGCCAGCTGCTGGCCTGGCACTTCACCCGTCCTGCCGCACGCAAGGGCTGAGCCAGGACATGCCACGGGCACAGGAGGCGCCCCGCGCATGAGCCTGCTCGGCGAAGCGCTGTCGGCACTGCGGGGCCGTCGCCGCCACGATGCAGCGGCGACGGCGGCACCCGCTGCACCGCTGGATGCGGACCAAGCCTTGGTGCGGGCCATCATCGACAGCTCGCAGGCGGCGTTTTCGCAGCTGGTGGAGACCCATCAACGCACCTGCGCGCATGTGATCGGGCGGATGGTCGGCGACCGCGACCAGGGGCCGACCTGCTGCAGGAGACCTTCCTGGCGGTGTTCCGCCAGTTGCACCGTTTCCGCTTTGAATCCTCGTTGCGTACCTGGGTTTCCCGGGTCGCCTACACCAGCGCGTTGCAACACCTGCGCAGGCGACGGCTGGAGGCGCAATGGATGGTGGCGGTGGAAGTACCCGAGGAACTGGGTATTGGCGATGAAGGGCCGGGGCCGGCTGAACTGAGCGCGCGACAGTGGCGTGGGCTATGTGGTGGTGCAGGTGGTGTTGCTGGGGGCGTTGGTGGCAGGGGCTGTCTGGTACTTCTGGCGCTGACAGGACGTGGTGATGCGTTAGACGCATTCTGCGTGGTCTGCAGGACCAATGACCTGGAATGAGGACTCGTGAAATTCGCGAGCTTCATCAGAATGTGGTGATTAGCGCCATGACGAGTCGTGATCGCGCGGCCAATCGTAGGCTGATGTTGCCAACACTGATTCTGAGCTCTCAACCATCTTGAGGATAGTTGCAGAGTTCCATTCCGCTATTGAGGTTCATGTGCGTCCTGGGGAACTCTCGGTCGTCGGCAATCGCTGACGCAGGTCATAGCCGGGCAGGCTTGGACCTGTTCGCGTTCCATCAACTTCAACGGAGATGAGTCATGTCGAAGATCGACAAGTCTGTGCTGCCCGTGCATTCAGCCCGTATCTGGCCACCCTTGGCGATCCGGTGAGAAGCAGGGATCTGCTCCTGCGTGGGATGCCGATCGCGTCTGTCTAGGCGCAGGGCCAACTCCATGGAGGGTGTGTGATCTTCTATTACGTTTCTCTGTCTCTGAAGCGCTTTCGGCAGCGCCTCCGGACGCACATTGCCGTCGCTCTCATGCTGGGTGCGGGAGTGGGAACCGCCATGGTGATGCTGTCCATTGTGCTGCAGGCATCCTCCGATCCGGTCCCGGGACGCAGCGGGTCGCTCTTCCGTCCACACCTGGACGTGCGCCCGGGAGCACAGCACGCGGCGGCACCTGATCCTGGGCAGGGATTGACCTGGCCTGATGCCAAAGCCCTGCTGGACCAAGGGTATGCCTGGAATCAGGCGGCCATGGCCGGTGGTGCCGTGACCCTGCTGAAACCCTGGCAATCAAGCGCCCGGCTGCGTGCCAGATACGCAACGTCAGGAGTGTTCAGCGTGCTCGGGATCACGCTGGTGCAAGGGCGATCGTGGACGGCGGAGGAAGGGCAGGCCGGAAGTCGGATCGCTGTGCTGTCACGGGCACTCGCAGCGGTCGAGTGCCCGGCCGGATGCATCGGTCATCCGCTGGAACTGAGCGGGCGCACATACACGGTTGTCGGCGTGGCGGAGGACTGGCATCCGGTGCCGATGTTCCAGGGAGACGTGACACGTCGTCCTTTCGTGGAACCCGATCAGATCTATCTACCGGTTGAAACTGCCATTGCGGACGGATTGACCGTGGTCGACGGCGTGGCGGTCTGGGGCGGTGGGGAGGGAGTGGAACTTGCTGGCCCGCAGGCGTCCTGGCTGCAACTGTGGGCATGGCTACCGACAGTGGATGACGTGTCTGGATACCGCGCGATGCTGAACGCGTACGCGCAAGCCCGGGATCTGCAGGTTGACCCGGATAGCGATCAGGTCGGGCTCTGGCCGCTGATGGCGTGGCTGGACCGACAGGGCCTGGTCCCTGAGCGCACCCGGACCCAGCTTCATCTGGCACTGCTTCTGCTGGTGGTCTGCATCGTCAATGCAGCCGCGCTGCTGGGATTCAGCCTGGGCGCGCGCCGTCGCGAGCTTGCGATACGTCGCGCGCTGGGTGCCCGGCGGGGGGATGTTTTTGCCCAGCTCATGTGGGAATCCGCATCGTCGGGATTGGCCAGTGCCGCATTGGCAGCCATTGCGTATGCGGTGGGTATGCGGCTGGTGGCGACAGGGGAGGTGCTTCCGTCGGCCATCACTACGCTGGACCCGGCGTCCGTACTGATGGCAGCCGGGGTTGGGTTCGCGACAGCGCTGTTGTGCGCGCTCATCCCCGCGCTGGAAGTCTGCCGGAGCGGATCGCTGTCGCGGTTGTTTGCAAAGGGAGCGGCGTGAAATGCTGGATTCAATGCAGGAAGTCCGCAACCACCTGGGCCGCGCGTCGCTGCTGTTTGTACAGGCCGCACTGGCCAGCCTGGCCTGTGCCTTTGCCCTGCAGTCTGCCGCAGATGGTTTCTCACGATTGAACACGCGGGGCATCGAGGGAGCACAGGCGATCGGTGTCATCCGGGTCTCCGATATCGAAGAGAGGGTGGCGCCGTCGGTGGTGCGATCGGACCTCTCCGCCATCCAACTACCTGGCGTCCGGCAGGCGGTCGCCAGCGATTCGGTTCCGTTCGGAGGCAGGGCTCATCATTACGGTGCATGCACCAGCGATGCCGCCATGGCACACGCCATGGCGGCTGGCAGCAGCGACGTGGCAGGCTGTGATCGCATTCCCGTGATAACCGCCAGCCCAGGCCTGTTGACGATGCTGGGGGCACAGGTGGTGACGGGGCGTTTGCCGGCAGACCATGAGGCGACCGGCGGCGCGCCTGTCGTGCTGATCAGCGAGGCATTGGCCGTCCATCTGTTTGGCTCGGACAGCGCCGTGGGTCGGCAGCTGTACTTCGGGCCGGGGAGCAGCAGGGTGATCGTGGGTGTGTTCTCGTCCATCGTCGGGCCTGCGCCAGGTGGAAACGATCGGGACTCGCAGTGGGCGCTGTTTCCCGGTTTTCCAAGCGGTGCGAGCCGCTATTACCTGATCGGATCCCACTCGGAGGTGGATCGCGTGTTGCTTGACCGCACCGTCGAGGCGCTGCGGCAGCCCTATCGCGTCGTGAATCCGACAGGCGTTGACACGTTGGCCGGATATCGCGATGCCTACCTTCGTGCAGATCGCTTCACGACGGCCATGCTCGCTTTCATGGCAGCGGTGGTACTGGGTGTGCTGATGGCGGGCGTGTCCGGCGTGGTAGGCGCATGGCTGGAGCGCAGGCGGCGCTCCATCGGTATCCGTCGAACGTTGGGGGCGCGCGCATCGGTGATCTTCGCGGAGATCATCTTCGAAGTCAGCATCTTCACCATTCCTGGCGCCGTGCTGGGCGCGTGTTCGCTGTACCTGTTCTGGTCGCCCGAGGACGGAATCTCGATATGGTCGTGGCCGACAGGGTTGATGGCGTTCATGCTGGTGATGGTGTCGAGTCTTGCCGCCCTGCTGCCCCGTGCATGGCGAACGGTGCGGGAGGAGCCATTGGCGTTGTTGAAGCCGTTCTGATTCGTTCGCCCGTGAGCCCAGCTCCACCTGCGACAAAGTGAAGCAGCGCGTCACCCGGTCGCATCCCACCTTAACGAAATCCTCCTAAAGTGGTCCGGTATCCCACCGGTCACAGGCAGGAGGCGTCCCTTGGACGCGTTGTTGTTGTCCCGGATCCAGTTCGGATTCGTCATCAGTTTCCACGTGCTGTTCCCCGCCTTCACCATTGGCACGGCCAGCTGGCTGGCCTTCATCGAATGGCGCTGGCTGCGCACGAAGTTGCCCGTGTGGCGCGAGCTGTATTTCTTCTGGCAGAAGATCTTCGCGGTGTCTTTCGGCATGGGCGTGGTCAGCGGCATCGTCATGGCCTTCCAGTTCGGTACCAACTGGCCGCGGCTGAGCGAGGTGGCTGGCACGGTCATCGGCCCTCTGCTGACCTATGAGGTGTTGACCGCGTTCTTCCTGGAAGCCAGCTTCCTCGGCGTGATGATGTTCGGATGGGGCCGGGTCTCACCGCGCCTGCATTTCCTGTCCACCTGCATGGTGGCGCTGGGCACGCTGTTCTCCACGTTCTGGATCCTGTCGTCCAACAGCTGGCTGCATACACCGGCCGGCTACGAGATGGTCAACGGCATCGTGCATCCAGTCGATTGGTGGCAAGTGGTGTTCAACCCCTCGTTCCCCTATCGCCTGGCGCACATGGCGCTGGGCTCGTTCATCACTACCTGTTTCGTGATCGGTGGTGTGGGCGCGTGGTACCTGCGCAAGGGCACGCACGTGGAAGCGGGTCGGCGCATGCTGATCGCGGCGGTGGCGTTCGCCGCACTGACCGTGCCGGTGCAGATCTTCGTCGGCGACATGCATGGCCTGAACACGCTCAAGCACCAGCCGATGAAGATCGCGGCGATGGAAGCGCACTGGCATGAAACCAAGGAAGGCGAGGGCGTGCCGCTGGTGGTGTTCGCGCTGCCGAACGAGAAGGAAGAGCGCAACGATTTCGAGGTTGCCATCCCGAAGCTGGGCAGCGTGATCCTCACCCACAGCCTGGATGGCACTTTCGATCCTCTCACCTCGGTACCCGCCAGCGAGCGGCCGCCGGTGACGCCGGTGTTCTTCGCCTTCCGCATCATGGTCGGGCTGGGCACGCTGATGCTGTTGCTGGCCTGGGTGTCGGCCTTCCAGTTGTGGCGGAAGAAGCTGCTGGATTCGCCGTGGCTGCTGCGCGGCTGGAACTGGATGCTGCCCAGCGGCTTCATCGCGCTGCTGTCGGGTTGGTTCGTTACCGAGATGGGGCGCCAGCCGTGGGTGGTGTATGGCGTGCTGCGCACCGCTGATGCAGTGGGCCCGCAGAGCGCGTGGATGACCGCGCTGTCGCTGGGCGTCTACGTTGTTGGCTATGCCTTCGTGTTTGGCTGGGGCATCTGGTACCTGGTGAAGATCCTGCGCCATGGGCCGCAGCCGTACGCCGAGGGGCCGTCGCTGGACCACGGCAGCCATACCCCGGCACGCCCGCTGTCGGCCGCCGACGAACCGCTGGAGGAACGCTGACATGGACCTGATGACCTGGCTGCCGGTGGCATGGTTCGCGGTGATCGGCTTCGGCGTGCTGATGTACGTGGTGCTGGACGGCTTCGTGCTCGGCATCGGCATCCTCGCCCCGTTCGCCGAGGACGAGGAACAGCTGGACCTGATGATGAACACCGCCGCGCCGATCTGGGACGGCAACGAGACCTGGCTGGTGCTCGGTGGCGCCGGCCTGCTGGCGGCGTTCCCGAAGGCGTATGCGGTGCTGCTGTCTGCGCTGTACCTGCCGGTGCTGCTGCTGGTGGTGGCGCTGGTGTTCCGCGGCGTGGCGTTCGAGTTCCGCTTCAAGGCGCATCGTTCGCGCCGGCTGTGGAGCGTGGCGTTCGGCCTCGGTTCGCTGCTGGCGACCTTCGCCCAGGGCGTGATCCTCGGCACCCTGGTGCAGGGCATCCCGCTGGTGGACGGTGTCTATCAGGGCGGGCCGTTCGCCTGGTTCAGCCCGTTCGCGATGCTGACCGGTGCCGCACTGGTGGCCGGCTATGCGCTGCTGGGCAGCACCTGGCTGATCCTGAAGACCGAAGGGCGCGTGCAGGCGCTGGCGCGGCAGATGACCCGGCCGCTGGTGGTGGCGGTGATCGCGGCAATGGGCCTTGTCAGCAGCTGGCTGCCGTTCCTCGATTCGCGGTTGATGGATCGCTGGTTCAGCGACGGCAACTTCTGGTGGCTGTCGCCGGTGCCGCTGCTGACCCTGGCGGTAGCCGCCGCGCTGTGGCGCAGTGCCACCCACCCGCGCCGTGACCTGCCGCCGTTCCTGCTCAGCCTGGCCCTGTTCGTACTCGGCTTCCTCGGTCTGGTGCTGGGCATGTGGCCGTATCTGCTGCCACCGTCGATGACCCTGTGGCAGGCCGCCGCGCCGGCGTCGTCGCTGGGCTTCACGCTGGTCGGGCTGGTCATATTGCTGCCGGTCATCCTCGGCTATACGGCGTGGTCCTACCGGGTATTCCGCGGCAAGGTGCACGCCGACACCGGTTACCACTGATCGATTGAAGACGGGGCCTGCGCTTGCCGGGCCCCGTGTTGGGGAATGTGAAACCTGCACACCCCGCGCGGGACGTGCTAGCGTGCGCTCCTTTCCGGCGGCCAGGGGGGCAGCCGGCGACGTCCTGGACGGACGCACGGCTGCAGGAACGGGGGGCCGCCGCGCGTCGCCGTAATGGCTCGTGCCTATCGTTCTCCCGTTGAAGCACCATCGCCAAATGATCGAATTTTCCATCGTCGACTGGGCCGCCTGGGCGCCCGGCCTGAGTGAGCGCAGCCAGTGGCTGGGCTGGGCCGATGCGCCGTACCTGCCGCATGGCGGGGACACGCCGGCGCTGGCCGAAGTGCCGGCGATGCAGCGCCGTCGCATCGAGCGGCTGGGTCGTATGGCGATCCAGGCCGCGTGCTGGTGCGAGGACGGGCAGGGCGCCGACAGTGACGTGCCGCTGGTGTTCGCCAGCCGCCACGGCGACGTGGCCCGTTCGATGGACCTGCTGGGCGCGCTGGTCGGCGACCAGCCGTTGTCGCCGACCGGATTCGGCCTGTCCGTGCACAACGCGATCGCCGCGCTGTATTCGATCGCCCGCGGTCACCGCGGCAACTACCTGGCGCTGGCGGCGGGCCAGGCCACGGTGGAGACGGCCTGCCTGGAGGCCGTCGGCCTGCTGGCCGATGGCGCCCGCGAGGTACGGGTAGTGGTCTACGAGTCGCCACTTCCTGAAATATACGCGACGTTCGCCGACGAACCCGATCCGTTCTTTGCGTGGTGCTGGCGTTTGACCGCTCCGGCAGAGGGCCGGCCGACGCTGTCGCTGCAGTGGCAGCCGGCCGACGGCCAGGCCAGCACTGCGCCCGGCCTGCTGCCGCATGCGCTGGACCTGCACCGGTTCCTGTTGTCCGGCGCGCCGGCACTGGAACACGTGGCCCACGGCCAGCGGTGGTGCTGGAGCCGCCGTGGCTGAGCTGCTGCGCCGCCTCGACCATGCTTGGCGGGTGTTTGGCACCGGCCTCAGCTTCGTCGCGTTTGGCCTGGGCGGGGTGCTGCTCGGCGTTCTGGTGATGCCGGTACTGCTGCTGATGCGTGACCCGGTGGCACGCCGCCGCCGCGCCCGGCGCGTGGTCCAGGTCGCGTTCGCCAGCCACCTGCGGCTGATGCGCGGGCTGGGGGTGATGACCTACGAGATCGAGGGCGGAGAGCGCCTGCAGCGCGACGGCCTGCTGGTGCTGGCCAACCACCCGACCCTGATCGACGTGGTCTGCCTGATCTCGCTGCTTCCCAACGCCGACTGCGTGGTCAAGCGGGCCGTGGCCTGCAACCCGTTCATGCGCGGTCCGGTGCGGGCCGCCGGCTACATCGCCAATGACGATGGCGCCGGCCTGGTCGATGACTGCGTGGCCGCGGTGCATGCCGGCGGCACCCTGGTCATCTTCCCGGAGGGCACCCGCAGCGTGCCGGGCCAGCCGCCGCGGCTGCAGCGGGGCGCGGCCAACATCGCCGTGCGCGGCCGCCTGGACATCACCCCGGTGCGGATCACCTGCAGCCCGCCAACGCTGACCAAGGGGCAGAAGTGGTATCGTGTCCCCTCACGTCGCTTTCACGTTCGGCTGCAGATCGGCGAAGATATCCCGATCGCGCCATTTCTGGCCGAAGACGACTCGCCAAGGGGGGATGCCTTGGCAGCCCGTCGCGTCACCGAGCACCTTTCTCGTTATTTCGACCTGTCTGGAGATCCGAACCGTGCAAGCACTTGAGCACGAGATCAAGGAATTGATCATTTCCTCCCTTTCGCTGGAGGACATCACGCCGGAGGACATCGATCCGACCGCGCCGCTGTTCGTCGAGGGCCTTGGCCTGGATTCGATCGACGCGCTGGAGCTGGGCCTGGCGCTGCAGAAGAAGTACGGTGTGAGCCTCTCGGCCGATTCGGAAGAAACCCGTCGCCATTTCTCCAGCGTGCGCGCGCTCGGCGAGTTCGTCGCCGCCCGCCAGTCGTAACGGTGCCAGGACCTGCCATGACCAAGAATGAACTGTTCGAACGCATCGTCAGCATCCTGACCGACAGCTTCGAGATCGAAACCGCCCGGATCACGCCCGAGGCCCGCCTGTACGACGACCTGGACATCGACAGCATTGATGCGGTGGACCTGATCGTGCAGCTCAAGCCGCTGCTCGGCCGCAACCTGCAGCCGGAAGCGTTCAAGGCCGTGCGTACCGTGCAGGACATCGTTGATGTGGTGCACAGGCTGCTGCCGGACCAGGCAGCCGCCTGACCGCAGCGCCGGCGGCTCCACCATGGCACGCGCACGCACGGTCGTGGTGGCTGCGATCTCGCTGGCCTACCCGGTACTGGTGTACCTGGCGATGGGCCGTTTCGAGCCACGCTGGCTGTCGCTGCTGCTGTTCACCCTGGCCTTGCTGCGCGCGCTGAGTACGCGCCAGCCGCTGTGGTGGGCCGCGGCCGCGGGCACCGGCCTGCTGGCGGTGCTGGCCACGGTACTCAACCAGGCCCTGCCACTGAAGCTGTACCCGGCGCTGGTCAATGCAGTGATGCTGGCGGTGTTTGGCACCAGCCTGCGTTTCGGCCCGCCGCTGGTGGAACGCCTGGCACGGCTGCAAGAACCGGACCTGCCAGCGTTCGCGGTGGCCTATACCCGCCGCGTCACCCAGGTGTGGTGTGGCTTCTTCGTTCTCAACGGCAGCCTGGCCCTGCTGACCGCGCTGTACGCGTCGGACCGGGTCTGGATGCTCTACAACGGATTGTTGGCGTACGTGATGATGGGCGTGTTGTTCGCAGGTGAGTGGCTGGTGCGGCGGCGGGTGAAGGCGGCGCACGCGCATGGCTGAGTGGATTGCCCTGGACCGGCTGCTGCTGGAGGCGCGGCCGCAGCGCAATGTTGGCGTCTGCGATGGCGAGGTGATCGACCACGCTCGCTTCCGCCAGCGCGTGCTGGCCTGGCGCGCGGCCTTTGCGGCCGCCGAAGGCCGTGACTGGGCCCTGTATTTCGACGATGCCGTGGCCTTTGCTGCGGCGCTGTTCGGCGCCTGGCATGCCGGCAAGCGGGTGTTCCTGGCCGCCGACAACCTGCCGGCCACGCTGCAGGTGCTGCAGCCGCAGGTGAGCGGTTTCGCAGGCGACCTGTCCGCCGATTACCGCCCGCTGGCGGCGCTGGACGCCGCGCTGGACGACGAACTGCAGGCGCTGGACGAGCGCGCCTGCGAACTGTGCGTGTTCACCTCCGGCAGTACCGGCCAGCCGAGCGCGATCAGCAAGCGCATGGACCAGCTGGCGCGCGAGGTGGATGCGCTGCAGGCCGCGTTCGGCGCGCAGCTGGAAGGCGTGCAGGTGCATGGCACGGTGTCCCACCAGCACATCTACGGCCTGCTGTTCCGCGTGCTGTGGCCACTGGCCGCCGGCCGCCTGATCCATCCACGCCGGTTCTTCCATGAAGACCTGGTAGGCGCGCTGGCCGGTACCGACACGGTGCTGGTGGCGACCCCGGCTCACCTCAAGCGCCTGCCCGAGCAGCTCGACTGGGCCAGCCTGCATGGCCGCCTGCGTGCGGTGTTCTCCTCCGGTGGCCCGCTGCCGGAAGACGCGGCGCGGCAGGTGCGGCAGTGGCTGGGCGTGGCGCCGACCGAGGTCTATGGCAGCAGCGAGACCGGCGGTATCGCCTGGCGCTGCTGGGATACCGACCTGCCGCCGTGGCAGCCGCTGCCGGGCGTGCAGTGGCGCATCGAGGACGGCTGCCTGGCGGTGGCCTCCGCGCATCTGGAAACCCCGGATTGGTGGCGTACCCAGGACCGCGTCGAAGCGTTGGCCGATGGCCGTTTCCGCCTGCTGGGTCGCGCCGACCGCATCGTCAAGATCGAAGAACGCCGCGTTTCGCTGGATGCGCTCGAACGCGCGCTGCGCGAAGACGCCGAAGTGGACGACGTGCGCGTGCTGGTCCTGCCCGGCCAGCGCGAGCAGCTGGCGGCCGTGGTGGTGCCGGCCGACCTGGCGCTGCTGGAGGGCGGTGACGCCGCGCGCCGCGCGCTGGGCCAGCGCCTGGGCGCGCGCCTGGCACAGGCACATGACGCGGTCACCCGGCCGCGCCGCTGGCGGCTGGTGCCGACGCTGCCGATCAACGCACAGGGCAAGGTCACCCAGGCGGCGCTGGCAGCGCTGTTCCAGCCACTGATGCCAGTGCCGGTCTGGGACCGCCGCGACGCCGCCAGCGCCACCCTGCGCATGACCCTCGACCCGGCGCTGCGGCCGTTCCAGGGCCACTTCCCGCAGGCGGCGATCCTGCCCGGCGTGGCGCAGCTGGACTGGGCAGTGCGTTTTGGCCGCCAGATGTTCGCGATGCCGGCAGCGTTCCTGCGCATGGATGCGGTGAAGTTCCAGCATGTGGCCCGCCCGGGCGATGAGCTGACCCTGCAGCTGGACTGGGATGCCGCACGCAACGTGCTGGCCTTCCGCTACACCTCCAGCCACGGTGTGCATGCCAGCGGCAAGGTGGTCTTCGCCGATGCGGACTGAGCCGGCCGTTGCCAGTGCCGCGTTCGCGCCACTGGTGGTGATTCCCGTCTACGACCACGAGCACGCCATCGCGGCAGTGGTCGACGGCGTGCAGGCCGCCGGCCTGCCGTGCCTGCTGGTCGATGATGGCTCGCATGAGGCGTGCGCGAATGCACTGCGCTCGCTGGCACAGCGCCAGGGCGTCGACCTGCTGCGCCTGGACATCAACCAGGGCAAGGGCGGGGCAATGCTGGCCGGTTTCGCCGAAGCCGGTGCGCGTGGCTACAGCCACGTGCTGCAGATCGATGCCGATGGCCAGCACGACACCGCTGACCTGCCACGCTTCATCGAAGCGGCGCGCGCCCATCCCGAGGCGGTGATCTGCGGCATTCCGGCCTACGACGCCAGTGTTCCGAAGGCGCGCCTGTACGGGCGCTACGCGACCCACATCTGGGTCTGGATCAACACGCTTTCGCTGCACCTGCGCGACACCATGTGCGGCTTCCGCGTGTATCCGCTGCCGGCGGTGCTGCGCCTGATCGGTGAAGAGACCATCGGCCGCCGCATGGATTTCGATACCGAGGTGATGGTGCGCCTGTACTGGCGGCAGCTGCCGGTCGAGCACCTGGCCACGCGCGTGACCTATCCCGCCGATGGCGTGTCGCACTTCGATGTGTGGCGCGACAACGTGCGCATCAGCCGCATGCATACCCGCCTGTTCTTCGGCATGCTCTGGCGTGCACCACGCCTGCTGTGGCGCCGCCTGCGGGGGCAGCACTGAGATGGCGACCGCGCAGGGTGCCCCGCACTGGGCCGACATCGGCGAATCGACGTCGGTGGCCGGCGTGCTGTTCCTGTGCTGGGTGCACCGCTGGTTCGGGCGCTGGCCGTTCCGCCTGTGCGTGTGGCCAGTGGTGGCCTGCCATTGGCTGGGCAACCGTGTAGGGCGCCAGGCCTCGATGCAGTACCTGCAGCGGCTGCAGGCGCACAGCGGCGTGCTCGGCCGCACGCCAACGCGGCGTGACAGCCTGCGCCATTTCTTCGCCTTCGCCGACACGATGCTGGACAAGATCCTCGGCCTGGGCGGGCGCTATCCGGCCGAACGCATCCACCTGCATCGTGACCTGGTGCTGGAGAAGATCGCGCGCCGCGAAGGTGGGCTGATCTTGACCGCGCATATCGGCTGCCTGGAACTGTGCCAGGTGCTGGCCGAACAGGTGCCGGGGTTCCGCATCACCGTGCTGGTGCATACCGCACATGCGCAGCGCTTCAACCGCCTGCTGCAGCGCTTGGACCCGCTGGCGGCGGTGGAACTGGTGCAGGTGACCGAGATGGGCCCGGCCACGGCGGTGATGCTGGCCGAGCGCGTGGCGGCCGGTGGCTTCGTCGCCATCGTCGGCGACCGCACGCCGGTGCAGGGCGGTCGCAGCGTCACCGCCGATTTTCTCGGCCACCGGGCGCCGTTCCCGATCGGCGCCTACGTGCTCGCCGCCGCGCTGGGCTGCCCGGTCTACACCATGGCCTGCCTGCACCAGGGCGAAGGCTATCGCGTGGCGTTTGAACAGTTCGCCGAACGCATCGTGCTGCCGCGTGGCTCACGCGATGCGGCACTGGCCGAACAGGCACAGCGCTTCGCGCGCTGGCTGGAACTCCAGGTCATCCAGTCCCCGTTGGACTGGTTCAATTTCTTCCCCTTCTGGGATCAGGCTCCGCATGACGACTGACGCCGTACCCGTGTGCCGCTTTGGCGATGCACCGTTGACCATCGAAGACGTGGTTGCCCTGGCCCAGCGCCAGTGCGAGGCCGCACTGAGCGACGCGCCGGCGTTCCGCGCGCACATCCAGCGCGGTGCCGACTTCCTTGACCGCCTGCTGCGCGAGGACGGCGTGATCTACGGTGTGACCACCGGCTATGGCGATTCGTGCACGGTGAACATCCCGCCGGCACTGGTGGCTGAACTGCCGCACCACCTCTACACCTACCATGGCTGCGGCCTGGGTCGTTACCTGGACCCGGTCGAGACCCGTGCGGTGCTGGCCGCGCGCCTGGCGTCGCTGGTGCGCGGCATGTCCGGTGTCAGCGTGCCGCTGCTGGAAGGCCTGGCCACGCTGCTGCAGCACGACGTGCTGCCGATGATTCCGGCCGAAGGCTCGGTCGGTGCCAGTGGTGACCTGACCCCGCTGTCGTACGTGGCGGCAGTGCTGTGCGGCGAACGCGAGGTGCTGTTCGACGGCCGCGTGCAGCCGGCGGCCGAGGTGCTGGCGAAGATCGGCATGACCCCGCTGAAGCTGCGGCCGAAGGAAGGCCTGGCGATCATGAACGGCACCGCGGTGATGACCGGCCTGGCCTGCCTGGCCTGGCAGCGCGCCGATTACCTGGCCCGCATGGCCACGCGCCTGACCGCGTTCAACGTGCTGGCCAGCGACGGCAACGCGCACCACTTCGACGAGACCCTGTTCGCGGCCAAGCCGCACCCGGGCCAGGGCCGCATCGCTTCGCGCCTGCGCAGCGACCTGCACAGCGAGCGTCCGCCGCGCAATGAACAGCGCCTGCAGGACCGCTATTCGCTGCGCTGCGCGCCGCATGTGATCGGTGTGCTGGAGGACAGCCTGCCGTTCCTGCGCCAGCTGATCGAAACCGAATTGAACAGCGCCAACGACAATCCGCTGATCGATGCCGATGGCGAGCGCATCCTGCATGGCGGCCACTTCTACGGCGGCCACATCGCGTTGGCGATGGACACCCTGAAGAACACCGTGGCCAATGTTGCCGATCTGCTCGACCGGCAGCTGGCACTGGTGGTCGATGCCCGCTACAACCATGGCCTGCCGGCCAACCTGTCGGCGGCCACCGGCCCGCGCGCGGCCATCAACCATGGCCTGAAGGCGCTGCAGATCAGCGTTTCGGCGTGGACCGCCGAAGCGCTGAAGCAGACCATGCCGGCCTCGGTGTTCTCGCGCTCCACCGAATGCCACAACCAGGACAAGGTCAGCATGGGCACCATCGCCGCGCGCGACTGCCTGCGCGTGATCGAACTGACTGAACAGGTGGTGGCGGCCATGCTGATCGCCGCTCGCCAGGGGCTGGCGTTGCGCGAACGGGTTGGCATGAACGCGCAGCTGCATGGCAGTCTGGCCGACATGTACGCCGACCTGGGGCAGCGCATCGCCCTGGTCGAAGAAGACCGCGCGCTGGATCGCGAACTGCGGGAACTGCTGGTGGAGATCCGCGCGCAACGTTGGGAGCTGTATGCCGGTGAATGAGGCCATCGAACGGGTTGGCGAGATTGCGTTGACCCCCGCTTTCCATGACTGCGACCCGATGAACGTGGTCTGGCATGGCAACTACTTCAAGTACTTCGAGATCGCGCGCTGCGCGCTGCTCGGGCGCTACGACTACGACTACCCGCAGATGCTCGAATCGGGCTACCTGTGGCCGGTGGTCGATGCACGGGTGAAGTATGTGCGCCCGCTGCTGTTCAACCAGGCCCTGCGCGTGGTCGCGCGCATCGTGGAATGGGAGAACCGGCTGAAGATCGAGTACGAAATCCTCGATGCGGAAAGTGGCCAGGTGCTGACCCGCGCGATGACCATCCAGGTCGCGGTGGACGCGGCCAGCAAGGAAATGCTGTACCAGTGCCCGCCGGTGCTGTGGGAACGCCTGGGAGTGCCTGCGCCGTGAATATGCTTGCCCGTCTTTCGAGCGTGCTGCTGTGCGCGCTGCTGCTGGCGGCCGCACCGCGGGTGCAGGCGGCCGACCCCGCCGTCGATGCGATCACCCAGGCGGTGGCGCGGCCCGACGTGCTGCGTGGCCAGTTCAGCCAGGAAAAACAGGTCAGCGGCTTCAAGAACCCACTGCGCTCGCAGGGCCGGTTCGTGGTCGCGCGCCAGCACGGCGTGATCTGGACCACGCTCAAGCCCTTCCCTTCTGAAGTGGTGGTCACTGCCGACCGCATCCTCAGCCGCCAGCGCGATGGCAGCACCCGCGTCGAGCTCGACGCGCGGCAGCAGCCGGCGATGCGCTCGGTCAACGCGATCATGTTCGCGCTGATGAGCGGCGACGTGCAGGCGCTGTCCAGCCAGTTCAATGTTGCTGCCAGCCGCGAAGGGCAGGGCTGGCGCCTGCGCCTGACACCGAAGTCGGCAATGCTGGCCAAGGCCTTCGAATCGCTGACCTTGCAGGGTGACCGCTATGTGCGCCAGGTGGAGATCGTCGAGGCCAACAAGGACCGTACGCAGATCCAGTTCAGCGCGTTGAGCGAGGCCCCGGCCACGCTGAACCCCGATGAGGCACGCCGCTTTGAGTGACGCCGTGGCGTTGA
Organism: Stenotrophomonas sp. 115C5; assembly: GCF_056861055.1. Classification (NCBI taxonomy): domain Bacteria; kingdom Pseudomonadati; phylum Pseudomonadota; class Gammaproteobacteria; order Lysobacterales; family Lysobacteraceae; genus Stenotrophomonas; species Stenotrophomonas sp. 115C5. Next base: position 101,444 of record NZ_JBSPUQ010000002.1, read on the forward strand.
ACGCGCCGGACCGGTTGCGGCGCTGGTGGCGTTGGCTGGGCATCGCCTGGTTGCTGGTGCTGCTGGTGATGGGCGCACAGCAGTGGCATTTGTGGAGCCAGCAATCCCGGATCGACACCGACATCCTCGCGTTGCTGCCGCAGGATGCGCATGACCGCCTGTTGAGCGATGTCACCCGCCGCATCGCCGATGGCAGTTCGCGGCAGGTGGTGGTGCTGCTTGGCAGCCAGGACGGTACCGCCGCCAAGCGCGCGCAGTCCGCGTTCGCTGCGGCCATGGCTGCCGATGCCGACAGCGCGTTGCTGGTGCCCAGTGGTTCGATCGAAGGCTGGTTCGATGAGGCGCGCGCGTTCTATGCGCCGTACCGCGACCGCCTGCTGACTCCCGTCCAGCGCAACCAGCTGCAGAACAGCGAAACCGGGGCGCTGGCCGAACAGGCGCTGGCTGCGCTGTATGGCCCGATGGGCGCGCCGCGCCTGACCGACTGGCGGCAGGACCCGCTGTCGCTGTGGCCGCAGTGGTGGCAGCAGCAGGCGCAGGGGTCGGGCCTGCGCCTGGGCGATGACGGCCTGCTCGAAGCCGAGGGCAAGCATTGGGCGGCGTTGCAGTTCGATACGCCGGGTTCAGCGTTCCAGCTCGATGGCGAGCGCCATCTTGATGGCCTGCTGGAGCGGGCCGGAAAGGCGGCCAAGGCGGCTGCGCCGTCGCTGGAGATCCTGCATGCCGGTGTGCCGCTGCATGCTGAAGCGGCGGCGGTGCAGGCCAACCAGGAAATCAACACGATCGGTTGGGGTTCACTGGCTGCGGTGCTGCTGCTGGTGTGGCTGGCGTTCCGTTCGCTGCGCCCGATCCTGCTGGTGGCCGCCTCGCTGCTGATCGGCTGCGGCGTGGCACTGGCGGTGACCGTGCTGGTGTTCGGCAAGGTACACGTGTTGACCCTGGTATTTGGTGCGTCGCTGGTGGGTGTGGCTGAGGATTACGGCATTCACTGGTTCGCCTCGCGCCAGGCTGAACCGGCCGATCGCCGCTGGAAGCTGCTGCGGCATCTGCTACCGGGCCTGTGGCTGGCCCTGCTGACCAGCGCGTTGGCCTATCTGGCGCTGGGCCTGGCCCCGTTCCCAGGCCTGCGCCAGATGGCATTGTTCTCGGTGGTCGGCCTCGCCGCCGCCTTCCTCACGGTGATCTTCTGGTTCCCGTGGCTGGATGGCGGCGAGATCCGCCAGACCCGTTTCTCGCAGTGGCTGGGCAATACGCTGGAGCGATTCCCGCGCCTGCACGGCCGCCGTCCGGTGGCGATCTTCGTGGTGGCCGCGCTGGCGCTGTCCGCGGTGGGCATCGCGCGCCTGCAAAGCAACGACGACCTGCGCAGCCTGCAGTCGTCGCCGCCGGCGCTGATGGCCCAGCAGATCCGCCTGAGCCAGCTGCTGGGCATGCCCAGCCCGGCGCAGTTCTACCTGGTGCAGGGCACCGATGCGGCGCAGCTGCTGCAGCGCGAAGAGGCATTGACCGAACGCCTGCGTGCACTGGCCGATGACAAACGCATCGGTGGCTACCGCGCCATCAGTGACTGGTTGCCCTCACCGGCACGCCAGCAGGCCGATGCCGCGCTGACCGCGAAGGTGGAACCTGGGGTGCTGTCGGCCGTGTCCGAGGCCGTGGGCGAGCCGCTGCAGCGACCGCAGTTCGCGGATGCGCCGCTTACCGCCGAAGCCTTCCTGGCCTCGCCGGCCTCGCAGCCGTTCCGCCACCTGTGGGTGGGTGAGGTCGGTGGGCAGATGATCAGCGTGGTGATGGTTGATGACCTGTCGCGCGCCGATGCCCTGGCCACGCTGGAAGGTGCCGCCGAAGGCCTGCCCGGCGTGCGCTGGGTGGACCGCACCTCTGATTTCTCCAAGCTGCTGGGCCACTACCGCAAGCTGATGGGCGGGCTGCTGCTGGTCGGCATCGCACTGGTGTTCGGTGCGCTGTGGCTGCGCTACCGCCGCCAGGCCTGGCGCGTGTTTGCCCCGACCCTGATTGCCGGCGCGCTGACCCTTGGGCTGCTGGGCCTGTTCGGCCAGCCGCTGCAGCTGTTCAACGTACTGGCACTGATGCTGCTGCTGGGCATGGGCATCGATTACGGCATCTTCCTGATCGAGCACCGTGGCGATGCCAGCGCATGGCTGGCGGTGTGCGTGGGTGCGGCCAGCACCTGGCTGTCGTTCGGCCTGCTGGGCCTGTCGCAGACCCCGGCGCTGCGCGCGTTCGGCCTGACCCTGCTGTTCGGCATCGGCCTGGTCTGGCTGATCTCGCCGCTGTTCCGGCCGCCGCCGCACGATCTGCCGCCAGCCTGAGCCCGCCTTCCGCTTTTCTTCTTTCCCTCTGATCGAGCAACAAGGACGCCCCGATGAGTACTGCTGTGGACGCTGTCGAACGCACTGAAATCCTGATCATCGGCGCGGGCCCGGCCGGCTCCGTCGCCGCGGCGATGCTGCGCCAGCAGGGCCGCCAGGTGCTGATGCTGGAGCGCCAGCAGTTCCCGCGCTTCTCCATCGGCGAAAGCCTGCTCCCGCAGAGCATGGAGTACATCGAAGCGGCAGGGCTGCTGCAGGACGTGGTCGAGGCCGGTTTCCAGTACAAGAACGGCGCGGCCTTCGTGCACGGTGAAGCACGTACCGCCTTCGATTTCCGGAAGAAGTTCTCGCCGGGCTGGGGCACCACCTACCAGGTGCAGCGCGCCGACTTCGACAACGTGCTGGCACGCGGCGCCGAGCGCATGGGAACCACGCTGCGCTTCGGTGATGAAGTGCTGTCGGTCGAACCCGGTGAACAGCCGGCGGTGAACGTGCGCCGCCCGGATGGCAGCGAATACCGCATCGAAGCCGACTTCATCCTCGATGCCTCCGGCTTTGCGCGCCTGCTGCCGCGCCTGCTGCAGCTGGAGTCGCCGTCCAACTTCCCGGTGCGCGGTGCGATCTTCTGCCACGTGCGCGACAACATCCCGGCCGAAGCGGACTTCGACCGCAACAAGATCCTGATCACCACCCACCCAGAGCACATCGACGTCTGGTACTGGACGATTCCGTTCTCCAACGGCTGCTGCTCGCTGGGCGTGGTCGCCGAGCCGTCGTTCTTCGAGCGCTACGAAGGCGACGACCTGCAGAAGCTGCAGGCCATCGTCGGCGAGGACCCCAACCTGACCGGGCTGCTGGCCAATGCCGAATGGGCGGTGCTGCCGGTGCGCCGCATCACCGGCTACTCGGCCAATGTCAGCTCGCTGTGGGGCCCGGGCTATGCGCTGCTGGGCAACGCCGGCGAGTTCCTCGACCCGGTGTTCTCGTCCGGCGTCACCATCGCCTTCAAGTCCGCGCAGCTGGCCAGCGAGTGCCTCAAGCGCCGCTATGCCGGTGAAACCGTGGACTGGGAGGCGGAGTTCTCCAGGCCGCTGCGCGCAGGCGTGAAGACCTTCCGCCGCTTCGTGGAAAGCTGGTACCAGGGCGGCTTCCAGAAGATCATCTACCACCCGCAGCAGCAGCCGGAAGTACGCAACATGATCAGTTCCATCCTGGCCGGATACGCCTGGGACACCAACAACCCGTATGTGGCCGACGAAAGCGGCCGCCGCATGCGCGTGCTGGAGGAACTGTGCAGCGCCTGATCTTCCGTACTGCGGCCCTGCTGCTGTGCCTGCTGCTGGCCGCCTGTGCCGGCCGCATGCCCAAGCCACAGGTGGAACTGCCGCCGCTGCGCCTGTCGCCGGCCAGCCTGCCGGCGCCGCTGGCGCTGCAGCAGCAGCTGCATTTCCGGTTCGGCACGCATGAGCGCGACCTGGATGCGCTGCTGGAAGCCGATGCGCAGCAGGTGCAGCTGGCGGTGCAGGCGATGGGCCAGACCGGCGTGCGCCTGCAGTGGGACGGCCAGCAGCTGACCCAGCAGCGCGCGCCGTGGTTGCCGCCGCAGGTGCGTGCCGAGCGTGTGCTGGATGACCTGCAGTTCGCGCTGTGGCCGACCGCCGCCATCGCTGCCGCGCTACCGGCCGGCTGGCAGGTCAGCGATGACGGCCAGCAGCGCAGCCTGTCGCGCGATAGCGTGGTGTGGCTGCAGCTGCAACGGCTGGACGATGGCAGCGTGCAGCTGGAGAACCGCGCCGAAGGCTATGCACTGCGCATCGAATCGATCGACATGGCCGGGCAGGACCGATGAGTGCACCGATCTACCTGAACGACCTGGGCGTGGTCTGCGCGCTCGGCGAGGGCCGCGCCGCGGTGGCGTCGGCGATGTTCGCCGATGTGCCGGGCGGGCTCAGCGACAACGACAGCCTGCTGCCGGGGCGCACCCTGGCGCTGGGAGAGGTCCGCACGCCGCTGCCGGCGCTGGAAGACCTGCCTGTGGCCCTGCGCGGGCGCAACAACGCCCTGCTGGACGTGGCGCTGGCGCAGATCGCACCGGCGGTGGCCGCGGCGATTGCCCGCCATGGTGCCGAGCGCGTGGCGGTGGTGCTGGGCACCAGCACCTCGGGCATCGGTGAATCCGAGCAGGCCCTGCGCAGCCACGCCGAGCAGGGCCAGTGGCCGCAGGGCTTCGATTACGCCCAGCAGGAAATGGGCACCGCCGCGCAGTTCGTGCGCCAGCGCAGCGGCGCAGAGGGACCGGCGTGGACCCTGTCCACGGCGTGTTCGTCCAGTGCCAAGGCACTGATGTCAGCCGCGCGCATGCTGCGCGCCGGCATCGTCGATGCGGTGATCGCCGGTGGCGCCGATTCGCTGTGCCGCTTCACCGTGGCTGGCTTCAGCGCGCTGGAATCGGTGTCGGCGGCACGCTGCAACCCGTTCTCGCAGCACCGCGCCGGCATCAACATCGGCGAAGGCGCCGCGCTGTTCCTGCTCACGCGCGAGCCTGGGCCGGTGTGTCTGGCCGGGTGGGGCGAGTCGGCCGACGCCCACCACATGTCCGCCCCGGACCCGCAGGGCCTGGGCGCCATCGACGCGCTGCAGCAGGCGCTGCTGCGCGCCGGGTGGGGCGCCGACGAAGTGGATTACGTGAACCTGCATGGCACCGCCACCGGGCACAACGATGCGATGGAAAGCCTGGCGGTCTCGCAGGTGCTGGGCAACAGCGTGCCAGCCAGTTCGACCAAGCCGCTGACCGGCCACACGCTGGGTGCCTCGGGCGCGATCGAGGCCGCGCTGTGCTGGATCCTGCTGGCCGAGAACCCGCAGCAGCAGCTGCCGCCGCACTGGTGGGACGGCGTGGCCGACCCCGCGCTGCCGGTGTTGCCGCTGGTCGCACCGGCCACCCGCCTGGCGCAGCCGCCGCGACGGGTGCTGAGTAATTCGTTCGCTTTCGGCGGCAGCAACGCCGTGCTGGCACTGGAGCGCCGATGAACACGCTGTACGCGATCGAAGACGTGGTGCCGCACCGCCAGGACATGTGCCTGCTGGAGCGCATCATCCGGTGGGACCAGGACACCCTCGAGGCCGAACTGGTGGTGCCCGAGGCCGGCCTGTTCGTGGAGAACGGCGAAGTGCCGGCGTGGGTCGGCATCGAATACATGGCGCAGGCCATCGCGGCCTGGGCCGGCTGCCGCGCACGTGCGGCCGGCAAGCCGCCGCAGCTGGGCTTCCTGCTCGGCAGCCGCCGCTACAGCAGCGCGCGCAGCAGCTTCCCCGCCGGTTCGCGGCTGCGCGTACAGGCGCGCTGCGAGCTGTTGGGTGACAATGGATTGGGGATGTTCGCCTGCCGCATCCTGGCAGGTGAGGACGAATGGGCGACAGCCAACGTGTCGGTGTTCGAACCGGCCGACGCGATGGCCTATCTGGAGAGTGGACAGGCATGACAGGGAATCGAAGCGTGCTGGTGACCGGCGCCAGCCGGGGCATCGGCCGGGCCATCGCGCTGCGCATCGCGCGTGATGGCTTCGACGTGGTGGTGCATTGCCGCAGCCGCCTGGAAGAGGCACAGGCCGTGGTGGCCGAGATCCATGCACTGGGCCAGCAGGCCCGCGTGCTGGCGTTCGACGTGGCTGACCGCGAGGCCGCACGCGCCGCGCTGGAGGCCGATGTCGAGGCGCATGGCGCGTACTACGGCGTGGTCTGCAACGCCGGCATCGCCCGTGATGGTGCTTTCCCGGCACTGTCGGCGGAGGATTGGGACCAGGTCATCCACACCAATCTGGATGGCTTCTACAACGTGCTGCATCCGCTGATCATGCCGATGGTGCGTCGGCGCAAGCCGGGCCGCATCGTCACCCTGTCGTCGGTGTCCGGGCTGGCCGGCAACCGCGGCCAGGTCAACTACAGTGCCGCCAAGGCCGGCATCATCGGTGCCACCAAGGCCCTGGCGCTCGAACTGGCCAGCCGCCAGATCACCGTCAACTGCGTGGCCCCGGGCCTGATCGAGACCGAAATGCTCAACGATGAAGTGATCGAGCACGCGCTCAAGCTGATTCCCGCCGGCCGCGTCGGCCGCCCCGACGAAGTGGCGGCCACGGTGGCGTTCCTGCTGTCCGAGCCGGCCGGCTACATCACCCGCCAGGTGATCTCGGTGAACGGGGGCATGCTCTGATGGCCGCCGATCGTCGCGTGGTGGTTACCGGTGCTGCCGCCATCAGTCCGCTTGGCCACGACTGGCCCACCATCGAAGCGCACCTGCGCAGCTGCCGCAATGCCGTGCGCACGATGCCCGAATGGGATGTCTATGCCGGCCTGAACACCAAGCTGGCCGCGCCGGCGCAGGACTTCGAGCTGCCGCCGAACTACAACCGCAAGACCACCCGCTCGATGGGCAAGGTCGCGATCATGTCGGTGCGCGCCACCGAGGTGGCGCTGCGCGAAGCCGGCCTGCACGAGCATCCAGTACTGCGCAGCGGCCGTACTGGCGTGGCCTACGGCTCCTCGTCCGGTAGCCACGAGGCCACCGGCGAATTCGGCCGCATGCTCAACGAATTCACCACCGAAGGCATCAGTGCCACCACCTACCTGAAGATGATGAGCCACACCGCGCCGGTCAACATCGGTGTGTTCTTTGGATTGTCCGGGCGCGTCTACACCACCTCCAGCGCCTGCACCTCGGGCAGCCAGGGCGTGGGCGCGGCCTATGAAGCGATCCGCAGCGGCAAGCAGACGGTGATGGTGGCCGGCGGTGCCGAGCAGCTCGATGCCACCGCTGCGGCGGTATTCGACACCCTGTTCGCCACCAGCGTGCGCAACGATGCGCCGCAGACCACGCCGCGCCCGTTCGATGCCGGCCGCGATGGCCTGGTGCTGGGTGAGGGCGCCTGTACGCTGATCCTGGAAGACCTGGAGCACGCGCAGGCGCGCGGTGCCACCATTCTTGCCGAGGTGGTCGGCTACGGCACCAACAGCGACGGCCAGCACGTCACCCAGCCCAGTGCCGACACCATGGCCCAGGCCATGCGCCTGGCGCTGGAGGATGCAGGCCTGGAGCCGGCGCAGATCGACTACGTCAACGCCCACGGCACCGCCACCGATCACGGCGACATCGCCGAGACCCAGGCCACCGCGCAGGTGTTCGGCAGCCGCATGCCGATCAGCTCGCTGAAGAGCTATGTCGGCCACATGCTCGGCGCCTGTGGTGCGTTCGAGGCCTGGATGAGCATCGAGATGATGCGCGCTGGCTGGTTCGCGCCCACCCTGAACCTGGCCGAGGTCGACCCGCGCTGTGGCCAGCTCGACTTCATCACCGGCCAAGGCCGCGAACTGCAGGCCGAGTACGTGATGAGCAACAACTTCGCCTTCGGCGGCATCAACACCTCGCTGGTGTTCCGTCGCTGGCGCGAGTGATCCACCGCCCCACCGCCGCTGTTCCCGCAACCTACCCGCACCCTCGACAAGGAGATGTTCCGATGCGCCGCACCCTGATGATCGCCACGGCCACCGCACTGCTGGCCCTGGCCTCCACCGCTTCTGCCCGCGATACCCGCGTGGAGCAGTCCCTGCAGGAACTGGTCAGTTCGCAGGCTGCCAAGGACGCCGGCATCGACGGCAGCGTCCGCTTCTACCTGGCCGGCCAGCCGGTGAGCGTGCAGCAGCGCCTGGGCGAAGACGTGACCAACAAGAAGACCAACGCCGCCAACAAGAGCGATGCCGAGGCCTGCCGCTGGGTCGCACTGTCGGCGCTGCGCGCGCTGCAGGACGGCGCCAAGTCGCGCGGCGCCAACGCCGTGGTCGACATCGTCAGCTACTACAAGAAGAACGAGTTCAAGAGCAGCACTAACTACGAATGCTACGCCGGTGCGATCCTCGCCGGCGTCGCGCTGAAGGGTACCTACGCCAAGGTCAAGTAAGCGCCTGCGTGGTGGCGGCCGTGGCTGAACGCCGCCGCCACATTGCTGAACCCCGCCGGGGAAACGCCGTCGATCACGCCGTCATCGTCGGCTGACGGCTTTCCCCGGTGTCGGCTTTCCGACACAATCATGGCTCTTCCCGGGTTATCGTCCCGCGGACATGCACGCCTACGTCTATAAAAGCCAACTCAAGCCGGACACCTACGTCTACGTTCCCCGTCGCGATGATTTCAGCGCGCTGCCTGCGCCGCTGCTCACCTCGCTGGGGACGCTCGCCTTCGTCCTGGACGTGGCCCTGGATGCCCAGCGCCGCCTGGCCCAGGCCGATCCGGAAAAGGTCCGCAGCGAAATGAGCGAGCGCGGGTTCTACCTGCAGGTGCCGCCGTCGGTGGCCAGCCTGATGCCGCGCCACTATGACTGACACGTCCCGTCCGCGCGCCCTGTCGATCGCCTTCGCCGTGGGCGCCGTGCTGGCGCTGGGCGCCGCCGTGGGCGGCGTTCCAGGTGCCATCCTTGCTGCACTGGCGCAGCCGGCGTTCGCGCTGGCGGTGTCGTGGTGGCGGCGCAGCCGCGCGCTGCTGCCGCTGAACGTGGTCGCGCGCCAGGACCTGCCGGCGCTGCTGGCGTTGTGGACGGCAGCGCCGTTGTTGCTGGCGCTGCTGCTGGCCTGGCCGCTGGCCGCACTGCGTGACAGCGGCAGCCTTGCGGCGGTGCTGGGCCTGAGCGTGCTGGTCAGTGCCGGCCTGCTGGCGGCCTGGCGCACCTGGCCGCTGTGGAACGATGTCGAACGCCTCGATGGCAGCCTGGCCCAGCACTGGCAGGCGCTGGCCGGGCGCGACCTGACCGCCTGGCGTGGCCTCGGCGTGGCCGCGCTGGTGATCGCGCTGGCCGCGCTGGTGGTGCTGCCGGCCTGGCCGGGCCTGCTGCCGGAAAGCGCACGCTGGCCCGCCGCACTGGCGGTGATGCTGCTGTCTCCAGTGCTGCACCTGCTGCTGCAGCGGGTCGCGCCGGCACCGCTGGTGTCGCTGCGCGCGAGCCCGTTGGCCACCGCCAGCAACGAGCACGAACCGATGTTCGCCGCCGCGGCCGAAACCGCGCCGCTGGAGGCGATGGCACCGCAGGAACTGACCCCGGCACTGTATGAAGCCGCCCGCCATGGCCGCATCGACCGGGGCCTGCAGCTGCTGCAGGCCGGTGCCGATCCGTATGCGCTGCCGGACCCGAACTGGCGCGACCAGCGCAGCCTGGCGGTGCTGGCGGCAGTGCTGCCGGACCTGCGCCTGCTGCGCGAACTGATCGCCCGCGGCGTCGATGTGAATGCGCCGCACCGGGGCATGACCCCGCTGCTGGCCGCCACCCGCGACAGCTGGCACGGCCGCCCCGAAGCGGTGATGACCCTGCTCGCCAACGGCGCCGACTCGCGTGCCATCGACAGCGATGGCAATACCCCGCTGCACCATGCCGCGCGCAGTTCAGACCCGGGCGTGGCCGCGCTGCTGCGCGATGCCGCCGCCGAAGTCGATGCGTTGAACAACGAGGGCTGGTCGCCGCTGGCGGTGGCCTGCCAGGTCGGCAACTGGCGCCTGGCCCGCTTCCTGCTCGAACGCGGTGCGCGCAGCGAACCGGCCGAGGGCACGCCGGTGCTGCTGGCCGCCGCTGCCACCGAAGATGACGATCCGGCCGGGGTGCAGCTGCTGCTCAAGCACAAGGCGCGCGCCGACGCCCGCGATCGCCAGCGCCGCAGTGCATTGCATGAGGCGGCGCTGGCCGGCCACGTGGAGATCATCGGCGTGCTGCTCGGCGCCGGTGCCAATCTGGAAGCGCGCGATGCGCTGGGCCGTACGCCATGGCTGGAAGCGGCCCGTGCCGGTCGTGCCGCCGTGGTCGAGCATCTGCTGCCGCACAAGCCGGACCTGGTCGCGGTGGACGGCGAAGGCCGCAACGCGGTGCAGCTGGCGGCGATGGCAGAGGATGTCTCACCGCTGCTGATCAAGCGCCTGGTCGAGCTGGGCATCGCCGCCGATGCCGCCGATCCGGTCGGTCGCCGTGCGGTGGACTACGCTGCCGAAGCCGGCCGCTGGGCGATCGTGGCCCTGCTGGACCCGTCCTATCCGTTGCCGGCCGCCGTCAGTGATGGCCTGGCCGAGCGCGGCGAAGCCGCCAGCGCCAGTGGCCTGCTGCCGGACCGTCCGCCGTTGACCCTGCTGCGCGAAGCGCTGGGCTTCGGCAACACCGAAGGCATGGGCGCCCTGGCCAAGCTGTGCCAGCCGGAAGAACTGGGTGGCCTGCTGCTCGATCCGGAACTGGCGCTGGAGCCGCGTGCGGTCGATTGGCTGCTGGCCCACGGTGCCGATCCCTACGTGCGTGACGCCTGTTCCGACACGCCGATGTTCGCGCTGTTGTCGCGCGGCATCGACGCGGTGCCGGCGCTGCAGGTCATGCTGCAGCGTGGCCTGTCGCCGGCTGGCCGGGGCGGGCTGGCGCGCTTCCTCGCCGCGTGTGCGCAGCACGACCAGGCCGCCCGTGGCCTGGAACAGCTGGCACTGGAACTGCTGGAACGTGGCGCCGATCCGTTCGCCGCCTCGCCGGCCGGTGATCCGCCGCTGTCGCTGGCGGTGCGCCTGGGCTGGCTGCGCCTGCAGCAGGCCCTTCTCAAGGCCGGTGTCGATCGCGAAGCGCGCGACAGCCATGGCATGACCGCATTGCATCTGGCCACCGCATTGGCCCGCGAAGGCGCGCTGAAGCTGCTGGTGCAGCACGGTGCCTCGCCGGAAGCCCGTGCCGCCGACGGCCAGACGCCGCTGGGCGTGGCGCTGTCGATTGGTCGCCGCGATCTGGCCGACTGGCTGGACTGGCGGGTGTGGCCGTTGCCGCGCCGCACCCTGCGCGAGGCCGATCTGCCGGCTGCTGCGATGGCCGGTGATGTCGATGCAGTGCGCCGCCTGATCGATCTGGGCTTCGCCGTCGATGCGGTCGATGCGCAGGGCTGCACCGCGCTGCTGCGCGCCGCCGGTGGTGGCCATCTGGCGGTGACCGACCTGCTGCTGGCGCGCGGTGCCGATCCGCAGCACGCGGCGGCCAGTGGTGCTACGCCGCTGTCGGCGGCGGTCAGCATGCGCCAGGTGGATATCGTCTCGGCCCTGCTCGACGCCGGCGCCAAGCTGGAACACCGCCTGCCGGGCGGCGTGACCGTGCTGATGCTGGCCTCGGCGCTGGGCCTGCCGGACATCGTCGCGCGCCTGCTCACCGCCGGTGCCGACGTGCATGCCGGTGATGCGCAACAGCTGGGCCCGCTGCACTGTGCCGCGCTGTACGGTTTCAGTGCTCGCGACCGCTCGCGCCTGCTGGCCCTGCTCGACACCCTGCTGCTGGCCGGTGCCGAACCGGACCAGGCCGCCGCCGGTTCGGTCACGCCGCTGCTGCTGCTGCTGGGTGCGCGTGCCGAGCCGGGTACCGCCTGCGACGAGCAGGTGGTGATGGCGGCGGTGGAACGCCTGCTGGACGAAGACGTCAGCCTGGACGTGCGCGACCCGCGCGGCTTCGGTCCGTTGCACCTGGCTGCGCTGCATGGCCTGCCGTTGCTGGTGCAGCGCCTGCTGCGCGCAGGTGCCGATCCGGAAGTACGCGACAGCCTCAACCGCAGCCCGCGCGAGATCGCGGTGATGCGCGGCTTCATCGACGTGGCCGGTGAGTTCGAACCGCGCGTGCCGGGCGTTTCGTCGATGGCGCGGTTCCTGCGCGACAACGGCTGATTCCTGGAAAAGGGTAGTGCCGGCCGCTGGCCGGCAACCCTACGAAACCTCCGGGATCCCGAGGCTGCCGGCCAGCGGCCGGCACTATGCAATCTGTGGTGGGTGCCGACCGTTGGTCGGCCCCCTACTTGCCGTCGCTTTCCGCGTCGGCCTCGAACAGATGCATCAGGTCGTTGCGTGCGTCGCGCGAGGTCTGGATCACCGCCGCCTCGTCGTCGTACACCAGATACTGGTCGCGCAGCAGCTGTTCGTCGTGCTCGCGGAAGCGCTGCACATGGCGTTCGGCAACGTCCGGTGCCACGCCCAGCGCGGTCAGCACGCGGCCGCTCATCTCCAGGCTGGTGCCGAACACTTCGCGGAACGGCTCGGCCGACATGTCCATCAGGCGCCACGCATGCTGGCGGTTGCGTGCACGCGCCAGCACCTTCGCGTCCGGGTACAGCCGGCGCACCATGCGCACCGCGCGCAGGTTGGTCTCCGGGTCGTCCACGGTGATCACGAACACATCGATGTGCTCGCCGCCCGCCGCGCGCAGCATCTCCGGCCGGGTCGGGTCGCCGTAGTACAGCTGGTTGCCGAAGCGGCGCAGGTCGGCCACGGTGTCCGGGTTCGCTTCCAGCGCCACGAACGGCACCTTCTGCGCGGTCAGCAGGCGCGCGATCACCTGGCCGAAACGGCCCATGCCGGCGATCAGCACCTTCGGCCGATTGTCCGGCGCCACCTTGTCGGCCTCGGCGGCCTGGCGCGGTGCGGCCTTCTCCTGACCGAGCAGCTTGAGCAGCGCGATCATCAGCAGCGGCGTGATCGCCATCGACAGGCCGACGATCGCCACCAGCCGGTCGTGGTTGGCGTTGCCCAGCAGGTGCGCGCGCTGTGCTTCATTGAACACCACGAAGGCGAACTCGCCGCCCAGCCACAGTACGCTGCCCAGCAGCAGCGACTGTCGCGGACTGAGTTTGGCGATACGCCCGATCACGTAGAGCAGGCTGAACTTGACCACCAGCAGGATCGCCACGCCGGCAGCGATCAGCCACGGCTCGGCGGCGATGCGGTCCAGATCGATGCCCATCCCCACCGCGATGAAGAACAGGCCCAGCAACAGCCCCTTGAACGGCTCGATCTGCGCTTCCAGTTCGTGCCGGAACTCCGAATCGGACAGCAGTACGCCGGCCAGGAACGCGCCCAGGCTGGGGCTGAGGCCGGCTTCCTGCATGAACCAGGCGGTGCCCAGCACCACCAGCAGTGCGGTGGCGGTGAATACTTCCGGGCTGCGGGTGCGCGCGATGATGCTGAACACCTTGCGCAGCACCGGTCGCCCGCACAGGATCACCACGGCCAGCGCACCGAGGGCCACGGCGGCGTCTTCCCAGCGCAGGGTCTCGTTCTTCACCCCGCCCAGCAGCGGGATGGCCGCCAGCAGCGGAATCGCGATCAGGTCCTGGAACAGCAGGATGGCGAACCCGAGCCGGCCATGGTCGCTGTTGATCGCCTTGTGCTCGGACAGCAGCTGCAGGCCCACCGCGGTGGATGACAACGCCAGCGCCACGCCCACCACCAGCGCGCTTTTCCATTGGAAATGGTCAAGCAGCAGCAGGCCGCCCAGCACCAGCCCGGACAGCGCCACCTGTGCGGCGCCGGCGCCGAACACCGAGCGCCGCATCACCTTCAGGCGTGCCGGCGACAGCTCCAGGCCGATCACGAACAGCAGCATCACCACGCCGATCTCGGCGGCACCGAGGATGCGGTCGGCGTCCTGCACGAAGCCCAGCCCGTCCGGGCCCAGCACCACACCGGCCGCCAGGTAGCCCAGCACCGCGCCGAAGCCGAACTTCTTGAACACCGGCACGGCGATGACCGCCGCCAGCAGCAGCACCAGGGCCAGTTCCAGACCACCGCTATGCATGGGAATACCTGGTCATCGGGGGAGCCCGCTGTGCGTCCGTTCGGGTGGAGAAAGCGTGGCGAACACCACCGCGCCATTATGCGCGCCGGTCTGTGTACGCACGAGAACAACCTGCGGGGCAGGGTGCTGCCGCGGCGGGACCGGGTTGACCTGCATGGCCCACGGGTCCAGACTGCCCGCCGCTGGCGGCGCGTCCGCCCGCACACGCATCCCGGAGTCCCCAACCCATGTCCAGCGACAGTAGAAGTCGACCTCGTTCGACGCCAGCGATGGCCACCGCCTGACATCGGGACGGTTTGCCTGCGTTGGCGTTGCGCGAGGTCGCACCCCCACAAGGCAAACCCGATGAACCAGAAGCAATTGCTGCGCCCGGTGGCCGATGCCGCCGCACTGGCCGCGCCATTGGCGAACTACAACACCGCCGATGCGGTGGAATTCCTCAACACGCTGGAACTGACCCGCGCTGCGGAAACGCTGGCCGCGCTGCCGTTGCCGCGTGCGGTGAAGATGCTGGAGGCACCGGAACTGCACCGCAGCGGCGAACTGGTGGCCGCGCTGCCGCCGGCACGCGCCGCCGCCCTGCTGGGTCTGATGGCCGATGACCGTGCCACCGACATCGTCCACGAGCTGGACGAGGAAGAACGCGCGCGGCTGATCCCGCTGCTGGGCACCGACGCCCGCCAGGCCATCCAGAAGCTGCTCAGCTACCCGCCGAACACCGCTGGCGCGCTGATGACCACCGAGTACGTGGCGGTACCCGCCAGCTGGACCGTGGCGCAGACCCTGCAGCACATCCGCCAGGTCGAGCGCACCCGCGAGACGGTATACGCGATCTACGTGCTGGACCCGGCCAGCCAGCAGCTGCAGCAGGTGGTGACCATGCGCCGGCTGATCACCGGCCTGCCCGAGGAATCGATCCTGGACGTGGCCCAGGTCAATCCGCCGGTGACGGTGGATGCGCTGATGGACCAGGAAGAAGTGGCGCGGCTGATCCGCCGCCACGACCTGCTGGCGATTCCGGTGGTCGACGACCAGCAGCAGATGCTGGGCATCGTCACCGTGGACGACGTGCTCGATGCGCTGATCGAGGAATCCACCGAGGACGCGCACAAGTTCGGCGGCATGGAAGCGCTGGACAAGCCCTACATGCAGATCGGCTTCTTCGAGATGCTGCGCAAGCGCGCCGGCTGGCTGAGCGTGCTGTTCCTGGGCGAGATGCTGACCGCCAGCGCGATGCAGCACTACGAGGACGAACTGGCGCGCGCGGTGGTGCTGACCCTGTTCATTCCGCTGATCATGAGTTCCGGCGGCAACTCCGGCTCGCAGGCCACCTCGCTGCTGATCCGCAGCCTGGCGCTGCGTGAACTGCGCCTGCGCGACTGGTGGAAGGTGGCCATCCGCGAGATTCCGACCGGCATGGTGCTGGGTGCCATCCTCGGCTGCCTGGCGATCGTGCGCATCGTGATCTGGCAGCTGGGCGGCCTGCATGACTACGGCGAGCACTGGATCCTGCTGGCGATCACCATCGGCGCCGCGCTGGTCGGCATCGTCACCTTCGGTTCGCTGTCCGGCTCGATGCTGCCCTTCATCCTGAAGCGGTTCGGCTTCGACCCGGCCAGCGCCTCGGCCCCGTTCGTGGCCACCCTGGTGGATGTCACCGGCCTGGTGATCTATTTCAGCATCGCCGCGATGATCCTGCACGGCACGCTGCTGTAACAAAAAAGGGGACGGAGGGGATTAAGTCGTTTGTGCCACAAACGACTTAATCCCCTCCGTCCCCTTTTTTGGGTACCGTAGGCGCATGAGTACCTACCACCTGCAGTCTGTGTTCCGTCCGCAGTCGGTCGCGGTGATCGGCGGCAGTCCGCGTGAGCGTTCGGCCGGCCGTGCGGTGATGCGCAATCTGCGCGGCACCGGCTTCCCCGGCAAGGTGGCGTGGATCAACCCGCGGCATGCCGAGATCGATGGCATCCGCACGATCAAGCGGCTGAAGGACCTGGACTGGGTGCCCGACCTGGTGGTGATCACCGCACCGGCGGCGATCGTGCCGCAGGTGGTGCGTACCGCCGCCGAGCGCGGCGTGCAGGCGGCGATCATCCTCACTGCGCACCTGGGCGAAGGCCCGGGTTCGTTGTCCGCACAGGTAGAGGCGGTGGCGCGCAAGCATGGCCTGCGCATCCTCGGGCCGCACTGCCTGGGCGTGATCGCGCCGCACGCGCGACTCAATGCCAGTATCGCCGCACATTTCCCGCAGGCAGGCGACCTCGCCCTGATTTCCGAATCCTCGGCGATCGCCGCCGCGCTGGTGGAGTGGGGCGTAGCGCGCTCGGTCGGCTTCTCCGCGGTGGTCTCGCTGGGCGACACGATGGACGTCGACTTCGGCGATCTGCTCGACTACTTCGCCACCGACTACCGCACCCGCGCCATCCTGCTCTATGTCGAGCAGATCAAGGACGCGCGCAAGTTCATGTCGGCCGCGCGTGCCGCCGCCCGCGCCAAGCCGGTGGTGGTGGTGAAGTCCGGCCGCGCCGAACGCGTGCAGCCGGGCAGTCGTGATACCCATGTGCAGGCACTGGCCCGCGCCGACGACGTGTACGGTGCAGCCTTCAACCGCGCCGGCCTGCTGCGCGTCAGCGCGCTGGACGAACTGTTCACTGCTGCGGAGTCGCTGGGGCGGCTGGGTACATTCCCTGGTCGTCGGCTGGCGATTCTCAGCAATGGTGGCGGTGTCGGCCGACTGGCTGTTGATCAGCTGATCGCACTGCGTGGCACGCTCGCCACTCTGTCCGACAGCACGATTGAAAAGCTCGATTCGGTGCTGCCGCAGGGCTGGTCGCGCAGCAATCCGGTCGACATCGTGGTGGACGCCGATGGTGACCGCTATGCCGCGGCCATCGAAGCGCTGCTGGCCGACAACGAGAACGACGCGGTGATGGTGGTCAACGTGCCCACCGCGTTCACCTCGTCCGCAGACGCTGCGCAGGCGCTGACCCGCACGCTCGGCCTGCGCCCGCGCCATCATCGCGACAAGCCGGTGTTCGCGGTGTGGCTGGGCAACGATGACCAGGCCACCGCCACGCTCAACGCGGCGCGGGTGCCGACCTATCCGACCGAGGCGGAGGCCGTACGTGGCTTCCAGCATCTGGTGCGTTACCGCGAAGCGCAGAACGCCCTGATGGAAACGCCACCCAGCCTGCCGCAGGACTTCAACGTTGACGCGGCGGCCGCGCGTGCCCTGGTTGATGCAGCGCTGGCCAACGGCCAGCAGTGGCTGGACCCGCTGGCCACGCATGAACTGCTCAAGGCCTATGGCATTCCGTCCGCGCCGGTGATGCACGCGCGCGATGCGCACGAGGCGATGGACCTGGCGCAGCCGCTGCTGGAGCGCGGTGCCACGGTCGCACTGAAGATTCTATCGCCCGATATTCCGCACAAGTCGGAAGTGGATGGCGTGCGCCTCAACCTGTCCACGCTGCCGGCGGTGCAGAGCGCGGCCAACGCGATCCTGTCGCGTGCGCGCCAGCTGCGGCCGGATGCGCGCATCGATGGCCTACTGGTGCAGCCGACCATCGTGCGCCCGAAGGCGCGTGAACTGATTGTCGGCATCGCCGATGACGCGACGTTCGGCCCGGTGATCGTGGTCGGCCGTGGCGGTACCGCAGTTGAAGTGATCAATGACAAGGCACTGGCATTGCCGCCGCTGGATCTGCGCCTCGCCCACGAGCTGATTGGCCAGACCCGCGCCTCGCGCATCCTCAAGGCCTACGGTGATGTGCCTGCCGCTGACGAGCGCGCACTGGCATTGGCGCTGGTCAAGCTGGCACAGCTGGCCGCGGACATTCCCGAAGTGCGCACGCTGGACATCAATCCGTTGCTGGTCGACGGCAAGGGCATCCTCGCGCTCGACGCACGTGTGGCTGTGGCGCCGTCGCGCATTCTGCACAAGGGCCGCGGTCATCCGCGCTTCTCGGTGTTCCCGTACCCGAAGGAGTGGGAGCGCACCATCGAACTGTCCGATGGCGGCCGCGCCTTCGTGCGTCCGGTGCGTCCGGAAGACGATGCGCTGTTCCGCGCATTCTTCGCCCGTGTCAGCGACGAGGACCTGCGCCTGCGCTTCTTCCAGTCGGTGAAGCATTTCAGCCACGAGTTCATCGCGCGCCTGACCCAGCTCGACTACGCACGCTCGATTGCACTGGTGGCGATCGAGCCACGCAGCGGCGAAATGCTGGGCGCGGTGCGCCTGCACGCCGATGCCGATTACCACCGTGGCGAGTACGGCATCCTGATCCGCTCGGATCTGAAGGGGCACGGCATCGGCTGGCGGCTGATGGCGATCATGATCGAGTACGCCAAGTGGCTGGGCCTGGATGTGGTCGAAGGCCAGGTGCTGCGCGAGAACAGCACCATGCTGGCGATGTGCCAGAGCCTGGGCTTCAAGACCAAGCTGGACCCGGACGACCCGACGGTGATGATGGTGACCCTGCCGGTGCAGCAGGTCGAAGTGCCTGAGACCCCTCTGTAGAGCCGAGCCCACGCTCGGCTGCCTTGCATCTCACGGGCGCGCCTGAGCCGAGCATCGGCTCGGCACTGCAACGTCAGCGCACCGGCTCCACCACCACTGCCGTTCCATAGCACAGCACCTCGGTCAGCCCGGTCATCACATCGGTAGCGTCATAGCGCATGCCGATGATCGCGTTGGCGCCCAGCTGCCGCGCGTGCTTGACCATGTCGCGGTAGGTTTCCTCGCGGGCCTGTTCGCACAGCTCCGTGTAGATGGTGATGTTGCCACCGAACAGGGTCTGGATGCCGCCCAGGAAATTGCCGACGATCGAGCGCGAGCGCACGGTGATGCCGCGCACCACGCCCAGGTTGCGCACGACCCGGTGGCCGGGAAGCTCGAAGGCCGTGGTGACCAGTGAATCGTCGAAGCGTGCCAGCGAGGTCGTCGGGTTGCCGCTGTTGTAGGGGTCTGCCATGGCCGCGTCCGTGTCGTAGGGTCTTCTGTAGAGTCGAGCCATGCTCGACGGGCTGTGGAGCAGTCGAGCATGGCTCGACTATAAAGCGCAAAAGCCCGTTCGCCCGTTGCGGCATGGTTCCGTCACCGCACCGGCGCGACAATACCCGCATGACCGAACGTATTCCCCTGTTGCTGCTGCCCGGCCTGCTCAACGACGCCGAGCTGTGGCGCGCGCAGTTGGCCGATCTGGCCGACATTGCCGATTGCACCGTAGGCGACCAGACCCGTGGCGAGACCCTGCAGGCCGTGGCCGAGGATGTGCTGGCGCAGGCGCCGGAGCGCTTCGCCCTGGCCGGTTTCTCGTTGGGTGGCTTCGTCGCCCAGCAGATCCTGCGCATCGCCCCGGAGCGCGTACTGCAGCTGGCGCTGGTTGACACCTCGATCCACGCCGACTCACCGGAGCGCGCCGAGCAGCGCCGCAGCCAGCGCGCCAGCGTGCGCCTGCCGGGCAGGTTCCGCGGGTTCGGCGATACGCTGATGCGCAGCTACATCGATGCCTCGCGGCTGGACGACTACGTGCTGGTGCAGCGCGTGCGCGACATGACCGCCCGCCTGGGTTCGGAGGTGTTCCTGCGCCAGAGCGCGCTGGAACGCCGCGACGGCCATGACGTGCTGGCCGGCTACCGTGATCCGCTGTTGATCATCTGTGGCGCCAATGATCGCATCACGCCGCTGGCAGTGAGCGAGGAAATGCACGCCCTGGTGCCGCACTCGCAGCTGGTGGTGGTGCCCGATTGCGGGCACCTTGCCCCGATGGAAAAGCCGGACGAGGTCAGTGCGGCGATGCGAGGCTGGTTGTTGCAGGCCTGATGGATCCGCCGGGCATGGCCCGGCGCTACCCACGCGTATCCGGGCCCGCCCGGCCCGGCCCGGCGGCCCGACATCAAGGCCCCCCGGGGGCGGGCCGGGGCCCACCCCCGCGTTCCGGGTCGGCGGGGGCCCCGCCCCGGCGGCCGCTCTTCAATCCCAGGCCGGCGCAATACCTTCCGGGTTGGCCAGGCGGTGCCCACGATCCAGCTTGGCGATCTGCGCCATGTCCTCGTCGGTCAGCCGGATCGCGGCCGCGTCCAGGTTGCTGGCCAGGTTCTCGCGCTTGGTCGAGGACGGAATGACCGAGAAGCCCTGCTGCAGTGCCCAGGCCAGTGCGATCTGCGCGGGCGTGGCCTGGTGGCGGCCGGCAATGGCCTGGATCACCGGGTCCTTGATCACCTCGCCATAGGCCAGGCTCATGTAGGCGGTGGTGTGGATGCCGTTGTCCTGCAGGAACTTCACCAGCAGGCGGTTCTGCAGGTACGGATGGATCTCGATCTGGTTGGTGGCGATCGCATCGGCGCCGAGGATCTCGATCGCCTTGCGGGTCTGGGCGATGGTGAAGTTGGAGATGCCGATCGCCCTGGTCAGCCCCTGCGCCTTGGCTTCGGCCAGCGCCGGCAGGTACTCCTCCATCGGCACATCGACCTTGTCGTTCGGCGAGGGCCAATGGATCAGCGCCAGGTCGACGCGATCGGTGCGCAGCTTTTCCAGGCTGGTACGCAGGCTGGCCAGCAGCGCATCATGCTTGAACTCGGAGATCCACACCTTGGTGGTGAGGTACAGGTCATCACGCGGCACGCCGGACTCGGCGATGGCCTGGCCGACTTCGGCTTCGTTGCCATAGATCTGCGCGGTATCAACGGCGCGGTAGCCGACGTCCAGTGCATTGCGCACCGAGTCGATCACGGTCTGGTCCTTCAGGCGGAAGGTACCAAGGCCAAAAGCGGGAACAGTCATGGGAAGCTCCAAGGGGGAGGGAGTCGCAAAGGAAAGAGGGTAGGGCAGGTGCCGTATGCATGCCGGCAACGCTGCATTGCATGAATCAATGCGCGGCCACGGCGATGCCATCGGCGCGATCATCGATGCCATCACGACGGTCCAGGCGGCCGCTGAGCACGGTCAATGCATACGCGCCTACCACCACCAGTGCGCCCAGCCACGGCGTGTGCATCAGGCCGATGTTCTCCACCACCAGCCCGCCGAGCGAGGCGCCCAGCGCGATGCCGATGTTGAAGGCGGCGATGTTCAGCCCCGAGGCCACGTCAGTGGCCTGCGGCGCATAGCGCTGCGCCTGCTTGACCACATACACCTGCAGGCCGGGTACGTTGCCGAAGGCCACCGCACCCAGTGCCAGCACCGTCAGCAGCATCAGCCAGGTGGTGTAGGCGGTGAAGGTGAGCATGAACAGCACGACGGCCAGCAGGGCGAAGATGCGCTTCAGCGCGGGCACCGGCCCCATGCGGTCGGCCATGCGCCCGCCCCACAGGTTGCCGATCGCGACCGACACGCCGTACACAAGCAGCACCAGGCTGACCGCATTGGCGGAGAAACCGGTGACGTCCTGCAGGATCGGCGCCAGATAGGTGAAGGCCAGGAAGGTGCCGCCGTAGCCAAGTGCGGTCATCGCATAGACCAGCAGCAGGCGGGGTTGGGCCAGCACAGCCAGCTGCTGGCGGAAACTGGCGGGCGCACTCTGCGGCACGCTGCGCGGCACGAACAGCAGCGCGCCGAGCAGAGCGATCACGCCGAGGCCGGCTACCGCCAGGAAGGTGGCACGCCAGCCCAGGTGCTGGCCGATGAAAGTGCCCAGCGGCACACCGGTCACCAGCGCCACGGTCAGGCCGGTGAACATGATGGCGATGGCACTGGCTGCCTTCTCCTTCGGCACCACCGCGGTGGCGATGATCGAACCGATCGAGAAGAACACGCCGTGGGCCAAGCCGGTGAGGATGCGGGCGATGATCAGCGAGGTATAGCCCGGCGCCAGGAAGGCGATGACGTTGCCAAGCGTGAACAGCACCATCAGCGCCACCAGCAGGGTCTTGCGCGGCACGCGGCCGGTGAGCGCGGTCAGCACCGGCGCACCGATGGCCACCCCGAGGGCATACAGCGAGACCAGCAGGCCTGCGGAGGGCAGGCTGACCTGCAGATCGGCGGCAATGGTGGGAATCAGGCCGACGATGACGAACTCGGTGGTGCCGATGGCGAAGGCACCGAGGGTCAACGCCAGCAGGGCGAGGGGGATGCCACGGATCATGGCCGGCTCCGGAGGGAAGGAAGGCGCGCAGTGTGCGCGGCGCACCTTTGCCGAAAAACCAGTCTTCACGCCAATCACTATTGCCGCTCAGTCAATAATGGCGGCATGAAGACCACTCTCGACGAAATGCAGGCCTTCCTCGCGGTGATCGACAGCGGGTCGATCAGTGCAGCTGCCGAGCAGCTGGGGCAGACGCCCTCGGGCGTGAGCCGTGCGCTGGGGCGGCTGGAGGACAAGCTGGGGATCACCCTGCTGACCCGCACCACCCGCCGCCTGCACCTGACTGCCGAGGGCGAGGCGTTCCTGCGCCATGCACGGGCGATCATCGATGCGGTGGAATCGGCCGAGGAACAGATGGCGGCGCGCCGCGAGCGCCCGGCAGGGCGCCTGCGCGTGGATGCGGCGATGCCGTTCGTGCTGCACGTGATCGCGCCGCTGGTGAGCGGCTATCGTGCGCGCTACCCGGAAGTGCAGCTGGAGTTGAACAGCTCCGACCGCTACATCGACCTACTCGAGCGGCGCACCGATCTGGCGATCCGGATCGGGCCACTGGCCGACTCCACGTTGCATGCGCGGCCGCTGGGGCGGTGCCAGCTGCGGCTGGTGGCCAGCCCGGCCTACCTGGCTGCACACGGCGAACCGGCCAGCGTCGCCGCGCTGGGCCAGCACACGCTGCTCAGCTTCAACGAGCCGGAGTCACTCAACCGCTGGCCGTTGCCGGGCGATTCCGATGGCCTGCTGCGGGTGCATCCGGATATCGCGGTGTCCAGCGGCGAAACACTACGCCGCCTGGCGGTGGAAGGTGTCGGTATCACCTGCCTGTCCGACTTCGTCACCGATCGCGACCGCGCTGCTGGCACCCTGGTGCCGGTGCTGGCGGCGCAGACGCTGGATGTGTACCAGCCGATCCACGCGGTGTATTACCGCAACACGGCGGTATCGGCGCGGATCAGCTCGTTCCTGGATTACCTGGGTGAAGCAATGGCGCAGAGCGGTTACCTGCGCTGATCGGATTCGGGTGGGTGCGGACCGTTGGTCCGCACTGCACCTGCCATCGCCCGACCAACGGTCGGGCGCTACCCATCTGACGCTGGCCGGCAACCGGACCAATCAGGCCGCGCGCGCCAACCCGCCCTTCGCATCCGCCGTGGTCGACAGGTCGAACACATCCACCGCCTCGATCAACCGGTTCGCCTGCTGTTCCAGGCTGCGTGCCGCGGCGCTGGCTTCCTCCACCAGCGCAGCGTTCTGCTGGGTGGTGCCGTCCATCTGGATCACGGTCTGGCTGACCTGTTCGATGCCCGCGCTCTGTTCCTGCGAGGCGGCGGAAATCTCGGCCATGATGTCGGTCACGCGCTGCACCGAGGCCACGATCTCGGCCATGGTGTCACCGGCCTCACGCACGCGCTGTGCACCGTGCCCCACCTGTTCCACCGAGGCTTCGATCAGCGACTTGATCTCCTTCGCCGCCGCCGCCGAACGCTGCGCCAGCGTGCGGACCTCGCTGGCAACCACCGCGAAGCCACGGCCCTGCTCGCCGGCACGCGCGGCTTCCACCGCAGCGTTCAGCGCCAGGATGTTGGTCTGGAAGGCGATGCCATCGATCACGCTGATGATCTCGGCGATCTGCCGTGACGAGGTTTCGATCGCGCCCATCGTCGTCACCACCTGGCCGACCACGCTGCCGCCGTGAGAGGCAACGGTGTGCGCGCCGATCGCGAGCTGGTTGGCCTGGCGCGCGTGTTCGGCGTTCTGGCGCACGGTGGAGGTCAGTTCCTCCATCGATGCCGCCGTCTCTTCCAGGTTGGCGGCCTGCTGTTCGGTGCGGCGCGACAGATCATTGTTGCCGGCGGCGATCTCCGCCGCCGCCGTGTGGATGTTTCCGGAGGCGTGCTTGATGTCGGTGACGATGGTCGCCAGCTGCGCGGCGGTGGTGTTGGCGTCACCGGCGATACGCGCGAACACGCCCTGGAAATCACCGTGCATGCGCGCGCCGAGACGGCCATCGGCAATCGCACGCAACATGCTGGAGACCTCGCCCAGGTTCAGTTCAGTGGTCTGCATCAGGCGGTTCAAACCGTCGACCATCGCGCGGAAATCATGCTCGAAACGAGCGCTGTCGCCGCGCTGGCTGAAGTCACCGGCGGCCGCCGCTTCGGCCAGGCGGCGGATCTCGCCGTTGATCACACCGAGATTGGCCTTGGCCGTATCCAATGCGTTGGTGATCACGGCCTTCTCGCCGGGCAGGCGTTCCATGTCCTGGCTGAGGTCGCCGACGGCATAGCGGCCCATGATCGCGATCGCGCGCAGCTTCACCTGGATGTGCGCATCGACCAGCGCGTTGCTGTCGGCCACCATCGTGCCGAACGCGCCGGGGAAGGCGCTGGCGTCCATGCGGTGGCTGATGGTGCCGGCCTCATGCGCCTGCGCCATCGCGGCCTGTGCATCCAGCACGCCGCGCAGTGTCGACTGCACCGCCTGCATGGCCTGCGCGAGGCGGCCGATCTCGTCGCGGCTGTGCACCTGCACCACGTGTTGCAGGTCGCCGGCAGCCACTGCACGTGCAGCGGCTTCCACCGCCAGTACCGGCTGCACCACCGCGCGCCGCAGCCACCAGGCCAGGCCCATCAGCAGCAGCACCGCGGCCAGCACGGTCAGCGCCGCGCACAGCAACAACGTCTGCCGTGCCTGCTGAGAACGCGCGGCCACCGCTGCTTCGGCCACCTGCGTGGCGTGCGTGCTCAGCGCATCCAGTGCCGTCGCCACCGGGCGATCCTTGCCGCGCACGAGGTTGTCGCCGGCGGCGGGGTCGTAGCCGGCCTCTGCAAATGCCTGCAGGGCAGCGTGATAGTCCTTCTGCAGCTGCGCATGCAGGCCGATGAAGGCCTGTGCCAGATCACGCGTGCGCGCGTCCGGGCTGGTCACCAGGCCCTTGGCCAGCTGCTCGACCAGGCGGCCCTCGCTGTCGAAGGCATCCAGATGGCGCTGGCGCAGCGCATCGTCGCGGCCGCGCAGCAATACGTTCTTCCATTCCTGCACCTGGCCGCGGAACTCGCGTTGCAGGCGTTCTGCATCGCGGCTGTGCGCGACTTCGGGTGGAACCTCGGTGGACAGCTTCAACCAGGCGGAGGCCAAGCCCGCCAGTGCGCACAGCAGGACCACGGCCAGACCAACAGAAACCGCGCCGAGCAGCTTGGACTGCAGGCGCGGAGCACGGACAGACGCTTTCATGGAAGGGACTCTCGGGAAGGGGCAATGCGGTATCGACCCGTGCCCTGTGCGTCTGAAGTGCGACAACGATCACATTCGCGTTCCGTTTAGCGATGTGAAGGAGATGTTTAATAGGACAAATGTGTCCATATGGAACGAATACGGACTCTCGACAGGTGGTTTAAATGTAACTATTGTTGTTACATGAAATCAGCAAACCCGCTTTCCGACGCCCTGCACGTGATGGCGCATCTGGTGGGCCACGCTGCCCCGCGTACGTCCGAGCAGCTGGCGTCGTGCCTGCCGACGCATCCGGTGGTGATCCGTCGCCTGCTGGCACAGCTGCACAAGGCCGGCCTGGTGCGCAGCACCCGCGGCCACGGCGGCGGCAGCCTGCTGGCACGCGATGCCGCAACGATCACCCTGCATGACATCTATCTGGCCGTGGGCGCACCACCGCTGGTGCAGGTCGGCGCCCGCGATTCCGGCGGCGGCTGCCCGATCCAGCAGCTGGTCAACAGCGCCCTGCTCGAAGGGGCGCGCGAAGCACAGCGCCTTCTCGAACAGCGGCTGCAGGCGACCACGCTGGACCAGCTCGGCGCCGACTTCGCCCGCCATCTCGCCCATCACCGCTCCCTGGAAGGTCACCATGAATCCTGATGTGCTCATCGTCGGCGGCAGCTATGCCGGCATTGCCGCCGGCCTGATCCTGGCCCGTGCCCGCCGCCCGGTCACGGTCATCGACGCCGGGTTGCCGCGCAACCGCTTCGCCAGCCATTCGCACGGCGTGCTGGGGCTGGATGGCATCAGCGGGGCCGAGCTGCTGAAGACCGCGCGACAGCAGCTGCTGGACTATCCCACAGTGCGTTGGTTGCATGCTGAAGCCGTGCAGGCCGCCGCCCGCGCCGAAGGCGTGGAAGTGCATACCGCCGATGGCCAGGTCCTGGCCGCGCGCAAGCTGCTGCTGGCCAGCGGTATTGCCGACCAGTTGCCGGCGTTGCCGGGCCTGGCCGAGCGCTGGGGCAGCACCGTGCTGCATTGCCCGTACTGCCATGGCTATGAAGTGGGTGGTGGTGCCATCGGCCTGCTCGGCGGCCATCCGATGTCCGCCAGCAAGGCGCCGCTGTTCGCCGACTGGGGCAATGTCACGTTCTTCAGCCAGGGCCTGCCGATCACCGATGAGGAACGGGCGGCCATGCAGCAGCGCGGCGTGCAGATCGAGACCTCGCCGGTGCTGGGCGTGCAGGGCGACCAGCCGACCTGGCTGGAAGTGGAGCTGGCCGACGGCCGCCGCATCGCCCAGCGTGCGTTGTTCGTGCCGGCCACCCAGGCGATGGCCACGCCATTGGTACAGCAACTGGGCTGCACATTGGTCGAGAGCCCGCTGGGCGTGCTGATCGAGGTCGACATGATGAAGCAGACCTCGGTGCCGAACGTGTATGCCGCGGGCGATGCAACCACGGTTGGCAACATCACGCTGGCCGCTGCCGAGGGCGTGCGCGCGGGCATTGGCGTGCATCATGCGCTGGTGGCCGAGGACAGCGTGCCGCGCTGACCATCTGCTCTGGTAGATGCCGGCCTTGGTCGGCACCGTTCCATTACCCCTTCACGCACAGCACCTGCCGCAAGGTGTGCACCACGTCGACCAGGTCCAGCTGCGCGGCCATCACATCGTCGATCGACTTGTACGCGGCCGGTGACTCGTCCAGCACGCCGCTGTCCTTGCGGCACTCAACGTGTGCGGTGGCCTCGCGATGCTGGGCCAGCGTGATCTGCTGGCGCGCCGTGCCACGGCTCATCGCCCGGCCGGCACCGTGGCTGCAGCTGTGGAAGCTGTCCGCGTTGCCCTTGCCGCGCACGATGTAGCTGCGCGTGCCCATGCTGCCGGGAATGATGCCCAGCTCGCCCTCACGCGCACTGACCGCGCCCTTGCGCGTCACCAGCAGTTCCTGGCCGTGGTGCGTTTCCTTCTGCACATAGTTGTGGTGGCAGTTCACCGCCATCGCCGCCAGTTGGAACTTCGGCAGCCGGTGGCGCATTTCGGCCAGCACGCGCGACATCATCGCCTCGCGGTTCTGCCGGGCGTAGTCCTGCGCCCACGACACCGCTTCAACGTAGTCATCGAACAGCGGCTCGCCTTCCATGAAGAACGCCAGGTCCTTGTCCGGCAGGTGGAAGCCAAGCACGCGGCGGGCCAGTTCCTCGCGCGCCTTCTCGATGAAGTAGGTGCCGATCAGGTTGCCGGTGCCGCGCGAGCCGCTGTGCAGCATCACCCACACCGTATCCGTCTCGTCCAGGCACAGTTCGATGAAGTGGTTGCCGCCGCCCAGCGTACCCAGCTGGCGGTCCAGCTTGTCGGTGCGGATCCGGCGGTGCTTGTCCTTGATCTTCTCCAGGCCGGCGGCCAGCCCCGACTGCACCAAACGGGTGTGGATGCTGTCGGGCATGCGGTGATGCTCGCCGCCGCGCCCATTGCCGACCGGGATGCTGCGCTCGATGCTGTTGCGCAGTTGCCGCAGGTCATCGGGCAGGTCGTTGGCACGGAGCGTGGTACGCACCGCCGCCATGCCGCAGCCGATGTCAACGCCGACCGCGGCCGGAATGATCGCGCCACGGGTCGGAATCACCGAGCCCACGGTCGCGCCCTTGCCCAGGTGCACGTCCGGCATCACCGCCACCCACGGCCCGACGAACGGGATCGCGGCGATGTTGCGCAGCTGCTCGTGGGCCTGCGCTTCCAGCGGCACACCGTTGACCCAGCCCTTGATCGGCGTGGTGCCCTCGGCGTGCAGCCATTGATAGTTCTGCTGAGTGTCCATGTCTTCTTGAATGTCCTTGATGGGCCGGCGGCGCGTCCCTGCGCCGCCGCGACCCCTACCTGATCGTCACCAGCTGCTTCAGCACGCCATCCAGGCCGCCGAACACGGTGAGCGTGTCGATCTTCTCGGTGACCTTCTCCAGCGCCTCCAGCTCCTTCAAGCGCATCAGCACCGGGTTGTCCTCGATCAGCTTTGCGGTGTTGAGCTGCGAACGCGTGGCGTTGGCCTCCTCGCGGCGACGGATCACGCTGGCCTGGGCCTGCTTCTCGGCCAGCACCACGCCGTTGAGGATCTCCTTCATCTCGCCCGGCAGGATCACGTCCTTGATGCCGACGCCGAGCAGGCGCACACCGTGGCCCTCGATCGCGGCCTGCACATGGGCGGCGATCTCGCCGTCCAGCGCCGCCTTGTCACCGAGCAGCTCGTCCAGGCTGCGTGCGGCGATCGCCTGGCGCAGGCCGAACTGCAGTTGCCGATAGATGAACTCATCGGCATTGCTGAGCGTGCGGTGTGCACGCACCGGGTCGACCACCTGCACGGTCGCGGCCAGGTTCACCCGCAGGGTCACCTTGTCGCGGCTGAGCAGCTCCTGGCCGGACACGTCCAGTGAACGTGCACGCAGTTCCACACGCTCCACCGACACGTTGCCGTTGAAGTTCCAGAACGCGTGCAGACCGGCATCCAGCGTCTGCCGCAGCGTGCCATCGATGAACAGCAGGCCGACCGACTCGCTCGGCACGGTGCTGATCACCGCGACACGCGGCAGCATGCCCAGCTGGCCCAGGCGCTGCTGCACGTCCAGCGGGATGCGCGGCTCGTCACCCAGCGCCATCACGCGGACCTGGGTGTCGACCGAACCGCGCCAGTACAGACGGCGGCTGCCCGGCGGCAGGACCTCGTCGATGCGGCCGTTGCGCAGCAACAGGCCGACCTCGCCGGCGCCGACGTTGGCCAGTACGAAGTGCGTGTCCAGCTGTGCGCCCAGCGCTTCGATCAGGCTGTCCTGGTCGCTGCCGGTGTAGGCCGCGCCCTTCGATGCGTTGTGGATGTCCACGTGCGGCCGGCCGCCGAACGGCGACAGGCGGTGCACGCCCGGCAGCAGGATCTGCTGGAAACGACGGTTGCGATACACCAGGCCGCGCTCGCCGTCGCCGATCACGACCTTGATGGTCCAGAACATGGGAGTCTCTCCTTGTATGGCTCTGGTGGTTCGACCCGATGCGGATGAATCACCATGACCCGGGTCGATCAGGTCGTGGCGAGGCCGCCTGCACACCACGTGCAGGCAGCGGAAGAGGGCGGCCATCGGCCGACGGTCCGCGCGCGGAGCCTTCGGTGCGTCATCACCCTTGCGGCCATCGCTGCCGGCAGACAGCACCGGAGCAGAGTGGGGCAGGTAGTGGTGACAGGCCGAGGCCCGGCGTGCGGTCCGTTGCCTTCCACGTTCCTGCCCGAAGGCAATGACGGTGGACGGCGACGATGGCCGCTGGGGCTTGCGCCCCGGGTGTTGCTTCAAGTCATGACGTGACAGGTCATGTGGTTGGAGTGGGAATCGAACCCACGACAGACGGATTACGGATCCGTTGCTCTGACCAAGCTGAGCTATCCAGTTGGGGACCGCGCGGAATCGAACCGCGTGCCGGCGAACCGGCGCCTGCCTCCAGCAGGCGATCCAGGCGATGGCATGTCCGCGACCTCCGGCATACGCCACGGCAATGCCGCGCGCACCAGCCCGTGGTTGAAATGGGACCGTTGGTAGTCGAGGGTGCAGGCCACCGACATTATCGCGAGCGATAATGTTTGGGTGCGATGCAGATAATGTCCAGGCGTTGCCATGCACGCGGAGAAAATCCTCCGGTGCGGCGAAGAAACCTGGGTCAGTGAGCGGCGGGTTGCCGCGCGGGGTGCAGTTCTGGCATCGCGGGTCCTTGTGCCGACGCAAACGAAAACGCCCCCGGGACGTGCGTTCCGAGGGCGTCGTCAGGCCTCGGAGATCGGGGTGGCCGATCTCCGCAGGGCGGGTATCAGGCCGTTGTCAGCTGGTCTTCCTTGCCGAACGCGCGCGCCAGCCCGTCCATGCGCAGGCATGGCAGCAGTTTGGCGGTGGCGACGGAATGCGCGTTCAAGGGAGTTTTCCAGTGGTTGTTGAAACGAGGTGCGCACGATAAACCACGATTTAGTCGCGCGCAACTATTTTGTTCAATTATTTTCTTCGCTGTTGTGCAATGCCGGCCAGCGGCCGGCACTACAACTCAGGCTTCCGCGCTGGCGGCATCCAGCTGCGCGACGTCCTGCACGCTCAACGACAGGTTGGCCGCTGCCAGCAGATCGTGCAGCTGCTCGACGCTGGTGGCGCTGACGATCGGCGCGGTGATCGACGGCCGTGCGATCTGCCATGCCAGTGCGATCTGTGCGGCGCTGGCGGCGTGCTTGCTGGCCACGTCATCCAGCGCCTGCAGGATGCGCAGGCCGCGCGGGTTCAGATAGCGCTTCACCACCGTCTCGCCACGCGCTGGGCTCTTGGCTGCATCGGCCGGCGTGCGGTACTTGCCGCTGAGGAAGCCACTGGCCAGGGCGTAGTAACCGATCACGCCGATCTGTTCGCGTTGCACCAGCGGTTCCAGTTCCTTCTCGTAGCCGGCGCGGTCGTACAGGTTGTACTCCGGCTGCAGGGTTTCGTAACGCGGCAGCTTGTAGTCGGTGGAGACCTTCAGCGCGTCGGCCAGGCGCGTGGCGCTGTAGTTGGAGGCGCCGATCGCACGCACCTTGCCGGCCTCGATCAGGCGGCCGAATGCCGCAAGCGTCGCCTCCAGTGGCGTCGACTCATCGTCCTCGTGCGCCTGGTACAGGTCGATCACGTCGGTCTGCAGGCGGCGCAACGAATCCTCGACCGCCGCATTGATGTTGTCCGGGGTCAGGCCGGGGCGTTCGGCCCACTTGGCCACCTTGGTCGCCAGCACCACCTTGTCGCGCTTGCCGCTGCGCGCGAACCATTTGCCGATCAGCGTCTCCGATTCGCCGCCGACATTGCCGGGCACCCAGGCCGAGTACACATCGGCGGTGTCGACCAGATTGAAGCCGGCGTCGACGAAGGCATCGAGCAGGGCGAAGCTGGCCTTTTCATCGGCGCTCCAGCCGAACACGTTGCCACCGAAGGCGAGCGGACGTACATGCAGGCCGGAACGGCCCAGTTCGCGGGTTGCCGTCATGGGCACGGACTCCTTGGGGGAAGTGCTCCAGAATAGAACGCGATGTGTGACCGTGCTGCGGCGACGACCACAAAACAGTGTTCCGCGGCGCGCACGCAGCTAACGTTTTGTGAACACCTGGGACGCTGCGACTGCTAGTCTCGCCGCATCTTCCGCTGGAGTCGTCCCGATGATGCCTGCTTCGTCCCTGCGTGGTTGCCGACTGCTGCTTGCTTCGGCCCTGCTTGCTGCTGTTCCTGCGTTCGCCGCACCGGCCACGGTAGCGCCGGCGAAGATCGAGGTCTCGCCGGCCATCGACGCGGCGGTGAAGGCGCCCACCCGCGATGCCAACAACGTCAAGCGCGATGGCTTCCGTCATCCGGCGCAGACGCTGTCGTTCTTCAGGGTGGCTCCGGAAAAGACCGTCATCGAGATCACCCCCGGCAACGGCTGGTACTCGGAGATCCTGGCGCCGCTGCTGCATGACAAGGGCCGATACGTCGCCGCCGTGGTCGACCCGATGGCCGTGCCCGAAGGCCGCGGCCGTGACTACCAGCAGCGCAGCCGCGACAGCCTGGAAAAGAAGTACGCCGGCGCACCGGCGCAGTTCGGCAAGACTGCCGTGGTCGCCTACGATCCGGCCAAGCCGGTGTTCGGCCCGGCCAATTCTGCCGACGTGGTGCTGACCTTCCGCAACGTGCACAACTGGCGCAAGGCCGGCCAGGCACAGGGCATGTTCCAGGGCTTCTTCAACGTGCTCAAGCCGGGCGGCGTGCTCGGCGTGGTCGAGCATCGCGCCAAGACCGATGTGGCCGACGACGATGACACCGGCTATGTCGGCCAGCAGCAGGTGATCGCGATGGCCGAGGCGGCTGGTTTCAAGCTGGATGCGCGCAGTGAGGTCAACGCCAACCCGCGCGACACCAAGGACCACCCGAACGGCGTGTGGACGCTGCCGCCGACCAACCAGCACGACAAGGCCGACGACGTGAAGTACCAGGCGATCGGCGAGAGCGATCGCATGACCCTGCGCTTCATCAAGCCGTAAGAGGGGTGCCGGGCTGGCGCATGCTGACTCTGTAGAGCCGAGCCCATGCTCGGCTCATCGCGCGTAGCGCGGCGCATGGCTGGTCCCAAGGCCGGCCATGCGCCGGAATTCGATCGTATGCAAGGACATGGATAGTTGAAGAAGATTTTTTACATCGCCGTGGCCGTGCTGGTGCTGGCGCGGCTGATTGATTTCGTGTTCTACGGTGGCCATGCCTACGACCTGGTGGCGACGGTGGGGTTTGCCGTGCTGTTCGCCGGTGCGCTGCTGGAGGAACGCGCGCGTGCCATGAATCCGCCACCGGTCCGCCTGCGGCGCCGGGCCAATGTCATCGCGGCGTGCGGCATCGCGCTGGTGCTGGGCTCGTTCCTGCTGGAGTGGAAGGTCTTCGGCTGATCCCGCCGCAGCCTCGGCCAAAGCGATGCCCGGTAGCGCAGGGCCATGCCCGGCGAGCGGGCAGCGCGGCGTGGGACAATGCGCCATCTGCCACCCGCCGTGCCCGCAATGCTGATTGCCTTCAACAAGCCCTTCAACGTGCTCTGCCAGTTCACCGACCGCAGCGTGCCGCCGCGGCCGACCTTGGCCGGGTTTGGCCTGCCGCCGCGCGTGTATGCCGCCGGTCGCCTGGACCATGACAGCGAAGGCCTGCTGCTGCTGACGGATAACGGCACGCTGGCGCACAAGTTGACCGACCCGAAGCACAAGGCCGACAAGACCTACTGGGTGCAGGTGGAAGGCACGCCCAGCGATGAGCAGCTGCAACGGCTGCGCGATGGGGTGGAGCTGAATGACGGGCCGACCTTGCCGGCGAAGATCGAGCGCCTCGATCCGGCGCCGTCGCTGTGGACACGCGATCCGCCGGTGCGCTTCCGCAAGACCGTGCCTGATGCCTGGCTGGCGATCACGATCCGCGAGGGCCGCAACCGCCAGGTGCGGCGGATGACCGCGGCGGTGAACCTGCCGACGCTGCGGCTGGCCCGCGTGTCGATGGGACCCTACCGGCTGGACGACCTGCAGCCGGGCCAGTGGCGGCAGATCGGTTGAAATGAAAAGGCCGGAGCCCTTCCTGCGGAAGGACCCCGGCCCTGGCAGCGGCCGACGATCTCAGGCGTCGCTGCCGATATCGCTGTGCTCATCCACCACGGTGTCATTGCGGCGGTCACGTGCATTGATGCGCTGCGCCTGCCCATTCACCACGTGGCCATTGGCGGCCTTCTTCTTCTGCTGCTTGCGGTACAGCGCATAGCCGAGCAGGCCCACACCGACCGCAGCTGCGGCCACGGCCACTGCCGGATTGCGGCGCACGAACTTGGTCGCGGCCTTGCCGCCGGTCTTCACTGCGCCGATGGCGGCGCCGGTCTTGATCCAGTCCGCATTGCGCAGGCTGCCACCGGCGCTCTTCAGGCCATCGCCGGCGGTGTGGGCCAGCTCCAGGGCGCGCTCCAGAGCGCGGTCGGTGATTACGGTCAGCTTGCTCATGCGGGGGTCCTTTGCCTCGGGTCGAAGTCCAGTGTCGCGTGTTGCCCGTAAACGGTATGTCAGTCGAGGCCGCACGTGGCGTGACTTTACCGCAGCCATTCAGGATCAGGCAGGGTCCGCAACCGGTGGTGCCGGCAGGACCGGTCAGGTCCCGCGTGGCTTGGCCCGGTGCGTGGCCGTGGCCGTCCACGGGTCATCCGGCCACGGATGGCGCGGGTAGCGGCCCTTCATCTCCTTTTTCACTTCGGCGTAGGTGTTTTCCCAGAAGTTGCGCAGGTCCTGGGTGACCTGCAGCGGCCGGCCACCGGGCGACAGCAGGTGCAGGGTCAGCGGCACGCGCCCATCGGCGATGCGCGGCGTATCAGCCAGGCCGAACAGTTCCTGCAGCTTCACCGCCAGCACCGGTGGCAACGGCTCGCCACTTTCGCTGTCCAACTCGTAGGTGATCGGCCGCTCCAGTCCGGACGGCACGGTGATGCGGGTCGGTGCATGGCGTTCGACCAGCTGCCGCTGTGACCACTCCAGCGGCGACTTCAGCGCCTCGCCGAAGCTGGACTCGTCCAGCGCATCCAGACGGCTCTTGCCGGCGAACGCGGGCTGCAGCCACTGCGCACGGTTGGCCAGCAGGGCCGCGTCGCTGCAGTCGGGCAGATCCAACTCCGGCATCCAGCGCCGCAGTGATTCCACCCGTGCCTGCCACTGGCGCAGGCCTTCGGTCCATGGCAGCGCCTGCAGGCCGAGCTCGGCCACCGCGTCGGTCAGCGCCTGCGCGGCGTGCTGCGGATCGACCCGGCCGGCCGAGCGGCTGTCCAGTACGATGCGGTCGAAACGGGTCTCGCGCAGGGCCACCAGGGCGCGGCGCTCGCTGTCCCAGCGGACCACATCTTCGGTGACGAAGCGCTCCGGCCACGCCTTGCGCAGCTGGCCTTCGTCCACCGGTGCGGCACGCAGCAGCAGCGCATCGCGTGCCTCGAAGCGAAGCTCGCTGGCGACCAGCCACGGTTCGCCACGCAGGTCGCTCAGTTCGTGCAGGCGCGCGCTGCGACCATTGGCCAGCAGGTAGCGCAATGGATCGCTGGGATGCTGGAAACCGATCCGATCAGGGAAGGCGTGTGCGAGCAGGTCGCCCAGCTCATGGGCCTCGATGCTGGCCGGCGGTGTGGTTTCGCAGCGCAGGCGACGTCGCCACTGCTTGGCGGCCGCATCGATGGCGGCCAGACCGCTGCGGTTGGCGTCACCCGGTGCGCGGCCATTGCGGAACGCGGCCAGTGCGCGCCAGCGTGCCGCCAGCGCGTCACCGCCCTGGCGCAATGGGTCGCGCGCCTCCAGCAGGGCGGCCAGATCAGCGGCGAGCGCCTGCGCACGTGCATCGGACGCCGCCAGCAGCATCGCCGCCATCCGCGGATGCGTGCCCAACGCCAGCACGCGCCGGCCAAGTGCGGTGATCGCGCCACTGCTGGACAGCGCGCCCAATCGCTGCAGCAGTTCGCGTGCCGCGCCCATCGGGCCGGCCGGTGGCGGGTCTAGGAAGCGCAGGTCGCTGCTGCCCCAGGCCGCCAGTTCCAGTGCCAGTCCTGCCAGTTCCACCTGGTCGATCTCGGCGCGGCGCTGCGGTTCCAACCGTTGCGACTGCGGCCACAGGCGCCAGGCCACGCCTTCGGCCACGCGTCCGGCACGGCCGGCACGCTGGTCGGCGGAGGCCTGCGCGATGGCCACCACGTCCAGCCGGGTGAAGCCGCTGTTGGGGTCGTAGCGCGGTTCGCGCGCCTGGCCGCTGTCGATCACCACGCGCACGCCGGGCAGCGTCACCGAGGATTCGGCGACATTGGTGGCCAGCACCACGCGGCGGCGACCATCGCTGGCCGCCTGCAGCACGCGCGCCTGCTGCTCCACCGGCAGTTCACCGTGCAGGGCCAGCACTTCGACGTTGCCGTCCAGCGATTCCTGCAGCCCGGCCTGCACGCGCGCGATTTCGCGCTGGCCGGGCAGGAACACCAGCAGGTCACCGGGGTGTTCGGCCAAGGCCTGCTGCACCGCGCGGCGCACCTGCAGTTCCAGCGCCTCATCGCGGCGCGCCGGGAAATGGCTGATCGCGACCGGGTAGCTGCGGCCCTCGCTGCTCAGCCGCGGCGCGTCGAGGAAGCGTGCCAGGCGCTCGCCATCCAGTGTTGCCGACATCACCACCAGACGCAGGTCATCGCGCAGCTGGGCCTGAACGTCCAGTGCCAGCGCCAGGCCCAGATCGCCACTGAGATGGCGCTCGTGGAACTCGTCGAACAGGATCGCGCCGACTTCTTCCAGCATCGGGTCGTCCTGCAGCATGCGGGTCAGGATGCCTTCGGTGACGACTTCAATGCGCGTGCGCGACGAAACCTTGTTCTCGAAGCGGATGCGGTAGCCGACCGTACCGCCGACCTCTTCACCGAGCTGCCGCGCCATGAACAGCGCGGCGCTGCGTGCGGCCACCCGGCGCGGCTCCAGCAGGATGATCTTCCGGCCCTGCAGCCACGGCGCATCCAGCAGCGCCAGCGGCACCTGGGTGGTCTTGCCGGCGCCGGGCGGGGCTTCCAGCACCAGCCGCGGCTGCGCGGCCAGGTGCTGCTGGATCTGTGGCAGCAGCGGGGAAATCGGGAAGAGCGGGGCGTTCATGTGCAAAGGATAAGGGGCCACGGCGGGCGCAGGTACAATGCGCGGGCACTTTTCCCCCGCGATGACCATGCACCTGATCGATATCGGCGCCAACCTGACCCACGACTCCTTCGACCGCGACCGTGACGCCGTGCTGGACCGCGCGCGCCAGGCCGGCGTGGTGCAGATGGTCATCACCGGCGCCAGCCGCGAGCACTCGCCGTTGGCGGTGCAGCTGGCGCAGCAGCATCCGGGCTTCCTGTACGCAACGGCCGGCGTGCACCCGCATCACGCGGTGGAATACACCGAGGAATGCGATGCCGAGATGCGCGCGCTGCATGCCCACCCGGAAGTGGTGGCGGTGGGTGAGTGTGGTCTGGACTACTTCCGTGATTTCTCGCCGCGCCCGGCCCAGCACCGTGCCTTCGAGCGCCAGTTGCAGCTGGCCGCAGACAATGGCAAGCCCCTGTTCCTGCACCAGCGCGATGCGCATGCCGATTTCATGGCACAGATGAAGAACTTCGAAGGCCGCATCGGTCCGGCGGTGGTGCATTGCTTCACCGGCGAACGCGACGAGCTGTTCGACTACCTGGACCAGGACTGGTACATCGGCATCACCGGCTGGCTGTGTGACGAGCGCCGTGGCGCGCACCTGCGCGAACTGGTGAAGAACATCCCGGCCAACCGCCTGATGATCGAGACCGATGCACCGTACCTGCTGCCGCGCACGCTGAAGCCGATGCCGAAGGATCGCCGCAACGAGCCGATGTTCCTCTCGCACATCGTGGAAGAGCTGGCGCGCGACCGTGGCGAGGACGTGGCGGTGACGGCGGCCAATGCCACGGCGGCCACGCGCACGTTCTTCCGCCTGCCCGAGGTGGGTTGATACGTAGAGCCGAGCCCATGCTCGGCTTATCGCGCGCAGCGCGAAAGACGCAAAGAGCAGCCGAGCATGGGCTCGGCTCTACAAAGCGCTGTCCGGTAGCGCCGGGCCATGCCCGGCGAGCGAAGCGGCCAGCGCCTGCAGTCCTTCCCGATACGTCGGAAACCGTGGTGCCCATCCCAGCGCCGCACGCGTGCCACGACTGTCGATGCGCTTGTTGCTCTGGTAGAAGCGCTGCAGCGTCGGGCTCAGCGCTGGATCGTCCCAGGCCACGGCCGGCGGCATCGCAAACCCGCCCAGCTGCGCGGCGAGGGCCAGCACATCCTGTGGTGGTGCCGGCTCGTCGTCGCTGGGCAGGTACAGGCCCTGGTGGGTCGGTCGCTGCATCGCCGCGATGATCACTGCCGCAAGATCCTCTACGTGCAGGCGATTGAACACCAGGCCCGGCCGAATCACATGGCGGGCACGGCCCTCGGCCAACTGCAGCAGTGCGTTGCGTCCGGGCCCGTACAGGCCAGGCAGGCGGAACGCCGCCGAGGCGATGCCACGTTCTTCTGCAAGTGCACGCCATTGCACTTCGGCACGCAGGCGCTGCACGCCGGGTGCTTCAGTGGTATCGGCTGCGCTGCGCTCGTCAACCCAACCGCCGGCCCGGTCGGCATACACCGACGTGGACGACAGATAGCCCACCCAGCGCAGTGCCGGGCTGGCCTGCAGTGCCGGCAGCAGCAGGCGCAGTGCCGGGTCGCCCTCGGCATCTGGCGGCACGCTGCACAGCACGGCCTCCGCCTGTGCAATCTCATCGAGCAGGGCTGACGACGGTGGCGCGTCGGCGCGCAGCTGATGCCGCAGCCGGCCATCGTCCGGTGCCGACGAGGGGTCGCGCGCGGTGCCGACGACCCGTACGCCCGATGCCTGCAGATGTTGGGCCAGCACGCACCCACTCCAGCCCATGCCAAGGATCAGCACCCGCGTAGGCAGCGCGCTGGCCTGCAACGGGAGGCTCACGCGCCGCGCAGTGCCTGGTAGGCCTGCAGGCTGCTGTACGCCACCTGCAGCAGCAGGCCTTCCTGGTCGGCTTTACGTGCACGCGCCAGCATGTCGCCGACGATCTGTTCGGCTTCCACTTGCTGACCGGCTTCCAGATCGCGCAGCATCGACGCCTTCAGGGCAGATCCGGCCTGGGTCAAGGTGCCGCGTGCGGTGTCCTGCGCGGCATCGGGAATCGGTTCACCGGCGGCTTCGGCCACCGCCAGGCATTCGTCGTACAGGCCGCGCACGATCGCCTCGCCATCGTGGGTGGCGACGATGGTGCCGATGTCGGCGCGCAGCAGGCAGGTGGCTGCGGCCAGCGCGGTCAGGAAGGTGTACTTGATCCATTGCTCCTGGCCGATGTGCTCGCTGGCAAGGTGATCAAGATTGGCCTGTGAGCAGGCGGCAGCCAAGGCGCGCACGCGCGCGGAGATCGCGCCGCCATCGCGCTCGCCGAAGGTGAGCTTGGCCGGCTTGCCCAGATGCAGCACGGCGCCATCGGGTGCCTTGGTGGCGCTGATGAAGCACAGGCCGCCGAGCACGGCGTCGCGGCCGAAGCGCAGGTCCAGCGCGTTGTAGTGGTGCAGGCCGTTGAGGATCGGCAGCACGGAGGTGCTCGCGCCCACGGCCGGAGCAATGGCGTCGATCGAGCTGTCCAGGTCGTAGGCCTTGCAGCTGAGAATGACCAGATCGAACGGCTTCCGCGCGGCCAATGCGGGCAGCGCATCGGCGGTGACGTGCTGCACCGGGAAGCTGGCATCGCCGAGTGGGCTGCGGATGACCAGGCCATCGCGGTCCAGCTGTGCGGCGCGCGCGGGGCGTACGAGGAAGGTTACGTCCACGCCGGCCTGGGCCAGGCGACCACCGAAGTAACCGCCGGTACCGCCGGCGCCAAGGATCAGGATGCGCATTGCAGGTTCACCGTGCTCTGGGGGAATCATGAGTCCGATTGTGCCGGAGATTGCGGCCAACGGCGGTGCCCCTCGTGGTGGAAGAAGTACGCGCCTCTGCCAACGTCGCATCCGACGGTCCGAAGGATACCGGTCAGGACGGCCCGCATGACCCACGCTCGGCGGCTCTGCTCAGGAAAGCTGTTGGCTGAAGTCTTCGGTGTATCCCAATAGAAGCGTGGTTCGGGTGGCCAGCGTTGCAGCCAGTTGTGACCAGGTGTCGTGCGTTCCGGCAGCGTAGACACGCTGCAGGTCAGCGACCAACGCGTTTGCCTCTGCTGGCGGTGGCGCCCGGTTACGCTGGAAGCCGAGCCACGATGCGCCGAGTCCGAACAGGCGGTAGTCGTAGCGCTCCTGCAGGTGCCGTATCAGGGCGTGGTTCTGGAAGATGTCCCAGTCCGCGCTGAAGTAGCCGTTGGGCAGGGCGGCAATCAGCAGGTCATCGCGGTCCACCGGCACCTGCTGCACGCAGACGGCTTCGTCGACGATGAGGTCGGGTGCGGCATTGGCCGTGACCAGCGCCTCGATGTCTGCGTCATTGCACAGCAAGGTACCCGGCAGGGTGGTCCATTCCAGCCGATGAGAGGAATGTTCGAGCTGCGCGACGACATGCGCCAGCAACCGCTCGCGTGCCGCCAACGCATCTTCGGGGGTTGCCGGGTCTTCGTCCTCGTACAGTGCGATGCGCTCGTCGTCAGACGCGTGCATGCTGGTGTAACGGCACTGACCGACATCGTCGAGCGTGCACAGATAGCGATGGCGGGGATTGGCCACGTGCAGCGACGCCAGGCAATCCAGTACCTCATCCAACGTGGGCGAATCGCCCAGCAACATATGGCTGAAGGCATCGATGGGGCCGTCCGACACGGCCTTGTCCAACGGAATGGAAGTGATCTTCATCGCCACAGCCTAGCCGCAATCCCGAACGAGAAGAGCGGAGCATCGGCCTTGCCGTGAACGCTCCATCCACGCATGGCGTGGATCCATCGTGTCGACCAAGGTCGACACCTACCAGGCACCGGCCATGCCATTCCGAAAGATCGCGGAGATCTGTCGAAGGCGGGGTGGGTCCGGTCGCGGGGGCGTGAGCCGCATGGATGCGGCGACCGAGCTTACACGGACGTACTTGCAGCGTCCCCCGCAACCGGATCCACCCCGCCATCCCACGGATAGTCAGCTTTTGCCGTTGAAGTTGACGTTGATTCGGCGGGTGCAGGGCCGCAGGCCCTGCACGCAAAACTCAGCTGCGCATGCCCACGCCACGGCGCAGCAGCCACAGCGCCAGCGCCGTCAGCACCACCACGAAACCGATCATCAGGCCGTAGGCCACCGGCAGCGGTACATCGCTGCTGCCCAGCAGGCCATAGCGGAACGCATTGACCATGTAGAAGATCGGGTTCGCGTGCGTGGCCGCTTCGGCCCAGCCCGGGAGCAGCTTCACCGAATAGAACACGCCACCCAGATAGGTCAGCGGGGTCAGGATGAAGGTCGGCACGATCGCCACGTCGTCGAATTTCTTCGCATACACCGCGTTGATGAAGCCGGCCAGCGAGAAGATCGTCGCGCCCAGGATCACCGTGGTCAGCATCACCAGCGGGTGCGGGATGCGCACCGGGGTGAAGAACATCGCGATGATCAGCACGATCACGCCCACCATCAGGCCGCGCAGCACCGCGCCGGCCACGTAGCCCCACAGGATCACCCAGTTCGGCATCGGGCTGACCAGCAGTTCTTCCACGTGACGACCGAACTTGGCGCCGAAGAACGAGGAGCTGATGTTGCCGTAGCTGTTCTGGATCACGCTCATCATCACCAGGCCCGGCACGATGAACTGCATGTAGGTGTAGCCACCCATGTCACCCACGCGCGACCCGATCAGGTTGCCGAAGATCAGGAAGTACAGGGTCATGGTGATCGCCGGCGGCACCAGGGTCTGGCCCCAGATGCGCATGATGCGGGCGACTTCGCGGCGCACGATGGTCATCAGTGCGACGCGGTTGCGCTGGCCGTCGGTCAGCTCGGTGGTGCTCATGCAGGCTTCTCCAGGTTGCCGGTGAGGCGCACGAACAGCTCCTCCAGGCGGTTGCTCTTGGTACGCATCGAACGCACGCGGATGCCGGCCTCGTTGAGCGTGGCGAACACGCGGTTGAGGTCCATCGCGCGTGGCATGTCGATATCCAGCGTGTGCGGGTCCGGCGCGGTCAGCGTCGCGCCTTCGATCACCGGCAGCTGCGCCGGCAGCTCACCGTCAATGTCCAGCAGGAAGCCTTCCACGTCCAGCTTGGCCAGCAGGGCGCGCATCGGCCCCTGCTCGACGATCTGGCCATGGTTGATGATCGCCAGGTGGCGGCACAGGTACTCGGCCTCTTCCAGGTAGTGCGTGGTGAGGATGATCGTGGTGCCGGCGGCATTGATCTCCTTCAGCACGCGCCACATGTCGCGGCGGATCTCGATGTCCACGCCGGCGGTCGGTTCGTCCAGGATCAACAGGCGCGGGCGGGTCATCATCGCGCGGGCGATCATCAGCCGGCGCTTCATGCCGCCGGACAGCGTGCGGCTCATCACCTGGGCCTTTTCCCACAGGTGCGCGCGCTTGAGTTCCTCTTCGGCGCGCTGCTCGGCTTCCTCGCGCGGCACGCCGTAGAATCCGCCGTAGTTCACCAGGATGTCGAAGGGCTTCTCGAACAGGTTGAAGTTGATTTCCTGCGGCACCAGCCCGATCAGGCGCATGGTGGCGCTGCGGTTGCGCACCAGGTCGCTGCCGAACACTTCCACCTGGCCCTCGCTGAGGTTGACCAGGGAGCTGATAATACCGATCAGGGTCGACTTGCCGGCGCCGTTGGGGCCGAGCAGGGCGAAGAAGTCGCCCGGGGCCACTTCCAGGGAAACCCCCTTCAGGGCCTGGGTGCCATTGTCGTAGGTCTTGCGCAGGTCGCGCACGCGCAGGGCGGGCGCCATATCGTTCTGGGATGCCAAGCTCGAAGCCTTCGCGCCCATGGGCTGGCGCTGGAGAGGGGCGGGGAGGGGCTATTATAGAAGACCCCGAGGGCTTGCCCCGGCTACACACTGTCCCGAAAAGTCGTGCCTGTTCAATTCCCCCTCAAGCTGGTCGGCTGCCGCATGCTGGCCCCGACCGTCGGCCACTACCAGTTCGTGCGTGACGATGGACAGCCGCTGGATTTCCAGCCCGGCCAGTTCATCCAGGTCCATTTCAGCTACGCCGACGGCACCGAAACCAAGCGCAGCTACTCGCTGGCGACCATCCACGACCACGCGCTGGGCCCGGGCGAGGCGGTGGATATCGCGGTCAGTTTCGTGCCCGGTGGCGCCGCCACGGCCCTGTTCGAGGCGTTGGAGCAGGGCGGCCAGATCAGTGCGTCCGGTCCCTATGGCCGGTTCTGCCTGAACCCCGGCGACCACAACGCCCGCTACCTGCTGATCGCGACCGGTACCGGCGTTACCCCGTATCGCTCGATGCTGCCGCTGCTGGAAACGGCGATGGCCGAACGGGGCGTGCAGATCGTGCTGCTGCAGGGCGCGCGCAGCCCGGGTGAGCTGCTGTACAGCGAAGACTTCTACAGCTTCGCCGAAAAGCACCCGAACTTCCGTTATGTTCCGTGCCTGTCGCGGGAACTGCCGGCCGATGCTCACCAGGACGTGCAGCATGGCTACGTGCAGCAGGCGTTGGCCGCCTTCACGCCGGACCCGGCCACCGACATCGCCTACCTGTGCGGCAACCCGGACATGGTCGATGCCTGCGCCGAGCTGCTCAAGGCGGCTGGCCTGGGCAACCCGCAGATCCGCCGCGAGAAGTACGTCAGCAGCAAATAAACCCGGGTAGTGCCGGCCGCCGGCCGGCAACCCGATGAACCGGAGGCGGCCACAGGCCGCCCCCGGAACCTGCCTCAGTACGCGATCCAGGCATCACGCCAGGCAGAGCCCGTGCCCGGGCGATAGGCATCGGCATTGATGTTGCACCACGCGCCTTCCGGGAACGGGCGGCAGGCGTAGAGCCTGCCGTCGGTGCCCTTGACCACGGTTTCGCCCGGCGTGTAGCTGCCGATACCGGCCGGATACACGAAGTCGTAGTCGTCGCCCGGCGGCGGATCGATCGGGCCCGGCACACGGGTATCGATCTGGAACAGGTTGCCCGGCTTCAGGTAGACGCGGTTCTCGGTGGCCGAGGCGACCGGTGTGATCACGCCGTTCTTCATCACGCCTACGCGCGCCTGCTGTGCACTGGCGTTGACCTTGCGGGCCAGCGCCAGCGGCCACTGGTTCGCAGCGGTCTGACCTGCGGCCAGGGTGATCTCCGGGCGCTCCAGATCGTTGCCCTGGGCGTTGAACACGCGCAGGGTCACGGTGGTGCCCACGTCCAGCGCACCGCGGGCGGTGACCGGGCCGGCATCCTGCCACTGCGGCGGCGGGGTCACACCACCGCCCCCCTCAAAGCGTACGTCCGCGCAGGTATAGAACGCTTCACCGGAATCCGAGCGCTGCCAGGTGTTGTAGATGATGTGCTGGCCGCTGCGCTTGGGTAGCGGGCAATCCAGCTTGTAGACGTCGCCGGAGACCGGCACGTTGCCCACCGTGCAGAATTCCTGCAGGTCGGCCCAGCGCAATGGGCTGCCCGGCTGCCAGCCGTCGCGGGTCACGTAGAACTTCCACTCGCGGGTGGCATGCGGGGCCGGTGCCTTGAACTCGAAGGTGTAGCGTCCACGCGAATCGGCGCGGATCGGTGAGGTCGGCCAGTCACTGCGGTTCAGATCGAAGCCGCGGTATTTGCTGTTGCCGCCGCTGCACAACTCGCCATCTGGAACCACCGCTTGATGGTTGCCATTGGCGTTGGCCTGATTGACGCCTGCCCAGTCGTAGAAAGGCTGGGCGCCACCGACGGCCTTGGCGGCGGCACAGGCCGGGTTGGTCGGATTTTCGGGATTGCCCTGGTAACAGGAATAGACGCGGCTGGAGGGTTTGGACATGGTGCCGTGGGCGAAAGCGCTGCCAGCGGTGGCAATGCCTGCGATCACAGACAGCGCGATGACAGTCCGATGTGACAGATGCATGGAGATCTCCTGTGGGTGGTGAAACCCCGCGAAGTCTCGGCATCCCGCCCGCCCGCATCCATCGGATTACTTTGAAAAAAGCATCGCGTGGTTCCGTATGGGAACGGCTTCACACTCACGCGCTGGCGCGTCTCACGCTATGCAGGGAACGGCGCTCTGCCACCGTTCCCTGTACCCGGTCTCAGTACGCGATCCAGGCATCGCGCCAGGCGGCACCCACACCCGGTCGGTACGCCTCGGCGTTGACGTTGCACCACGCGCCCTCCGGGAACGGACGGCAGGCATACAGCTTGCCGTCGCTGCTCTTCACCACCGTCTGGCCCGGTACATAGCTGCCGATGCCCGCCGGGTACACGTGGTCGAAATCACCGCCCGGCGACGGCGTACCCGGGTCCGG
The DNA here is from genome assembly GCF_056861055.1 of Stenotrophomonas sp. 115C5. Lineage (NCBI taxonomy): Bacteria > Pseudomonadati > Pseudomonadota > Gammaproteobacteria > Lysobacterales > Lysobacteraceae > Stenotrophomonas > Stenotrophomonas sp. 115C5. The sequence goes on from NZ_JBSPUQ010000002.1 coordinate 146,170, forward strand.
CACCCTGGTATCGAGCTGGAAGCGGTTGCCGTCCTTCAGGTACACGCGATTGTCGGTGGCCGACGCCGACGGCGTGATCACGCCATTGGCAAGCACGCCCACACGCGCATGCTGTGCACTGCCATTGACCTTGCGCGCCAGAATCAATGGCCATTGCGTGGCAGACGTCTGGCCGCTGCCCAAGGTCGTTTCCACACGTTCGACATCGTTGCCGTTGGCGTTGAATACGCGCAGTGCGAGCGTCGTTCCCACCGGCAGGTCGCCGCGTGCGGTGACCGGGCCAGCATCCTGCCATTGCGGTGCCGGTGTCGTACCACCACCGCCTTCAAAACGCACGTCCATGCAGGTGTAGAACGCTTCGGTCGAATCCGAGCGCTGCCAGGTGTTGTAGATCACATGCTGGCCGGTGCGCTGCGGCAGCGTGCACTGCAGCTTGTAGGTGCCATCGGCCGACAGCGGCGTATTGCCCAGGGTGCAGAACTCCTGCAGATCGGCCCAGCCCAGCGGGCTGCCCGGCTGCCAGCCTTCGCGGGTGACGAAGAAGCGCCAGTCACGCGTGGCATGTGGCGCGGTCGCCTTGAACACGAAGGTGAACTTGCCATTGGCATCGGCGTGGATGGGCGTGGTCTGCCAGTCGCTGCGGTTTACATCCAGGCCACGGAAGGTCGGGTTGTTGCCGCTGCACAGCTTGCCGTCGGGCACCACGGCCTGGTGGTTGCCGTTGGCGTTGGCCTGGTTGATGCCGTTCCAGTCGTAGAACGCCTGTGAGCCGCCGATGGCCTTGGCCGCGGCACAGGCCGGGTTGGTCGGGTTCTCGGGATTGCCCTGGAAGCAGGCATAGACGCGGCTGATCGGCGTGGTCATGGTGCCATGGGCAAATGTATCGCCGGCCAGCAGCAGTCCAGCGGCGGCCAGTGAAGTGGCCAGCAACAGCGGTGTGGATCGGAATGACATGGCGCTTCCTTGTGGTCGTCGAAAGAGAGCGGTGACCGCAGGAGCTGCGCTGCACGGCGGACTTTCGGCGGCACCACGGCGAGTATCGAGTCGCAGCGCAGGGTGCGGAACCATGGAAATGCCGATCCGTGACTGTGGGTGTGAAGCCCTTCCCGCAGGCTTCACGCGGGACTGAACGGATGCGCTGACGATCACGTCTTCGGCGTGGCAACGATCACGTCGTGGAGATCCTGCTACGTCGGCGCCATGCCCACGCGATCCGCCTGGCATGAGAAGCAGCCGTGCGCCGCGTTGTGCAGCTGCACGAAGGCCACGGCAGGATCGGCAAACAGCGCGTCCAGCCGAGCGGAGACGTCCGTGCCCGCGCTGATCTCTGCGGCCAGCATCCATGCAGCCTGGTCATAGGCGCGCAACGAGATCATCCGGCGCTGTACGTACGGCGGTACTTCACCTGGCGGCAGCACGCATCGGGTCACGCCACGCTGCACGAAGATCGGGCCCGAGGCGTGATAGGGCGAGTGCAGGGGCAGGTGCACATGGGACAACAGCAGCAGCTCGCTGCCACCGGGCGGATCGCTCAGGCTGATCCGGCAGGGGTGTCCTCCTGTTTCGCCGGCCCAGCGACGCTGGATGCCCAGCGCAGCCAGCGCGGTGTCGCTCTTCTCGAACAGGTGCAGGAACGGGCGGTGGTCGATGCCACCGAGGTACCACGCTTGCATGAGCGTCTCCTTGGTTTTCCGCGGATTCTGCGCATACGCCGGCCGCCGTGCTCGCCGTTTTCAGACCCCGCATCGCCATCGGGGCGGGAAGCGCCGGGGGGATCGCACCACAAGGCGCTAAGATGCGCGCGCCGCCCCGGCCGATGAGCGCCGCATGTCCCTGGATTTCCCGACCATTACCGTGCTTGGCTTCCTGCTCTGCATCGGCATTGCCGTGGGGTTCTCATTGTTGCTGGTGGTGCTGCGCGGGCAACCGGTGCTGCGCCTGTGGACCGCCAGCCTGTGGCTGCTGACCCTGGGTGTGACCCTGCTGGCGCTGCGACCCTACCTGCTGTTGGCGCCGGCCATACTGGCCGGGAACGCGGCGATGGCCGGCTGCGCGGTGCTGATGCTGCGCGGCGTGGCGCTGCATCTGGAACAGCCGCTGCCGCTGTGGCGTCCATTGTTGATGGCGGCCGCCTTCATGGCCGGCATCTTCGCCTTCCTGGTGCTGTGGCCGGACCTGGGCGTGCGCCTGCAGGTGTTCAGTGTGTTCACGCTGCTGGTCGATGGCTGGATCGCGTGCTTGCTGCTGCGGCATGCCCCCGTGCAGCAGCGCACCAGCTGCCGCCTGGCGGCGGCGGTGTTCCTGGCCGAGGCGGCCCTGTACGCGGTGCGCCTGTTCCTGCCGGTGGCACCCGATGCCGGCGAGGACATCATGCGCACCGGTACACCGATGTTCGTCACCTACCTTGCCGGCGTGATGCTGGAACTGGCGCGGTGCTTTGCGATGGTGCTGCTGCTGGTCGAACGCATGCTGGTCGATCTGCGGCGTGCGGCGCGCACCGATGGGCTGACCGGGCTGCTCAACCGCAGCGCGGTGCTGGCCGATGGCCAGGCACAGTTGCAGCGGCTGCGTCGGCAGGGCCGGCCACTGGCCCTGTTGCTGGTCGACGTCGATCACTTCAAGCAGATCAACGACCGCTGGGGCCATCTGGCCGGAGACCAGGTACTGCGCCACTTCGCTGCGCTGCTGCAGCACGGTTTGCAAGGCCAGGACACGCTGCTGGGCCGCTACGGGGGCGAGGAGTTCGTGCTGGTGCTGGCCGGCAGCACGCAGGACGAAGCGATGGCGTGGGCTGCGGCGATCCGTACCGCTCTGCAGCAGAAGCCGGCGCGGCTGACCACCGGGCCGGTGGCGGTCACCGCCAGCATCGGCCTGGCCATGGACGACGGCCACGGCGACCTGTCCACGCTGCTGGCAGCGGCAGACGCGGCGCTGTACCGGGCCAAGGCCGCGGGCCGCGATCGCCTGGCCTGCGCCACGCCGGCGGAGATTTCGCGTCTGCCCATCGCCGACGACGCCGTGCCCGTGTAAGTTGGGTCACATCTTCCGCGGCAGCCCGTCGTGGTTGCCAGGAACGTCCTCCAGGGGAAACGAGCACGATGCAAAGACACCACCTCGCGTTGGCCGCAGCGTTGGCCAGCCTGATGCTTGCCGGTTGCAGCCAGTCACCGTCACCCGGCGCCGAAGGCGCCAGCGATGCACCCAGCCGCCGCTTCGGCAGCATCGATTTCCAGCCCTGCACGCTGTCCACCGAAGGCGCCAGCGCCAACGTGGAGGCGCAGTGCGCCACCCTGCAGGTGCCGGAGGACCGGGCCCGGCCCGATGGCCGACGCATCGGCCTGCGCATCGCCTGGCTGGAATCGGGCAGCAGCGGCTCCAGCCAGCCAGATCCGGTGTTCTTCCTGGCCGGTGGTCCGGGCCAGGCCGCCAGCGAAGTGGCGGTCATCGTCGATACGGCGCTGCGCCAGGTGCGCAAGCAGCGCGACGTCTTCCTCGTCGACCAGCGCGGTACCGGCGGCTCCAATCCCCTCAACTGCCGTGGCGCGGATGGCAAGGACCTGGCCATGGACGAGGATGCCGCACCCACTGAAGCGTCGTTGCGCGATTACGCCGAGCGCTGCGCCGCTTCGCTGCAGGGGCGGGCCGATGCGCGCTTCTACACCACCACCGAGGCGATTGCTGATCTGGATGCGGTGCGTCAGGCGCTGGGCGTCGAGCGTATCAACCTGGTCGGCGGCTCCTACGGTACGCGCGTGGCCCAGCGCTATGCAGGTGCCTATCCACAGCACACGCGCAGCATCGTCATCGATGGCGTAGTGCCGAATGAGCTGGTGGTGGGCGGTGATTTCGCCACGACGTTCGAGGATGCGATCGCCCTGCAATCGGCGCAGTGCCGCAAGGATGCCGCCTGCAGCAAGCGCTTCCCGACCGACACCCGCGCGCAGCTGCGCAGCGTGGTCGAGACCCTGCGCCGTGCGCCGGTCTCGGTGGAGTATCGCGACCCCGGCACCAACCAGACCCGGCAGGATGTACTGAGTCCGGACAGCGTGATCGGCCTGGCGTTCGCCTTCTCCTATGTGCCGCAGTATTCCTCGCTGCTGCCGCTGGTTCTCGATGAAGCCGCGCATGGCCGCTATGCACCGCTGGCGTCGCTGGCACGTGGTGCGAACCGCAGCATGGATTTCCAGATCAATCGTGGCATGCAGTGGTCGGTGATCTGCAGCGAAGATGCGCCGCGCTACCACGCACCGGCCGAAGATCCCGAGCGCCTGTTCGGCAACGACGTGGCCAGTGCCTTCTTCGCCGCCTGCCCGGTATGGCCGCACCGGCCGGCACCGGCAGGCAATGCCGTGCCGCTGCGCAGTGACGTACCGGCGCTGCTGCTGTCCGGTGAGCTGGACCCGGTGACGCCGCCGCGCTATGCCGAGCAGGTGCTCAAGGGCCTGCCCAATGGCCGCGCGCTGGTCGCCCGCGGCCAGGGCCACGGCACGCTGACCGCCGGCTGCATGCCGCGCCTGCTCGGCCAGTTCATCGACAAGACCGATGCCAAGGCGCTGGATGCCGGCTGCCTGGACACGCTGAGCTACGTGCCGGCGTTCACCTCGTTCAACGGATGGGAACCATGATCGTCGCCGACAACCTGCACAAGGCTTTCGACACCCGCACGGGCCGCATCCAGGCGGTCTCCAACGTCGGCTTCCGCGCCGAGGATGGCCGCATCACCGGCCTGCTCGGCCCCAATGGTGCCGGCAAGACCACCACCATGCGCATGCTGTACACGCTGATGACCCCCGACCAGGGCAGCATCAGCGTCGATGGTGTCGATGCTGCGCGCAATCCGGTGGAAGTACGCCGCCACCTTGGCGTGCTGCCCGACGCGCGCGGTGTCTACAAGCGCCTGACCGCGCGCGAGAACATCGCCTACTTCGGCGAACTGCATGGTCTCTCGGCCGAGCGCATCCGCGAGCGCATCGAGGTGCTGTCACATGCACTCGACATGGGCGATATCCTCGACCGCCAGACCGATGGCTTCTCGCAGGGCCAGCGCACCAAGACCGCGATTGCCCGCGCGCTGGTGCACGACCCACGCAACGTCATTCTCGATGAGCCGACCAATGGCCTGGACGTGATGACCACGCGCGCACTGCGCCGCTTCCTGCTGGGTCTGCGCGAAGAGGGCCGCTGCGTGATCCTGTCCAGCCACATCATGCAGGAGGTGGCCGCGCTGTGCGATCACATCGTGATCATTGCCAAGGGCACGGTGATGGCTGCCGGCAGCGCCGATGAACTGCGTGCGCAGGCCGGCGAATCCAACCTGGAAGATGCGTTCGTGAAACTGATCGGCAGCGAAGAGGGCCTGCACGCATGAGCATGATGTCGACCCTGATGACGGTGATGCGCAAGGAACTGCGCGATCTTTCCCGTGATCGCCGCACGCTGCTGCTGACCCTGCTGTTCGGGCCGCTGCTGTACCCGGTGCTGCTGCTGGGCATGGGCAAGCTGGCCGAGAGCCGGGTACGCACCCAGATTGAACAACCGCTGCAGATTCCGACCATCGGTGCGGACAACGCCCCTAATCTGGTGCGTTTCCTTGCCGCGCAGGGACTGAACACCGCACCGGCACCGAAGGACCTGGCCGAGGCCATCCGCAGCCAGCAGATCGACGTGGCACTGCGCATCAGCGATGACTTCGGCAAGGACTGGGCCGACGGCAAGCCGGCGCTGGTGGAGGTGATCAAGGACAGTACCCGTCGCGCCGCAGAAGTGCCCAGCGCACGCCTGGAGGCGGCACTGGCGACCTACAATGGCCAGGTCGGTGCGCTGCGCCTGATGGCGCGTGGCATCGACGCACAGGTCGCGCGGCCGCTGGACGTGGCGCGCCAGGACCTGGCCAGTGCCGAAGCCAAGCGCGGCATGATCCTGTCGATGCTGCTGCCGGTGCTGCTCACGCTCACCTCGTTCATCGGTGGCGCCTACCTGGTGATGGACGCCACCGCTGGTGAGCGCGAGCGGCAGTCGCTGGAGCCGCTGCTGGCCACGCCGGGTTCGCGCAGCGCGATCGTCAGCGGCAAGATCGCCGCCGCCTGCGTGGTCGGGTTCGTGTCGCTGCTGCTGACCCTGGTCGCGTTCAAGGTGAGCGCACATATCGCGCCCGGCAACATCGGCCGCCAGTTCAACATGAATGTCGGTTCGATGCTGCAGATGCTGCTGGTGATGTTGCCGATGCTGATGATCGGCACCTCGCTGTTGACCTTCCTGTCGGCCGCGGCCAAGAGCATGAAGGAGGCGCAGAGCCACATGACCTGGCTGATGCTGCTGCCGATGATGCCCGGCTACGCGCTGGTGGCCTACCCGCTGAAGAGCGAGCTGTGGCAGTACGCCGTGCCGTTCCTGTCGCAGAACCAGATGCTGCTGAAGGTGATCCGCCACGAGACGATCACGCCGGCGGTCTGGGCCATCTACCTGGGCGCCAGCCTCGGCCTGGCCGCACTGCTGTGGTTCGCCGCGGTGCGGCGTTACCACAATGAGCGTCTGGCGATCTCCGGCTGACCGCCACGGGTAGCGCTGGGCCATGGCCGGCGTATATGAAACGAGGCCCGGTCATTCTGGGCCTCGTTGTTCTCAGGTTCGCGTTGCCTGCCAAGCGGCGAAGCGCTGGGCGATCGCCGGTGCCAGTCGATCGAAGTTCTCCCAGGTATCGGCGACGTGGTACAGCGAAAGGAGCTCGGCCCCCAGCTGTTCCTCATAGTCTTCGAGATACTGGCCATTCTCGAGGTCGTAGTACACAGCAGTGAACGTGTTGGCTTCATCGCTGACCAGGTCATCGACGAATTTGCCGTCGCTGCATTGAAGCAGGAACAGGCCCGGCGTCGTACTACGTTCCCGCAGCGCCTGCAGGTCTTCTTCTGCGTCCTCGGCGAGCTCTTCGCTTGCCATGCCCTGTAGCAGCAGCCATGCCAGGTACATACCGATGTGAGTGGCACCGGCCTCAGCCGGAAGATCTGAAGGGAAGTCACCCCCGGAATGCCAACTGGCGTCGTCGTACTTCATCTGTTCTCCTCCTGAATTCCGCAAATAGCTTAGGTCGAGAGGGCAGACAGCGGGAGCGTCGAATGCGTCAGCTACCGGAGTACCGCGCAGGCGTCACGCCCATCTCGCGCTTGAACACGGCGATGAAGGCGCTGGGCGTCTCGTAGCCCATCGACAGCGCGACGCTGATCACCGGCTCGCCCGCCAGCAGGTGTGGCAGCGCCAGCAGCACGCGCAGGCGTTGCCGCCACTGGCTTGGCGACAGACCGGTCTCGGCCAGCCAATGGCGGGCAAGGCTGCGGCCGGACAGGCCGCTGCTGGCGGCCCAGTCCTCGATGCTGCGGCCGTCTTCGGGTGCGCGCGCCAGTGCGGCGGCGATCTTCTGCAGTCGCCGGTCACGCGGTTGTGGCAGGGCAAGCGGCAGGGGCCTGCTGGCGGCAATCTCATCGGCGATCACACCGGCCAGTCGAGCCTGTGCAGCATCCAGTGGCTGATGGGGCCATCGCAGCGCACGTGTTGTCGCCGCCTGCAGCAGTGCATTGGGCTGGAAAATGCGCGGTGTGGCGGGCAGGTCCAGGCAGGCCTCGGCGTTGAAGTACAGGCTCCAGCCATCGAACCCGTCTGCGCTCAGCAGCGCGTGGGGCAGCAAGGGCGGTATCCAGGCGACGTGACCTGCGGGCAGCAGCCAGTGCAGGTCGTCGGCGGCGATCCGCAGCAGCCCCTGATGCGCACCCAGCAGCTGCCCACGGGCATGCCGGTGGCGGGCTGTGCGACGCATACCGCGTTGGCGCAGCCCGGCCGCCAGCACCACCGGTCCGTCGGCGGTTTCGGCCAACGCGGGGTCGAGTAATCCGGTGGTTGTCTGATCTGCCATATCAGTTGGCAGTTATACGGCAGAAACGTCGCGTCCGCGTCCCGACACTGGAGCCTACTTCAACGGAGCGCTTCCCCATGCAGCCACAGGACATTCTTCCCGACCATCAGAACGACGTGCAGGCGAACGGCGTCACCGTGCGCAAGGGCAGCGTGGGTGCTTTCCTGGCCAGCGTTCGTGACTGGCGGGATCCGTCCAGCGATCCCGCCTTCCGCGCCACTGCCGAAGCCGACCTGCGTGCGTTGCTGCCGGGCCTGCATGCGCTGGGCCTGTTCCAGGTGCTGGTCGCGCGCGATCCTGCCCTGCAGCGCCTGATTGATGGCGCGGCCTGAAACGGACAAGGCCCGGACGGACCGGGCCTTGGCGTCATGGAGGCGGCAGAAACGACTTAATCCCCTCCGTCCCCTTTTTTGCGGTCAGCCGCCCGGCGCGAACACCAGGGTGCGGCGGGTGGTGACCGGCGCGTTGACCGGCTCGAAGCGCCAGCGCTTGACCGCGTTCAGGGCTTCGCGGTCGAAGGTCCGTCCGGACGTCGCGCGCAGCACGCGGGCGCTGACCACTGAGCCGTCGGTGCCGACGGTGATCTCCACCAGCACTTCGCCCGACGTTCCCGAACGCAGGGCTTCGGCCGGATAGCGCGGCGCTGGCGTACTGACCGGGCGCAGGGTGGGAGCTGCGACGGCGGCTGCCTGGCGCGCGGCGCTGGCCTGCTGGGCGGCGGCCTGCTGCTGCTTCTGTTCGGCATCGCGACGGGCCGCGGCCTGGCGCTCGGCCTCCTGGCGCTCGTTGTCGCGGCGTGCGGCATCCTGCTGCGCCGCGATCTGCTTGGCCGCGTCGGCTTCCTTGGTGCGTTGTTCGGCCAGGCGCTGCTGTTCGATCTGCTGCTTGCTGCGGTCCTCGGCGTCCTTCTTTGCCTTCTCGGCTTCGGTCTCGGTGCGCTTGGCCGCGTTTTCCACGCCCTTGGCCAGGCCTTCCTTCAGGCGCGGCAGGGCGGGGGCGGAGGCATCCACCTTCTCGATCAGTGCCACCAGGCGCTGCGCCTCGGTGTAGTCCTCGCGGCCCAGGTGCTGCTCGGCGGCGATCAGGGTGTAGGGCAGCAGATCGGTCAGTGCGCTCTTCACCGAAGCGTCGTCCGGCGTCTTGTCACGCAGGGCGAGGTAGTACTCGATGGCGTTGTCGCCGGCCGGTGCATACATGCGGTTCTCGCGCAGCGCCTGGCTGGCCGACTCGCGCAGCTGCTCGGTACCCATCGACTGCACCTTGGCAGCGACCACCGGTGCGGCGGGTGCAGCAGCGGCAGGCGCCGTGGCGGCAGCAGGCACTGCGGATTCTTCCTTGCCCGAGCAGGCGGCCAGTGCCAGTGCCAGGGCAACCGGCAGCCACCGGCGCGCGGCGGTGATCGTTGAGACGTGCGACATCCTGCTCCCCTCTAGAAGACGACGTGACGTAAATCATTGATACGCATGGCCGGGACCTGGGGTCCGGGCGCGGAACGATGACGTTTCCCGACGCCACCGCCGGCAACGGCGAGGGTGCAATCTAGCATCCCGGCCACCGCCGCGTACAAGGGGCGGTGGCCGGCACGGGGCAGTGGCGAAGCGCCGCTGCCGGTTGCCGCATCAGTGGTCGTGCGACTTGCTGTGGCTGTTGGACATCAGCTTGTCGGTCCAGGCGATGCCGATCGCCGAGAGGATGAACACGCAGTGGATGATGGTCTGCCACAGCACGCCGTCCTGGGTCAGCATCGAGCAGCGGGCGACACCGATGTTGGCAGCGGCCACGCTCATCTGCTCCGGCGTGCAAAGCGGGATGCCGCCCAGCGCACCGCTGGCGATGAACGTCTTCAACAGGTGGATCGAGGAGATGCCGATGATCGCCATCGCCAGCTTCACCTTCAGCACGCTGGCGTTGACGTGGCTCAGCCATTCCGGCTGGTCCGGGTGGCCTTCCAGGCGCAGGCGCGAGACGAAGGTCTCGTAGCCGCCGACGATCACCATCACCAGCAGGTTGGAGATCATCACCACGTCGATCAGGCCCAGCACGATCAGCATGATCTGCTGTTCACCCATCGAGGCCGAATGCGAGATCAGGTGCCACAGTTCCTTGCCGAACAGGAACACATAGACGCACTGCGCCACGATCAGGCCTAGGTACAGCGGCAGCTGCAGCCAGCGCGAGGCGAAGATCAGCGTGGACAGCGGGGAGAGCGGCGGGCGGTTTGCACTCATGCGGAGGATGCTGCGTTGCGGGGGAGAGGCGAGGTTACCGGCCTGCCGTGACGGTGCCAACCCAACTCACGCACTAGACTTCAGGTTCCTTTCCGCACCCCGAGCCGCCGCCATGATCGACCTGTATTACTGGCCCACCCCGAACGGCCACAAAGTGACCCTGCTGCTGGAAGAAGCCGGCCTGGAGTACCGCATCCACCCGGTCAACATCGGCTCGGGCGACCAGTTCAAGCCGGAATTCCTCGCCATCTCGCCCAACAACAAGATGCCGGCCATCGTCGACCAGGCCCCGGCCGATGGCGGCGCCCCGCAGAGCGTGTTCGAGTCCGGCGCGATCCTGCTGTACCTGGCCGAAAAGACCGGCCAGTTCCTGCCCAGCGACCCGCGCGGCCGTGTGACCACCCTGGAATGGCTGTTCTGGCAGATGGCCGGCCTGGGCCCGATGAGCGGCCAGATGGGCCACTTCAACGTGTACGCGCCGGAAAAGATCCCGTATGCCATCGAGCGCTACGACAACGAAGTGCGCCGCCTGCACGGGGTGATGGACAAGCGCCTGGCCCAGCACGCGTTCCTGGCCGGCGACGCGTACACCATCGCCGACATGGCCAGTTATCCGTGGATCGGCGCCTACGACAAGCTGCCGGTGGATTTCGCCGCGTTCCCGAACCTCAAGCGCTGGCACGACGCCATCGCCGCACGCCCGGCCACCCAGCGCGCCTATGCCCTGCGCCAGCAGGTGAACCCCAACGCCGGCAAGCCGCTCAGCGACGAAGAGCGCAAGCACCTGTTCGGCCAGCGCTGACCCGGTACGGTGGGTGCCGACCGTTGGTCGGCACTCGTCAGCACGCCTTATGGGCAAAAGGTCATGCTGCCTTCCTGCACGGGCTTGGTTAGGATGGGGAACGACCGCCCCGTGCTCCGAGCCGGGGTGGACCTGCCGTTTGCCGGGATCCTCCATGCGCCACCTGTTCGCTTCGCTCGCCCTCATGCTCGCCACCACAACCGCCGCCCACGCTGAAAAGCTGACCCTGGAAGCCATCACCGGCCCGCTGCCGTTGTCCGGCCCGACCCTGATGAAGCCGAAGGTGGCGCCCGATGGTTCGCAGGTCAGTTTCCTGCGTGGCAAGGACAGCGACCGCAACCAGCTGGACCTGTGGACCTATGACATCGGCAGCGGCCAGACCCGCCTGCTGGTCGATTCCAAGGTGGTGCTGCCCGGCACCGAGACCCTCAGCGATGAGGAAAAGGCACGCCGCGAGCGCCAGCGCATCGCCGCGATGACCGGCATCGTCGATTACCAGTGGTCGCCGGACGCGCAGCGCCTGCTGTTCCCGTTGGGCGGCGAACTGTATCTGTACGACCTCAAGCAGCAGGGCCAGGCCGCGGTACGCCAGCTGACTCACGGTGAAGGTTTCGCCACCGACGCCAAGCTGTCGCCCAAGGGCGGCTTTGTCAGCTTCATCCGCGGCCGAAACCTGTGGGTGATCGACCTGGCCAGTGGCAAGCAGCTGCAGCTGACCCGTGATGGCAGCACCACCATCGGCAACGGCGTGGCCGAGTTCGTCGCCGATGAAGAAATGGACCGCCACACGGGCTACTGGTGGGCACCGGATGATTCGGCCATCGCCTTCGCCCGCATCGACGAGGCACCGGTGCCGGTGCAGAAGCGCTACGAGGTCTACGCCGACCGCACCGATGTGATCGAACAGCGTTACCCGGCCGCCGGCGACGCCAACGTGCGCGTGCAGCTGGGCGTGATCGCACCGGCCGCCGACGCGCAGCCGCGTTGGGTCGACCTCGGCAAGGAACAGGACATCTATCTGGCCCGCGTCGATTGGCGCGATGCGCGGCACTTGAGCTTCCAGCGCCAGTCGCGTGACCAGAGGCAGCTGGACCTGGTGGAAGTGGCGCTCGATTCCAACCGTCAGCGCGTGCTCGCCCACGAGACCAGCCCGACCTGGGTGCCGCTGCACAACAGCCTGCGCTTCCTGGAAGACGGCAGCGTGCTGTGGTCGTCCGAGCGCACCGGCTTCCAGCACCTGTACCGCATCGACGGCAAGGGCAAGGCCACCGCGCTGACCCACGGCAACTGGCCGGTGGACGAACTGCTGGCGGTCGATGAAAAGGCCGGCAAGGCCTACTTCCGTGCCGGCATCGAGACCTCGCGCGAAAGCCAGATCTACGCGGTGTCGCTGCAGGGCGGCGAGCCGCAGCGCCTGTCGAAGGCACCGGGCATGCACAGCGCCACGTTCGCCCGCAATGCCAGCGTCTACGTTGACAGCTGGTCCAACAGCACTACGCCGCCGCAGATTGAACTGTTCCGCGCCAACGGCGAGAAGATCGCTACGCTGGTGGAGAACGACCTGGCCGATCCCAAGCATCCGTATGCGCGCTACCGCGATGCGCAGCGCCCGGTCGAGTTCGGCACGTTGACGGCTGCCGATGGCAAGACCCCGCTGAACTACAGCCTGATCAAGCCGGCCGGCTTCGATCCGTCCAAGCGCTACCCGGTGGCGGTGTACGTCTACGGCGGCCCGGCCAGCCAGACCGTCACCGACAGCTGGCCCGGCCGTGGCGACCACCTGTTCAACCAGTATCTGGCCCAGCAGGGCTACGTGGTGTTCTCGCTGGACAATCGTGGCACCCCGCGACGTGGCCGCGACTTCGGTGGTGCGCTGTATGGCAAGCAGGGCACGGTGGAAGTGACCGACCAGCTGCGCGGCGTGACCTGGCTGAAGCAGCAACCGTGGGTGGACCCGGCGCGCATCGGCGTGCAGGGCTGGTCCAACGGTGGCTACATGACCCTGATGCTGCTGGCCAAGGCCTCGAACCAGTACGCCTGTGGCGTGGCCGGTGCGCCGGTGACCGACTGGGGCCTGTATGACAGCCATTACACCGAACGCTACATGGATCTGCCGGCGCGCAATGAAGCGGGTTACCGCGAAGCGCGCGTGCTGACCCATATCGACGGCCTGCGCTCGCCGCTGCTGCTGATCCACGGCATGGCCGACGACAACGTGCTGTTCACCAATTCGACCAGCCTGATGAGCGCGTTGCAGAAGCGTGCACAGCCGTTCGAGCTGATGACCTACCCGGGTGCCAAGCATGGCCTGTCCGGCGCCGATGCCCTGCATCGCTACCGCGTGGCCGAAGCCTTCCTGGGACGTTGCCTGAAGCCCTGATCCGCAGCCGGGAAGGAGCCCGCCGATGACCCTGCCACCACCGATTCCCGCCCATCGACAGACGTCCGCCGGTTGGTGGTGCCGTCATTGGCGCTGGGCGATGCCGCTGACGGTGGTGCTGGTGCTGGGCGGCGCAGGTGGCGTGGTGACCTGGAGCGTGCTGCGCTGGAGCGAGGCGGCACGCGAGAGCCCGCCGATGCGCGAAGCGCTGCGTCGCGCGGGCTGCAGCATCGAACTGGTGGAAGCCTTCGGCGAGCCGCTGCATATCGAATCGATGCCGCTGGGCAGCATGCAGACCGCGATCAACGGCCAGCGCGATGTCGGCCTGACCGTGGCCCTGGAAGGACCGCATGCGCACGGCCGGTTGTTCGTGCAGGGCAGCCGTCGCGATGAAGTCTGGGATTACCCGGTGATGTATGTACTGGCCGAAGACAAGCAGACCTTCGATCTGACCGCGCTGGATGACGACGAGGCTGCGGGAGAGTGCGAGTTGCAGGCCTGCCGTGATCGCGGCGAATGCCCGCTGACCGCGGCGTTGTGACCTCCGCTTGAAGCGGCGGGAGTAGCGCCGACCGTCAGTCGACTGTCGCGCGCAGCGCGGGGCTTTGGCTTGGTCGCCGTGTCGTAAGCGGGACCTCCTACATCGGGGTGCTGAGCCGTGAGAATGCCCTGCCACACATGCTTGGCTGGGGCTGTCGCGGTTGACCATTGCGACCTTGCCCGCATTCCTCTAGAGATTGATCGAAACGTATCGTGCTGCCCCAGGCAGCCGACGTCGGTCCTGTCCCGGAGGTCCATGCAATTCGAATAGAAGCGATCAGGATGCTGGCGGCGTTGCAGCTCTACACGCCGGTATGGCTCTCGCAGACCATGGCCGCTGAGCCATTCGTGGAGGCGCTTGCCGATACATCGGTGGTACAGGCAGAGCAGCGCCTGCGTGCGAGTGGCGACACCGTGGAATGGGTGCGTCTGGTTCGAGTGAATGAGCTTGCGTCGGCCGCAGACGAGATTACCGTCAACCTGTATGACGTTGTTCTCCACCTTGTCCGCGATCCTTCCGTCCCTTTGTTCGAAACCGCGGAAGAGGTCATGTACCGCCCTGATGGTGCGCAGGGCGTCCATCGCGAAGTTGTCACGATGTCCAGCGTGCAATGGACGGGAACGGCGAAAAGCACGTCCCCGGATGCAAACCCAAGCTCAGCCAGCCGCAGCGCATAAGCATCAGATTGAGTGCCTCGGGCGCACGCGCGGGGTTCAGGCACGGCGTCTGGCGCTATACCCTCAACGATGATCAGCTGGTGAAGCGCGATACGCGCCGCGCTGTGTTCAATGAGCGCAATGATGTGAGGGACCGGCGGCCAGACTATCAGGTGTCGCAAGCGCCAGTTATTTGAGTATCGCTGGCATGGCGAGGCCGAATTTCAGCGCTTCAGATCTGACCAATCCTGAGCTTGCATAGGGAGATTTTGTCGCATGCTACTCGACATCGCTGTCTCCCACAGCCTATGTGACGAAAGTCTCCAAGTGGTCAGTAGCAAGGCCGTAGCGTTCGTCATGCCATGTGGCACCGATACTACGAGTAGATCATGAAAACAGCTCTATTCTCTCTGGCCGCCGTGCTATTCAGTAGCGCATCCTGGCCTGCGCAGGCGGCATCCAAGTTCATTGAGATTCCTGTCGGCGGATGGGATCCCGGTATGCAGATTCGTAAGCAGCACGAGGATAGCATTGTCGACTGGATTCGCCGTGTCGACGTTCACCCAGAGGCATTGTCCGACAATGTGATCGAAGTGGATCTCTTCGATGCAATCGTGCGATTGAAGCGCACTGCAGGCCCGCGATTGAATGCGGCTCCAGACCCGGTCTATGTCCCGGCGGGCACGGATGCAGGAGCAGTGGCCGCGATGCCCTCTGCCCGGCTTCGTTGGACCGGAACGATGGCATCTACATCTACATCTACTTCTACATCTAAGGCACCGTCTTCGTGCGTGGATGCGGAGAGAGCGGTTCGGATCACCGAGGCTGCTGACGGACAACTAAGGGCCATCTTTGACATTGGGAGCTTTCGATACGAACTGCAAGACGGTGTGCTGATTCGAAAGGATTTTCGCCGGCTTCCACGCGAGGCACCGGTTCGCGATGTCAGCCCGGATGCACTCGATGCGGTCAGTTCTGACGACGTTGAGCAAGAGGCGAAATCGACAGTACGTGTTCTGTTTGGCTACGGAACTACGGCCCTCGGCGATGACCGCGAGGTGGTCTTCGCAGAAATGCGGGAGGCCGTCTGTTTAGCCAACGAGAGTTTCTCTCATAGCGGAATCAAGGTTGAACTCGAGCGCGCCGCCAACGTCCTTTCCGGCTATCAGGAAACCGGTGTTACTCAGACGCTTGACGATCTGGTTGCCGGAAGAAGAGGCGCACTCGGCGTCATGCATCAGGTTCGTGATATTGAGAAGGCAGACATCGTGCTGATGATCATTGATACCGGTCCGTCACGGTCGGTCTGTGGGCAATCGCAGCGCGTGCTTGCGACGAAGGAAACCGCATTCGCGGTAGTGGAACGGAATTGTCTCGGTGCCACGACCAGCAGCCTTGCCCACGAGATCGGGCACCTGTTCGGTGCAGATCATGAGCCCGCGAACGCCACCGTACGTCCCCCGAGATTTTCTTATGGCCATGGCTATAAGGCGCCGGAAAATGCGCCTGGACGATGGAGGACACTGATGTCCTATGAATGCTCCGGAGCACCATGTGGACGGATAAATCTCTGGTCGTCACCTGACCTCAGTCATAACGGTTTGCCCGCAGGGACGAAAGAGACCCATCACAACGTCAGAGTGTTGAATGAGACCCGAGGGGTGATTGCCAATTTCTACCCCGAGCCATGACCGGATACCCGAGCGGGCGGGCGCATTCATGCCGGTCCGCCCGTGACCTCCAGCCGATTGTCGGCATCGCCGAGAGCGCGTAGGGTGCGGGCAACCCTGTCCTGGAATGCACCATGAAGCCAATCGCGTTGGCCGTTGCCCTGGCCCTGACTGCCGCACCTCTGCTGTCCGCACCGCCGGCCCTGGCTGCGCCGGCTGCCAAGGCCACTACTCCGGCCAGCCCGGCCTGGGTTGCCCGCAGCAATGCGCTGGCGCAGATCCTGCTCGATGCACAAGGCCCGTTCCAGCCGGAGGAAACCGGCTTCTTCGGCGTTCCCGGCTACGACGACAAGGTCGCAGACCTTGGCCCGGACAACGGCAAGCGCTATCGCGCCGCGATGGCCAAAGCCCGCGATGAACTCAAGGCAAAGCTGGTCACCGAGAAGGATCCCAACGTCCGCCAGGACCTGGAGATCATGATCCACGCCGCCAGCCAGAACATCGAAGGCAGCGAGCTCAACGAGAAATACCTGCTGCCGTGGAGTGATGCGCCGCAGACCGTGTTCAGCGGCCTCAACCTGCTGCTGTCCGACCAGGTGCCGGCCGAGCGCCGGGCCAAGGCGCTCGACCGCCTCAAGGCCTATGCCGGCCTGCAGCCGGGCGGCACCGCCTTCACCACGTTGGCCCGCCAGCGCTACGAGGAACGGCTGAAGGACAGCAGCCTGCTGCAGCCGACGAAGATCGAAGTGCAGCAGTCGCTGGATAATGTCGAAACCTACATCACCGGCATCGAGTCGCTGCTGAAGAAGTACCAGATTGCCGGTGCCGATGAAGCGATGAAGACCCTGGCCGGGCAGATGAAGGACTACGCCGCCTGGACCCGCAAGGAGGTGCTGCCGAAGGCGCGTGCCGACGCACGCCTGCCGGCGCCGCTGTATGCCTACCAGCTCAAGCAGGTCGGCATCGATATCGATCCGAAGCTGCTGATGCAGCGCGCGCAGCTGGAGTTCATGGAAACCCGCTCGGCGATGCAGCAGCTGGCGCCGCTGGTGGCGAAGGACAAGGGCCTGAAGGTGGCCGACCCGAGCGATCCGGTAGCGGTGATCCGCGCACTGAAGGCCGACAAGATCGCCGACGACCATCTGGAAGGCCACTACCGCAAGGTGATCGATGCGATCGACCCGCTGATCCGTGAACACGCCATCGTCGACGTACCCAAGCGTGCCATGCAGATGCGCCTGGGTTCGGCCGCCGAGAGCGCGGCCAGCCCGGCCCCGCATTTCCTGCCGGCGCCACTGGTCAACAACACCGGGCAGCAGGGCACCTTCGTGCTGCCGCTGGGCAACCCAGCCGCAGGACCGGGCGCACAATACGACGACTTCAACTTCGGTGCGGCGGCATGGACGCTGAGCGCGCATGAAGGCCGCCCCGGCCACGAGCTGCAGTTCACCGCCATGGTCGAACGTGGCGTGTCGCTGGCACGCACGATGTTCGCGTTCAATTCGGTGAACGTGGAAGGCTGGGCGCTGTATGCCGAGGCCGAGATGGTGCCGTACGAGCCGCTGGACGGTCAGATGATCGCCCTGCAGTTCCGCCTGCTGCGTGCCGCGCGCGCGATGCTGGACCCGATGCTCAACCTCGGCCTGACCGACCGCGCCAACGGCGAGCGTGTACTGATCGAGCAGGTTGGCCTGTCCAAGGCGATGGCCACCCAGGAACTGGACCGCTACATGGTGCGGATGCCGGGCCAGGCCGGCAGCTACTTCTACGGCTACACCCGCATCCTGGAGCTGCGCATGCAGACGGAGCTGGCACTGGGCGCGAAGTTTGACCGCCTGGCGTTCAACAACTTCCTGCTCGACCAGGGCCTGCTGCCGCCGGACCAGCTGGCCGATGCGGTGAACAAGGTGTTCGTGCCGAAGTACAAGCGCTGAGCATTACGGGTAATGCCGGCCGCTGGCCGGCACTACCCGCGGTGACGCTGCCGCGTCACCGCTGCGGGGTGATCACCTGTGTCGGCAATCGCGCCGGCGGTGCCGGATTCGGCACCCAGATCGCGACGCCGGCGGCGCGCTTCTGCGTCGTCGGAATACCGATGCCGACGCCGCCACCGACGTGCGAACCGAACGTGCCGGCGCCCACCGACATGCCCACCGGCGAGCCGCTGCTGCCCACGCCCATCAGCACCACGCCGTTGGCGCCGAGCGCGGCGGCCTCACGCTTCAGGCGTGCCACAGCGGCATCGGTCTGGCCCTGGGTGCCGAAGCCGACGGCGGACGCCGATTCCAGCTGGGCAATTTCCTGGGAACCGGCCGGTGGCGTCGAGTAGATCTGCACCAGCGCCGGATCGATCGGTGCGCGGGCGCGGCCCAGCATCACCTTGGAGGTGCTGGCACAGCCAGCGGCGACCAGCAGGATGGCCGCCAACGCGGCCCAACGGATGTTCATGGCACGACCCCTGTAGGACTGGTTGCGATCATCGGCGGGCCACTCTGAATCGGCGCCAACACCCGGGCCAGGGCACGCACCGCAGCACGCTAGCACGGTGCGGGTGACAGCTCCGCCAATGGCAGTAGGCGGCGGCGGCGGGAACGTCTATGGTTGGGGCAGGAACCAACTGCGGGAGAGCGGCATGGGTGTGATCAGTCTGTTGTGGGGCGTACTGGCGCTGTTGTGGATGATCCTGGCGCTGATTCCACTGCTCGGCTGGGGCAACTGGTTCCTGATCCCGTTCGCTGCGGTGGGCGCGGTCATCGCCGCGCTGGGCATCCTGTTCACCCACCCGAGCAAGCGTGGCCGGGCCTGGGCCGGCCTGGTCCTGAACGGCATCGTGGTGGTGGTCGGCATCCTCCGCCTCGGCCTGGGTGGCGGCGTGATCTGAGCCTGCGCCCGGGTGCGACAGGGCGTCGCAGGCGCACGGCCGATGGCCGGGCAGGGGCGTACAATGAATGGCTGCGCGAGCCCCCCGCGTGCCTGTGAATCCGCGCCCGGCGCGGCTGCCCCATGATCATCCGACCCCGTCCCCACGGCTGGCAACTGCTGTACATCCTGCGCGGTTCGATCGTCAAAGCGATCGCGCCCAAGGTGCTGGCCATCCTGATCCTGTCCATCGCCGTGGCTGCGGTGGTGGAACTGGCACCCCCGACCGGCATCGAACGCGTGTCGGTCACGCCGTTCACCCTGCTTGGCCTGGTGCTGTCGATCTTCCTCAGTTTCCGCAACAGCGCCTGCTACGAGCGCTGGTGGGAAGGTCGCAAGCTGTGGGGCCAGCTGGTCTACGAATCGCGTTCGCTGGCCCGCCAGGTGAACCTGCTGCTGGCCGATGACACCGGCCGTCGCCGCCGCATCGCCTACCTCACCACCGCCTTCGCCCATGCATTGGCCGGTCGCCTGCGCGGGCGCATCGTGGCGCTGATGGCCCTGCCGTGGCTGGACAAGCGCCAGCGCGAACAACTCGGGCAGCGTGAGAACGTGCCCGACGCGCTGCTGTCGATGATCGCGGCCGAGCTGGCCCAGGCCCTGCGCGCCGGTGACCTCGATCCCATCCTCTACACCCAGCTGGAAGAGCGCCTGCACGCGATGTCGTCGATCCAGGCCGGCTGCGAGCGCATCCTCACCACCCCGCTGCCGTTCGCCTACACCCTGCTGCTGCACCGCTGCGCGTGGATGTTCTGCGTGCTGCTGCCGTTCGGCCTGGCCAGTTCGCTGGGCTGGGGCACACCGGTGCTGTCGGCGGTGCTGGCCTATGCCTTCTTCGGCCTGGACCAGCTGGGCGAAGAAATGGAAGACCCGTTCGGTCTGGAGCCGAACGACCTGCCGCTGGACGCGCTGGTGCGCACGATCGAGATCGACCAGCTCGACGCGCTCGGCGAACGCCCATTGCCCGAACCCCTGCTGCCGCAGGGTTACCTGTTGCAATAGCCACTCCTCGGAGCCTGCCATGTCCCACCCGCTTTACCGCCCGCGCCGCATGCGCCATGACGAGTTCTCGCGCCGCCTGATGCGCGAGAACACGCTGACCACCGACGACCTGATCTACCCGGTGTTCGTGCACGAGCTGGCCGGCCGCACCGCGGTGCCGTCGATGCCGGGCGTGGAGCGGCTGTCGATCGAAGAGCTGCTGAAGGTGGCCGAAGAAGCGCTGGAGCTGGGCATTCCGGTGATCGACCTGTTCCCGGTGATCGACCCGTCGCTGAAGTCGCTGGATGCGTCGGCGGCGTGGGCCGAGGACGGTCTGGCGCAGCGTGCGATCCGCGCGCTGAAGTCGCGCTTCCCGGAGCTGGGAGTGATGACCGACGTGGCGCTGGACCCGTACACCACCCACGGCCAGGACGGCATCATCGATGACAAGGGCTATGTGCTGAACGACATCACGGTCGAAGCGCTGGTCAAGCAGTCGGTGTCGCACGCCGAGGCCGGTGTGGACATCGTCTCGCCGTCGGACATGATGGACGGCCGCATCGGCGCGATCCGCCGTGCGCTGGATGTCGGCAACCACATCAACGTGCGCATCATGGCGTACTCGGCCAAGTACGCCTCGGCGTTCTACGGTCCGTTCCGTGATGCGGTGGGCAGCGCGGCCAGCCTCGGCAAGGCCGACAAGAAGACCTACCAGATGGACCCGGCCAACGGCGACGAGGCCCTGCGCGAGATCGCGCTGGATCTGGAAGAGGGCGCCGACATGGTGATGGTCAAGCCGGGCATGCCGTACCTGGACCTGGTGCGCCGGGTGAAGGAAACCTTCGGCGTGCCGACCTTCGCCTATCAGGTGAGTGGCGAGTACGCGATGATGAAGGCCGCCTTCGCCAACGGCTGGCTGGACGAGCGCGCCTGCGTGCTGGAGTCGCTGCTGGGCTTCAAGCGGGCCGGTGCCGATGGCGTGCTGACCTATTTCGCGCCGCAGGTGGCGCGATGGCTGCGCGAGCGCTGACAATAGCGCCACGATAGACGGAGGAATACGCGATGGGACCCGAACTGGGATGGATGCAATGGTTGATCTGGGGCATCGGTACGCTGGTGTTCGGCGCCATCATCGTCGGTGTCTTCATCGCCGCCTGGCGGGCTGGCAAG
The DNA here is from genome assembly GCF_056861055.1 of Stenotrophomonas sp. 115C5. Classification (NCBI taxonomy): domain Bacteria; kingdom Pseudomonadati; phylum Pseudomonadota; class Gammaproteobacteria; order Lysobacterales; family Lysobacteraceae; genus Stenotrophomonas; species Stenotrophomonas sp. 115C5. Next base: position 167,420 of record NZ_JBSPUQ010000002.1, read on the forward strand.
CGCCCGCCGGAGCAGCTCTCCGCCGCCCGCCACGTGGCCCGTGAGCAGGCCCTGCCGGACAGCGTTCAGGCCGAGCTGGCCGCCTTGAACCAGCGCAAGGACAACGGCCAGCTGAGCGAACTGGAATACGAACAGTTGCGCGCCAAGGTGTTGTCGCGCTGACGGGTGGGTGCCAACCTTGGTTGGCACTTTCCTGCATGCCAACCAAGGTTGGCATCTACCGAGCGGCAGGCACGCACCCCGCAACCGCCGCCACTTTCGGCACCGCCAGCCGGTACACATCCACGCCACCGGCACGTGGTGCCTTCGCCGCGCTGCTGGCGACCATCATCTCGCCCGGCTTGGCGTTGTCGATCACCGGCGCGCCGGTCCAGCCGCCGGCCTGGTTGAATGACAGCCCCAATGGCTGCAGCGCCGCGCCGGTCCACGCACAGCCGCTGCTCCACACTTGCGCGGTCGCGCCGCTGCCACGACTGAACACCACGGCGCCATCCTGGCCCAGCCAGTCGCCGTCGGTCTCGTCGTCTGCACTGTTCAATGTGGTCAGTGCGATGGCCGGGCCACGCAGGCCCTGCGCATCCAACGTCGCGACGAACAGGTCCCAGCCGGTGCTACCGCCCTGCTGCCGAGCAAACAACAGCCGCTGGCCATCCGCGCTCAGGGCCGGCCCGCGCTCTTCCCGGCGCCCGCCATCACCGGCCAGGGCCTGCGCGCTGTCCAGCTGGCCATCGGCGGCCAGCGCGGCCCGATACAGCGCCAGCTTGCCCTCGCGGCCGGCCGCGAACAGCAGCCAGCGGCCGTCGCGGCTGAAGTAGGGATCACGGGCCTCACCGGCCACACCTACCGGCAAGGCCTGCGCCTGCTGCCAGCGGCCGTCGACCACGCGCGCCTCCCACAGGCCCCAGCCAGCTTCGCTGCGGCGGGCGAAGACGATGCGCTGGCCATCGGCGCTGATCGTGGCGCGGCCCTCGTCGGCACGGGTGGAGACCACGCCCATGCCTTCGATGCCGTACTCGTTCAACGCCATCGCCACGGGGGCAGAGAGTAGACTGGCGGCAAGCACCAGCAGGGGCGGGGTGATGCGCATCATCCGGGTCCGTGCACGAAAGAGCATCAGTCTAGCCAGCTTGAGGATTCCATGACCGACCGTTACGCCGTCTTCGGACACCCCGTTGCCCACTCGAAGTCGCCGCAGATCCACGCGACGTTCGGTCGCCAGGAAGGCATCGCGGTGGATTACCGCGCGATCGACCTGGCCCCGGATGCGTTCCTGGCCGGCCTGGAAGCCTTCGCCGCCGACGGCGGTGTCGGCGCCAACGTCACCTCGCCGCACAAGGAAGCCGCATTCTCGGTGTGCACCACCCTGACCGCACGTGCGCGCCGCGCCGGCTCGGTCAACACGCTGCTGCGCAAGGGCGACCGCTGGCATGGCGACACCACCGATGGCATCGGCCTGGTGCGTGACCTCACCGACCGTCATGGCCTGGACCTGCGTGGCCGCCGCATGCTGCTGATCGGTGCCGGTGGCTCCGCGCGCAGCGTCGCCCCGGCCTTCCTCGATGCCGGCATCACCGAGCTGATGGTGGTCAACCGCACGCCGGAACGCGCCGATGAACTGATCGACGCGATGGGCGAACCGGGCCGCGCGATCAGCCGCTACTGGGAAGACCTGCGTGACCTGGGCGACTTCGAACTGATCGTCAATGCCACCTCGGCCGGCCGCGACCGCGACGTCGAGTTCAAGCTGCCGCTGTCGCTGGTCAATTCGATGACCACCGCCGTCGACCTGAACTACGGCGAGGCCGCCATCGCCTTCCTGGCCTGGGCGCGTGCGGCGAACTGCCGCAATACCGTGGATGGCCTGGGCATGCTGGTCGAACAGGCGGCCGAGAGCTTCCTGCAGTGGCATGGCGTGCGCCCGCAGACCGACGAGATCTACCAGTCGCTGCGGCAGGGCTCGGCGGTGCTGGCCGGCGAGGACTGATCGATGGACAGCACAACGTTGATGGTGACCGTGCTGAGCATGGTCGGCGTGCGCCTGCCGGTACTGATCGCGCTGTGCATCGGCCTGGTCTGGGTGGTCGGCGCACCGCGCGATGCCACCCGCACCGGCGCCCTGGTCGGCCTGGTGCTGTTGCTGCTGTCCAGCCTGGGCGGCCTGGCGGCGGGCATCCTGCCGATGTGGCTGGTCAGCAGTGGCAACTTCAGCGCCATCTCGGGCATGGGCGCCATCCTCGGCGTGCTGCATTTCGCGCTGGCGATGGTCGAGGCCATCGGCGTGGTGCTGCTGGTGTGGGCACTGGTGCGCCTGCTGCGTAGCCGTACGATCCCGGTGGCCTGACCGGTAGCGCCGGGCCATGCCCGGCGTATCTGGCCCTTGGGCGGTCCGGCTACCGGACCGTGACCGCCGCCAGACGTCGTCGCTGGCCCGTTCAGGGTGCCAGCGGCGGTGAACGTGGCTGGCCATGCGACAATGACCGGCCTGATCCAGCCACGGTACTTCCCGGCGTGACCGAAACCGTCGCCGCTCCGCGCACGCTTGATGACGCCTTGAAGGACGCGATCCGCAAGGCGTACACCACGCTGCAGGCCAATACTCCCGGCTTCTCCACCCGCCGCTCGCAGAGCCAGATGATCGGTGTGGTGTCGCGTGCGCTGTCGAAAAGTGGCGGCGTCGGCGTGGTCGAGGCGCCCACCGGCGTCGGCAAGAGCCTGGGCTACCTCACCGCAGGTGTACCGATCGCGCTGGCCAGCAAGAAAAAGCTGGTGATCAGCACCGGCACCGTGGCGCTGCAGTCGCAGCTGGTCGAGCGCGACATTCCGAATTTCCTCAAGGCCACCGGCCTGGAAGCGACCGTGGCGCTGGCCAAGGGCCGCACCCGCTATCTGTGCACGCGCAATGCTGCCGAGGCACAGGGTGAGGGCGCGCAGGGCGGCATGTTCGAGGACGACGCGCCCTTGTTCGACCGGCCGCTGGCGCCGATCGAGATGGACATCGCCAAGCGCCTGACCGATGCCTTCACCGACGGCAGCTGGGACGGCGACATCGACAACGCACCGGAGACCATCAGCCCCGGCCTGCGCAGCCGCATCACCACGCCGGCCTCGGGCTGCGCCGGGCGCCGCTGTGCCTATTCGGCGCAGTGTGCGGTGCTGCGTTCGCGCAACACCGTGCGTGATGCGCAGATCGTCGTTACCAACCACGCGCTGCTGCTGTCGGCGCTGTCGATCGGCGACAGCGACAACGGCCAGCCGTTGATCGCGCCGCCGTCGGACATGCTGCTGGTGCTGGACGAAGGCCATCACATCGGCAACGTGGCGATCGACCAGGGCGCGGCCAGCCTGGCGCTGGATGAAATGGCCAAGCGCACCGGCCGCCTGCAGATCCTGATCGCCGGTGCCTACCGAGCGGTCGACAAGGACCGCCTCGGCAACCTGCTGCCGAACGAAGCGATCGAAGTGGCCAGCAACGTGGCCAAGCAGTTGCGCGCGTTCCGCGATCATATCGAGCGCGTGTGGATGCCGGCGCCGGCGGACGAAGAGCCGATGTGGCGCGCGGCCAATGGGCGACTGCCCGAGGCCTGGCGCGAGCCGATCGAGGCGCTGGCTGACGATACCCGCAGCCTCTACAACTGGGCGCATGCCGCCACCGCGCAGGTCGCCAAGGGCAAGCCGGACGATGCCGCGCGCGAGCGCCTGCAGCGCAACCTGGGCATGGCGCTGGAAATGATCGAGCAGCAGTACAACCTGTGGCAGGCCTGGCGCCGCGAGGACAAGGACGGCGCGCCGCCGATGGCGCGCTGGGTCACCGCCACCCGCGACGGCGACCTGGTGCTGCACGGCTCGCCGGTGTCGGCCGCGCACGTGCTGCGCAAGCTGCTGTGGGATGAAGTGGATTCAGTGGTGATGACCTCGGCGACGCTGACCGGCGGCGGCGATTTCCAGTCGCTGGCGATCGACAACGGCATCCCCGAAGAGGCCGAGATGGTCTCGCTGTCGTCGCCGTTCGACCTGCCCAACCAGGCCGAACTGATCGTGCCCAGGTTCCCGGTCACCCCGGACGACCGCGAAGGCCATCCGCGCGAAGTGGCACGCTACCTCGACACCGAGCTGGATTGGGCCAAGGGCTCGATGGTGCTGTTCACCTCGCGCTGGAAGATGGAGAAGGTGGCCGGCCTGATGTCGGCCGCGCGCCGCAAGCAGGTGCTGGTGCAGGGCGAGATGTCCAAGACCCGGCTGATCGACGAACACCTGCGCCGTGTTGCGGCGGGCGAGGGCTCGGTGCTGTTCGGCCTGAACTCGTTCGGCGAAGGCCTCGACCTGCCGGGTGAGGCCTGCACCACGGTGGTGATCACCCAGGTGCCGTTCGCGGTGCCGACCGATCCGCAGACCGCCACGCTCAGCGAATGGTTCGAGGGACGCGGGCTCAATGCGTTCAACCTGATCGCCATTCCGCACGCGCTGCGCACGCTGACCCAGTTCGCCGGCCGCCTGATCCGCACCTCCACCGACACCGGCCGCGTGGTCATCCTCGATTCGCGGCTGCTGACCCGCCGCTACGGCAAGCGCATCATCGACGCGCTGCCGCCGTTCAAGCGCGTGATCGGCTGAGGCGCACGGGTAGCGCCGGGCCATGCCTGGCGGATACTAGGCTTCCGGGCAGGATTGGGAGGCAAGCGCGTAGGGTTGGTACATGCAGCGGATCAGTGAATCCACGATCTGCAGTCGCGGTGGCCATGCGGATCGCCGATCATCGCCCTGCTCACGCGCGCTGCCTGCGGGCATCGGGAGTTTCGCGAGCCGCGCACGTGCCCGTTTCAGTGCCGGCAGATCATCATCGAGGAAGGCGATGGTGGCATCGACATAGTGATTCCATCCCTCCGGATCGGCACCGTGGGGCTTGTAGGTCAAGCGCATCAGGGCAATGGCAGGATCGCGCTGTCCTGCATCGGCGCGCATCGTTGCCTCATGCCAGGCCAGCCCGCTATGCCCAGCCGCTTTCGCCTGCTGGCGATAGGCAGCGAACAACCCGGCGATTTCCAGCTGGCAGCCTGCACGCTCGGCCAGCGCATCCCAGCCCTCGCCTGGGCCATGGTTGAACGCCTCCGGCGACATCGCCAGCAGTCCGGCGCGATCGTCGAACCGGCAGTCGTCGGCCAGCGCGGGCGCGGAACTCACGGCGAGCGCCAGGGCCATCAGGTGGCGGAAATACATCGTCAAGTCCTTGTGCGGAGCCACACATGGTGAAGGAAAAGGGGACGGAGGGGATTAAGTCGTTTGTGCCACAAACGACTTAATCCCCTCCGTCCCCTTTTTGATCAATCGCCGAGCAGGGCGGTGTTGCGAACGGCCCCCTTGTCGGCGCTGGTGGCGAGCAGGGCGTAGGCTTTCAATGCACTGGTGACCTTGCGTGGGCGCGGCGCGCGCGGCTTCCAACCACGCGCATCGGCGTCGCTGCGGCGCTGGGCCAGCACGGCCTCGTCCAGCAGCAGATCGATGCGGCGGGCAGGGATGTCGATGCGGATGCGGTCGCCATCTTCCACCAGGCCGATGACACCGCCGCTGGCGGCCTCCGGCGAGACGTGGCCGATCGACAGGCCCGAGGTGCCACCGGAGAAGCGGCCGTCGGTCAGCAACGCGCACTGTTTGCCCAGCCCCTTCGACTTCAGGTAGCTGGTCGGGTACAGCATTTCCTGCATGCCGGGACCGCCCTTCGGGCCTTCGTAGCGGATCACCACCACCTCGCCCGGCTGCACTTCGTCGGCGAGGATGCCGGCGACGGCAGCGTCCTGGCTTTCATAGACGCGCGCAGGGCCTTCGAACACGTGGATTGATTCGTCCACGCCTGCGGTTTTCACCACGCAGCCATCGACGGCCAGGTTGCCGCGCAGCACGGCGAGGCCGCCTTCCAGTGAGTACGCGTGCTGCAGCGAGCGGATGCAGCCTTCAGCGCGGTCGATGTCCAGCGTCGGCCAGCGCGTGGCCTGGCTGAAGGCTTCCTGGGTGGGAATGCCGGCCGGGCCTGCCTTGAAGAAGGTGTGCAGAGTGTCGTTGTCACTGCGCACCACGTCCCAGCGTTCCAGCGCGTCGGCCAGGCTGGCGCTGTGCACGGTCGGCACCGAGGTATTGAGCAGGCCGGCGCGGTCCAGCTCGCCGAGGATGCCGAACACGCCGCCGGCGCGATGCACGTCCTCGATGTGGTACTTGGGCGTGTTCGGCGCCACCTTGCACAGCTGCGGCACGCGCCGCGACAGCGCGTCGATGTGGGTCAGGTCGAAGTCGACCTCCGCTTCCTGCGCGGCGGCCAGCAGGTGCAGGATGGTGTTGGTGGAACCGCCCATGGCGATATCCAGGGTCATTGCATTGGCGAACGCGGCCTGGGTGGCGATGCCGCGCGGCAGCGCGCTCGGGTCTTCGCCGCCATACCAGCGATGGCAGAGTTCGACGATCAGGCGGCCGGCACGGCGGAACAGCGCCTCGCGGTCAGCGTGGGTGGCCAGCGTGGTGCCGTTGCCGGGCAGCGACAGGCCTAGCGCTTCGGTCAGGCAGTTCATCGAATTGGCGGTGAACATGCCCGAGCAGGAACCACAGGTGGGGCAGGCGCTGCGCTCGAACGCCGCGACCTTCTCGTCGGAGGCGCTGTCATCGGCGGCCACCACCATCGCATCGACCAGGTCCAGCTTGTGCTCGGACAGTTTGGTCTTGCCCGCTTCCATCGGCCCGCCGGACACGAACACCACCGGGATGTTCAGGCGCAGCGCGGCCATCAGCATGCCGGGGGTGATCTTGTCGCAGTTGCTGATGCACACCAGTGCGTCGGCGCAATGCGCGTTGACCATGTACTCCACGGCGTCGGCGATGATCTCGCGGCTGGGCAGCGAATACAGCATGCCGTCGTGGCCCATCGCGATGCCGTCGTCCACGGCGATGGTGTTGAATTCCTTGGCGACGCCGCCGACCTGTTCGATCTCGCGCGCGACCAGCTGGCCGAGGTCCTTCAGGTGCACGTGGCCGGGCACGAACTGGGTGAAGGAGTTGGCGATGGCGATGATCGGCTTGTGGAAGTCGCCGTCCTTCATGCCGGTGGCACGCCACAGGGCGCGGGCGCCGGCCATGTTGCGGCCGGCGGTGGAGGTGCGGGAGCGGTATTCGGGCATGGCTGGCGGAACGGGCGGGCCGTACGACGTGGGGGTCAGCCGATCATGGCCAATTTTTTCGGTTGCTGCTGCAACCACCGGAGGTGGTCCGGCCGGGCTGCGCCCGGCACCCGCCGAAGCAACGTCAAGGTCAAGGGCGGGCGCTCCGTGGGATGGCGGGGTGGGTCCGGTTGCGGGGGACGGCGCAAGTACGTCCCTGTAGCCTCGGTCGCGCCATCCATGGCGCTCACGCCCCCGCAACCGGACCCACCCCGCCTTCGACAGTTTCCTGCGATCTGTCGGGGCCGGCGCTCTGCTCTTGGTAGGTGTCGACCTTGGTCGACACGATGGATCCACGCGATGCGGGGATGATGGGGAACGACGAAAATGAAAGGCCGTTCATCTTTCCCACTTTGCCGATTACGGTTGCTGGCCCGGATTTGGCATCATTGGGGCATTGATCCGTCGACAGGGCATGAGGCCATGAAACGTTCCCGCACCACCGCGCTGCTGCTGATGAGTGCCGCGCCGCTGCTGTTCACCGCCTGCCAGAAGGAGCCGGAGGTGAAGGTGCAGGAAGGCCTGTACACCTCGGTGGAGGCCTGCACCGAGGCCACCGGCGATCCGTCGTCGTGCCGCAATGCCTTTGCTGAAGCGCAGAAGCAGGCCGCCGATGCCGCGCCGAAGTACGCCAGCAAGGAAGCCTGCGAGAAGGACTACAAGCCGGAACAGTGCGTGCAGCAGCACACCTCGGCCGGTACCTCGTTCATCGGCCCGATGATGATGGGCTTCTTCATGTCGCAGATGCTGAGCAACCGCGGTGGCCTGGCCCCGCAGGCGCCGGCGGCGTCGCCGGCCTACCAGGACAAGAGCGCCGGCTGGGCGCGCCCGGCTCCGGGCGGCAGCGGCGGCCTCAACACCGCCAGCGGCATCGGCGCCGGCAAGGCCGGCCTGGCCCCGGTCACCAGCGAGCCGAACCGTGCGGTCACTGCCAGCCGTGGTGGCTTCGGCAACACCAGCGCGCGCCGCAGCACCAGCGGCAGCTACGGCGGCTGATCGACCCATGCAGCGTATCCGGATTGCCGAGCGTGCCCAGTGGCGGGCACGCGCGGAAGAGGCGGGTTTCCGCTTCCACACCATCGATGGCCAGCCGTACTGGGATGAAAGCGCGTACTACGCGTTCACCCTGCGCCAGATCGAGCAGGACATCGAAGACCCCAGCGCCGAGCTGCACCAGATGGCGATGGACCTGGTCGGCGATGTCATCGCCAGCGAGCGACTGATGGACCAGCTGGCGATCCCCGCGCACTACCGCGACTGGATCGCTGACAGCTGGCGCCAGCGCCAGCCGCACCTGTACGGGCGCCTGGACCTGGCCTACGACGGCACCGGTCCGGCCAAGCTGTACGAACTGAACTACGACACGCCGACCTCGCTGTTCGAAGCCAGCTTCTTCCAGTGGCAATGGCTGGAGGACCAGCGCAATGCCGGCCGCCTGCCGCAGCATGCTGATCAGTTCAACGCCATCCACGAGGCGCTGGTCGAGCGTTTCGGCGAACTGGCCACGCAGTTGCCGCCGCCGCTGTACTTCAGCGCGGTGGGCAGCTCCGAAGAAGACCGTGGCACGGTTGACTACCTGCGCGACTGCGCCTCGCAGGCCGGCCTGCACGGCCAGGCCATCGCCGTCGAGGATATCGGGTTGTCCGAAGACGGCCGCTTCACCGCGCTGGATGATTCGGTGATCGGCACGCTGTTCAAGCTGTATCCGCTGGAAGACCTGATGGCCGAAGAGTTCGGCCGCGCGCTGCCCGGCTCGGGCGTGCAGCTGCTGGAACCGGCCTGGAAGGCGGTATTGAGCAACAAGGGCATCCTGCCGCTGTTGTGGCAACGCAACGTGGGCCATCCGAATCTGCTGGAAGCGCACTTCGATGACGGCAGTGCACTGGCCTCGGGCTGGGTGCGCAAGCCGCTGTTCTCGCGCGAAGGCGCGAACATCGAGATGCACCTGGCCGATGGCAGCACCCAGCGCAGCGACGGTCCCTACGACGGCCCGGCGATCATCCAGCGCGCACATCCGCTGACCCGTTTCGAAGGCGGCTACCCGCTGATCGGCAGCTGGGTGGTGGGTGACCACGCCTGCGGCATCGGTATCCGCGAGGACGACAGCGCGATCACCCTTGACAGTGCGCGCTTCCTGCCGCACGCGATCGTTGATGAGGCGCCGACGCGGATCTACGTCTGATGACGGTGCGGCGTTGGCCTGGCCGGCATGGGCGTCCCACGCCCGTGCCGGGCCGGCATTTCGATGACGGGCGCAGCCTGCAGGCCTTCGCGGACCGCGTCGCTGTGCGTTGCCATCGCTGCGACACCCCCGGTTGGGTGATCGCCAGCTGGAAACCCTACCGGTGGACGGCGCGATTCCGCTGCACAGGCTGCAGTTCAGCGCTGGACAGTGGTGACTGGGTCGGTGCGGTCTACATCTTGGGCCGCCAACCTTGTGGATTCTGTGGGCATCAGTGGCTGCATGTGCGCCGCCGGGTTCCCGCTGGCGTGCCTGCACCGGCCTCCTTCGCTGCTCGATGTGCGCAATGTGATCGCAGTACTGATGTTTCGGTCGCGGTGCGTCCGTTGCGTGACGCCGAGCCTGTCGATCCGCACTTCGGATTGCCGCTGCGCCTGGTCGAACCGACCCGCGCGGGCCTGCTCTGGGCCTATAACGCTGAACATCTCCAGGCACTGCACGAGTACGCGAGCGCGATGCTGCGCGAAAGCCGCGGCCATCACCGATCCATGTTCTCGCGCCTGCCGCAGTGGATGAAGCTGGCCCGCAACCGGGTGTTGCTGCAACGTGCGGTGGAGCGGTTGCAGCGGCGGTTGTTGCAGGGGTAGTGCCGGCCGCTGGCCGGCAATCGCCGTTGGTAGATGCCGACCTTGGTCGGCGCTGTGGGTTTCGTGCCAACCAAGGTTGGCACCTACCAGAGCGATCGTTGGTATCAGAGCAATCCTTCGCGCTTCACTGCCAGGTAGCGCTCCACCAGCGCGCCGGGCAGTGCATCGGCGGTCACGTCCAGCACCATCACCTTCTCGCTGCGCAGTGCCTCGTGCGCCTTCGCGCGCTGCTGCAGGTAGAGTGCGGCGGCACCGGCCTGGGTGGCGTCTTCCAGTGTCTGCACTTCGCCCTCCAGTGCGCCGTCCAGCTCGCGCTCACGCAGGCTGGCCACGCACACCAGGTGGCGTTTCTGCAGCAGGCGCACCGCCGCCAGCAGATCCTCGATGTCTTCGTCGCGCACGTTGCTGACCAGCATCACCAGTGCGCGCCGGCGCTGGCGCAGCGACACCTCGGTGGCGGCGGCCAGGTAATCGGTGGCCACCGCACGCGGCTGCAGGTCGTAGCTGGCACGCAGCAGGTGCTCGACCGTGCCCATGCCACGCTGCGGCGCCACCCAGCGGCGTTCACCACCGGCAGCGAACAGGCCGGCGGCGTCACCCTGGCGCAGCGCCAGGTAAGCCACCACCAGCGAGGCGTTCAATGCGTGGTCGAAGTGCGAGAGTCCGCCTTCGCTGGCCAGCATGCGCCGGCCACTGTCGAGCATCAGCAGCAGCTGCTGGTTCTTCTCGTCCTGGTACTCGCGCGAGATCAGCTTGCGTGCACGCGCGGTGGCCTTCCAGTCGAGCTGGCGCAGGCTGTCGCCGATGCGGTACTCGCGCATCTGGTGGAAGTCGGTGCCTTCACCCCGGCGGCGCTTCACGTGCGCACCGACCAGCCGCGAGGCCTGGTCGGCACTGAACAATGCGAAGCGGGTGAGCGGCACGAAGTTCGGATAGACCCGCACGTCCAGCGCGGGCGGCAGCGTGCGTTGCTGCCACCACAGGCGCCACGGCGAGCGCATGCGCAGGTGCACGCCCTCGAAGCGGAAATGCCCGCGCTGCAGCGGCTGCAGATGGTAGTGCAGGGTGGCAGCGGTGCCCGCCTGCAGGTGCACGCGCTGTGGCAGCGACTCCAACGGCCAACCGCCGGGCACCAGGTCGAACACCTGCACCGTCATCGACGCGTCTGCCTGCAACCGCAGTGCAGCCTCGCGGCGCACGCCCAGTGCCAGCGCTTCGGGCAGTTCTCGCTGCACCTGCGGTGACGGACGCCGCGACTGCCGCCACAGATCCATCAACGCGGGCACGGCAATCGCCAGCGCCGCCAGCGCCCAGCTCCAGCGCGGCAGCAACCCGCCCAGCACCAGACCGCCCAGGGCAGCCCAGGCCAGCAGCAGCGCCAGCAGCAGCGGGGCCGGCCTCATCGGCGCGGCGCTTCCACCTTGGCCAGCAGCGCGCCCAGCACGTCGTCGGCGTCCTGGCCTTCGATCTGCAGTTCCGGGGCCAGCCCGATGCGGTGGCGCAGCGCCGGGCGTGCAATGTCGCGCACGTCGTCCGGCGTGACGAAGTCGCGGCCGGCCAGCACCGCCTGCGCGCGCGAGGCACGCACCAGCGCGATGCTGCCGCGCGGACCGGCACCGACCGCGATGCCCGGCCACTGCCGGGTGGCGGCAACGATGCGTACCGCGTAGTCGATCACTTCGTCATCGACGGTGATCGCCGCGGTGGCGCGCTGCAGCTCCAGCAGCTCACCGGCACCGAGCACGCGCGGCACCTGGCTCAGGTCGAAATCGCTGGCGGCACGACCACTGGTGATCGCGGTCACCATGCGCTTCTCGTCCTCCAGCTGCGGGTAATCGATCAGCACCTTCAGCAGGAAACGGTCCAGCTGTGCTTCCGGCAGCGGGTAGGTGCCTTCCTGCTCCAGCGGGTTCTGCGTGGCCAGCGCCATGAAAGGCGGTGCCAGGGTGAAGGCCTTGCCCTCGATGGTCACCTGGCCTTCCTGCATCACTTCCAGCAGCGCGGACTGGGTCTTGGCCGGGGCGCGGTTGATCTCGTCGGCCAGCAGCAGGTTGGTGAACACCGGGCCGCGGCGGATCTTGAAGCTTTCGCTCTTCGGGTCGTACACCGCGTGGCCGCTGACGTCGCTGGGCATCAGGTCGGGGGTGAACTGCACGCGGCCATAGTCCAGCTCCAAGGCCTGGGCCAGCGCGCGCACCAGCAGCGTCTTGCCCAGCCCGGGCACGCCCTCGATCAGCACGTGGCCACCGGCCAGCAGCGCCACCAGGATCTGGTCCAGCACATCGGCCTGGCCGATGAAGGCGTGTCCGACGGCGGTGCGGATGGCATCGACGCGTTCGATCAGGCGGGCGTTGGCGGCCGCCGGCAGCTCGGGGACTTCGGTCATAGCAGGGATCTCATCTGGAGCAGCAAGCGGATGCGCTCGCGCAGGGCGGAGGAATCGTGTGGCGGAGGGGGAGTGAGCGCGCTGGCGACGCGGGCCTGCGGCCATTTCAGCAGCTCGGCGATGGCCTGATCGCGTGGCGTACCATCCAGTGCGGCGGCAATCGGTGCGCGCAGGCGCAGGCGGTGCAGGAACAGGGCGAGCACGGCCTCGTACAGGCGTATGCCGTGACCGAAGCGCAGCAGCAGTTCGCCACTGGCGCGCACGTGCTCCAGCAGCGAACGGCGTTCCAGCACCGGTGACGGCAGCAGGCTGCCGAAGCGCTGCGAGCGACTCCACAGCCAACCCAGCAGAGCCAGCAGCAGCGGTGCCCACAGCGGCCAGCCCTGGTAGAACATGCGCGACCATAGCGACGGCGGGCGGCTGGCATAGACCAGCCAGACCGCACCCTTGCCGTAGTTCGGATCGAGCAGGTAGCGGGTCAGGTCGCGATGGGCAGGATCGTGCAGGCCGTCGCTGGCCTTGCCCGCGGCAGAGGCCAGGCGCGCTGCCGGTGAGTCCACTTCGCTGCGCATGAATTCCATGTCGGCCAGCACGCTCACCTTGCCCTGGCCATGGCGCAGGCGCGCGAACACCAGGTCGCGATCAGTGCCCCAGCGGCGTTCGGCCTGCGCACTGGCCGCAAACCCCAGGGTGAAGCGGCGGCCACCACAGAATTCGACGTGACCCGGATCGTCGTCGACATGGAAGGCCTGGCAGTCGCTGCGCTGGAACAGGCTGTCCACGCCCAACTGGTCCAGCAGGGGGCCCTGCGTGCTGCTGGCATCGTCCTCGGCCGGTGGCGGCGTACGCACCAGCAAGTGGCCGCCCTGGTCCACCCAGTCCAGCAGCTGTTTCATCGCCGGCACCGGCAGTTCGCTGCTGTCCTGCAGCAGCACCACCGTGTCATGGCGCCCCAGCGTCATCTGCCGCAGTTCCAGACGCGGCCGTGAGTGCACCTCGATGCCATCGGCGCGCAGGGCCTGGCTGAGTACATACAGCGGGTTGTAGGCGGCCTCGCCCTGTGGCGGCAGCCGGATCGTTTCGGTCACCCGCTCGTGCGTGCGCAGGTAGAGGATGGTCAGCGGTACGCCGAACAGCACCAGTGCACCGAGCAGCAGCGACCAGAACAGGCGCGGACTCATGCCTGCCACCCGAACTGCTGGCGCAGGGTATCGGCCAATGCATCGAAATCGGCACGACTGGGCAGGCGGCCACCGTAGGCGGCGTACTGCCACATGCGCACGATGCGTGCGAACAGGTCGCGGTCACTGGCCTCGGGCATGCGCCGCGACGCGCGCAGGCATTGCGCTTCGGTGGCACCGGGTGGAAGCGCGATGCCGCTGCGCTCGCCCACCGTGTGCACGCTGGCGCGGTACAGCAGGGCCAGCGCCTGCCGCGGCCGGCCCTGGTCCCACAGCAGGCCGGCCTGGGTGGCCACGTCCGGCGGCAGCACCACCGGCAACTCCACCTGTTCCTCCACCACCGGCTGTGCGGCCTCGGCCTTGCGTCGGCCACTGCCCCGCAGCCATGGTAGCCACAGCCGCGCGGTCAGCAGCAGGACCAGCAGCAGGACGCCGAGCAGCCCCCACAGGCCCCATTCGGCCAGCCGCGCCAGCCAGGCGATGCCGTCCTTGCGCGCTTTGCGTTCACCTTTGCTGTTGGTGTCACGCTGCAGCTGCTTGTCTTCCTTCTTCTCTTCCTCGGCCTGTTCGATCGGCTTCCAGCGGGTGACCTGGCGGGTCGGGCGCTGCAGCGGGTCTTCATAGGCGCGGTTCACTGCCTGACGGAAACCGGCGGTGTCCACCGGCGTACCGCCGAAGATCGTTGCCGGCGTGTTGGCCGGGTCGATGGTCGGTGCTTCGTCGCCGTCCTCGGCGTCGATGCCACGGTCGTTGGGCTTGCCCATGGCTCGTTCGGGCTCGGCGTCTGTGTCCTGCGCATGCACCGGTGCGGAGACCAGCGGCAGTGCCAGGCACAGCAGCAGGGCCAGCGTCGATGCCGCCGGCAGCAGCCGCTCGCGCAGGCGGCGCAGGGCGATCTCCACATCCCAGGCTTCCATCTGCGTGCGCCGGTTCAAGTACAGGCCAAAGCCCGCACCGACGAAGAACGGGCCGATCAGCACCGAGGCCAGCCAGCACGCCAGGTTGAAGCCCAGCCGTGCCCATGCGGGGGTGTCCTGGCCGATCATGTCCCATGCGGCGCGCCAGGATTCGGACATCAGCTCCAGCGGCATGAACATGAACACCGCACCGATCGTGCCGGACACCAGCACGGCTTCGAACGCCATGCAGGTCACGGTCAGTACCAGTGCCGCGCCCGCTGCGCCGGCTGCCACCGCACGACGACGTGGGCCGCGCTGGCCCGGTGTGTTGCCTTCCAGCAGGTTCACCGGCAGGCACAGGCTGCGCAGCACGCTGAAGCGACGCCAACCCAGGTAGCCCCAGAAGCCGCTGTTGCCCCAGTGACGTTGCGCACGCAGCGCGGCGAGCGTGCCGACCGGCTCACCGAAGATGCCGCGCGACAGCACATACAGCGGCGCGCGTTCGAACAGCGGCTTGCACCACCACATCGCCAGCCAGGCCCATCCGAAGGCATCCAGCCACCAGCCCAGCGCGTTGAAGATCACGAACAGCGGTGCACTGGCCAGCAGCCAGCTGCCCCACAGCGCACGTGCGTGGCGGCGGGACAGCGCGGTGCCCAGCTCCATCGCTTCCCAGCCACTGCGGGCACGCAGCGCCACGTCCAGGTGGTCAATGCGCATGGCCAGCTCCACGTCCGCCGCGCCACAGCCACAGCAGCACGCCGGCCCACAACACACCGGCCACGCTGAACTTGCCCCATGCAGGTACTTCGGCGATCGATGACCAGAAGGCTTCGATGAAGGCGGCCACCAACAGCATGAAGGCGACGCCGAGGCACAGCCGCGCGCCGATGCGGCCGCCGTCGACCAGTGCATCCAGGCGGCTGCGCCGGCCCGGCGCCAGCAGCTTCATGCCCAGCTGCAGGCCGGCACCGCCAGCGATCACGATCGCAGTCAGCTCGAAGGCGCCGTGGCCGACCACGAAGCGCCAGAACGGGTCGCCATGGCCGATGTGCTGCAGGTGGCCTGCCACCGAACCGATGATTACGCCGTTGAACAGCAGCACCAGCAGCGTGCCCAGCCCGGCCAGCAGTCCGCTGGCGAAGGTGCGCAGGGCAATGCTGATGTTGTTCATGATGTAGTGGCCGAACATCATCCAGTCAGTGCCGCTGTCACGCCCCAGGCGCTCGGCGGCGGGATCGTACATGCGCTCCATCTCGGCGATCTGGCGGTTGTCCATCAGCATGTGGATCAGGTCCGGATAGACCTGCACCAGCACGAAGCAGGCCACCGCCGGCAGCGCGAACATCGCCAGCGCTACCCACATGCTGCGCGCCTGGCTGCGCACCAGCAGCGGGAAGTCGGCCACCAGGAACTCCAGGGCACCCCGCCAGCGTGTCGGCGGCGTGCGGTACAGCACGCTGTGGCCCTGCTGCATCAGCTGCTGCAGGCGCTGCACCAGCTGCGGGCTGTAGCCACGCTCGCGGGCCAGCGCCAGCTGCTGGCACAGCCGCCGGTAGCGCTGCGGGAAGGTCGTGTCGTCCAGTGCCAGGCCGCTGGCCTTGCGGCGCGTGCGGCGTGAGGCGCCGGCACGCAGCAGCAGCCACTGCTCCAGGTCCTGCCATTCCTGCTGGTAGCGGGCGACGAACTGCTCCTGTTTCATCGCCGCCCCAGCAGCCAGTTGGCCATCGCATACAGGCGCAGCACGCCGACCTGGCCGTGGGTGCCGGTCAGTGGTTCGGCAATACCGGCCAGCTCCTGCTGGCGCGCCGCCGACAAGCGGGGCGCGCGCTCGGCGAAGGCCATCAGCGCGGCCTGTTCCTCTGGTCGCAGGGGCTGCGGCGGGGCCAGCACGCTGTCGATGGTCGGTGGCGGTGGCAGGTACAGCGCGGGTGCATGCACCACCACGGTGCCGGCCACCAGGTCGCCCAGGCGGCGGCCATGCGGATCGAACAGGCTGCTGATCAGGCCCAGCGCATAGCCGAAGGGCAGCATGTCCACCGTGCGCAGCAGGTTGCGGGTGATCGCCGCCATCCAGCCCACCGGCGCGCCATCGCGGGACAGCACGCGCAGCCCCAGCGCACGCTTGCCCAGGGTGCGTCCCCACACTGCTTCGCAGACGATCGGGTAGGCCCAGTAGACCAGGAACATCAGCACCAGGTAGAGGCCGGAGCCGAACTTGTCCAGCAGCGCCAGCGGAATCGACACCAGCACCAGTGCTGCGATGCGCACGCCGAGATCGACCAGCCAGGCCATCGCCCGCGGTACCGGGCCGGCGGCAGGCAACTGCAGCGGCACACCCTCCGGCGTCACCACCTCGCGGTAGGTATCGAGCATCGGTGCGGCCATCAGCGCGATGGCCTTCGTTGTGGGCGCCGGAGTCCTCTCCGGCAGGCAGCCACAGGCATGGGGGTCTCGACAGGTCCTGGTCGGGCCCAGACTTTAGCAGAGCCGCATGGCGGCGTCGGGGGCTCAGCCCCGGTATTCGTCCTTCAGCCGCACGTAGTGGTCGGCCGAGTAATGCAGCGCCTCGATCTCCTTGTCACTCAGCGTGCGTGCCGGCCGGGCCGGGTTGCCGACCCACAGCTCGCCTTCGCCCACCACCTTGCCGGGGCCGATCACCGCACCGGCGCCGACGAAGCCGTGGCGCTCCACGCGGGCGCCGTCGAGGATGCAGGCGCCCATGCCGATCAGGCTGTAATCACCGATGGTGCAGGCGTGGATGATGCAGCCGTGGCCGACGGTCACGCCTTCGCCGATCAGGGTCGGGTAGCCGGCCTTGTTGTACGGGCTGTGGTGGCTGACATGGATGATGGTGCCGTCCTGCACGTTGGTGCGCGCACCGATGCGCACGTAATTGACATCGCCGCGGATGACCGTGCCCGGCCACACCGACACGTCGTCGGCCAGCTCCACGTCACCGATGAGGGTACAGGCCGGATCGATGTACACGCGCTCGCCGAGGACGGGCATCTTGTCGCGGAAGGGGCGCAGCGGGTTCATCGAAGTCTCCGGAAATCAGGGCGTTCGCGACGATGATACCTGCGTGGTGCGTTGTAGAGCCGAGCCCATGCTCGGCTCCCAGCACAGCCGAGCATGGGCTCGGCTCTACAGGAAGCTCAGGGTTCGTAGCTGTAGCCCATGCCGTACACCGAACGGATCGGCTCGCCTTCCATGCCGGCGTCGGCCAGCTTGCGGCGCAGGTTGCGCACATGGCTGTCGACAGTGCGGTCGACCACCACGCGATGGTCCAGGTACAGCCGGTCGAGCAGTTCATCGCGCGCCCAGATCCGGCCTGGCGTGGCCAGCAGCGTGCGCAGCAGGCGGTATTCCACCGGGGTCAGGTCCAGGCCCTTGCCGTTCCAGGTGGCGCGTGCGGCCGGCTCGTCGATGTGCAGGCCACCATTGGCGCGCGCACCCGGGTCTGGGCGGTAGCGGCGCAGCACCGCCATTACCCGAGCGACCACTTCGCGCGGACTGAACGGCTTGCAGATGTAGTCGTCGGCACCGATCTCCAGGCCCAGCAGGCGGTCGATCTCTTCCACCCGTGCGGTGACCATGATGACCGGCACATCGCTGTTGGCGCGCAGTTCGCGGCACAGGTCCACGCCGTCGCGCTGCGGCAGCATCAGGTCCAGCAGCACCAGATCGGGCTGGTAGCGCGCGAACGCGTCGATCACCTGGCCACCGTCGTCCACCCACTCGCTGGCCATGCCGGCAGCGGCCAGGTAGTCGCGCAGTACCGAGGCCAGGCGTGGCTCGTCCTCGACGATCAGGATCTTCGCGGACGTGGCGGGCGACGTGCTCATGCAGGCTCCGGCAGGGTGATGACCACGCGCAGCCCGCCCAGTGGCGAGGGCTCGGCGTGGATGACGCCGTGGTGGGCGAGGATGATGTTGTGGCTGATGGCCAGGCCCAGCCCGCTGCCACCACTGGCACGATTGCGCGAACTCTCCACGCGGTAGAAGCGTTCGAACAGCAGCGCGCACTTGTCGGCCGGCACGCCCGGCGCGGTGTCTTCCACGATCAGCTGCACGCCGGCAGGCACGTGCGCTGCCTGCACGAGTACGCGGCCACCGGCCTGGGTGTAGCGCAGTGCATTCTCCAGCAGGTTGGCCAGCACCTGCTGCAGGCGCCGTTCGTCACCGGACACCTGCAACGGCATGGCGGGCAGATTTTCCTCCAGCGCCAGGCCTGCATTGGCGAAGCGCACGCGCATGCCGTTGAGTTCGCTGCGCAGCAGTGCCGCCAGGTCCAGTGGCGCGAAGCGGTACGCCAGGCCGCCAGACTGGGTCATCGACAAGTCGTGCAGGTCGTCGATCAGCTTGCCCAGCTGGCGGATCTCGCCCTGCAGGCCCACCAGGTTGGCGCGGTCCAGCGGACGGATGCCATCTTCGATCGCCTCCAGCTCGGCGCGCACCACTGCCAATGGCGTGCGCAGCTCATGCGAGATGTCGGCGATGAAGGCGCGGCGGTTGCGCTCGGTATCGTCCAGCGCCTGCGCCATCCGGTTGAAGTCGTTGACCAGTGCGTCCAGCTCATCGTCGCTGGTGCGCTCGATGCGGGTGGCGTAGTCACCGGCCGCCAGCCGGTGCGTGGCCGCGGCCAGCTTGGCCAGGCGCTGGCGCAGCGCCCGCGATACCAGCCAGGCCAGCAGTACCGTCACCAGCAGTAGGGCGATGCCGATCACCCACCAGGCGCGCACCTGGGTGTTGTAGAAATTCAGGTCGTTGGTGGCGATGACGGTCTGGAACGGCACCATGCCCAGCCAACCTACGGTCTGCCCGTCCACCTGCACCGCATGCGGCTCGTCATCGCTGGTGGCGTCGGGGTTGCCGGCCACGAAGTGGTGCTGCGCATCGAACAGGCCCAGACGCGACGGCACGCCGGTCTGGTCGGACAGCGGCGGCACCGGTCCTTCGTGCCGATGGGCCAGATCCGGGCGCAGCAACCGCGCCCAGCGGTCGCCATCACCGTGCAGATGTCCCCAGCCACCGTGCTCGCGGTACTCGCGTTGCAGGTGGGGCATCAGCCGCTGCATGCGCAGGTCGCCCTGGTCGTTGAGGTAGTCCAGGAAGCCGGTCTGGAAGGCCACGCGGCTGGCAATACCGTTCACTGCCAGCACCAGCAGGCAGGCGGTGAAGATCGCGAGGAAGGTCTTCGCGGTCAGGCCGAATTTGAGTCGAATCTTCGCCATCGCGGAGGCCATTAGCGGCGCATGCGGCGCCGAAAGCAAGCGCCAGCTGAGCCGGTCGCACAATCTCCATATTCTCTGCACAGTTCCACGGCAGCGTGCACGGGTCAACGCAAGGCCCCCACGCCCCCCATGTCACTCCTGCGCCCGCTGTCCCGTTCCCCGCGTCCCCTGCTGCTGCCCCTGCTGCTGGCCCTGGCGGCCTGTTCGGCGGGCAGGACTGAAGCACCGGCCATGCCCGAAGTGGGCGTCATCACGGCCAGCGCGCAGCCGCTGGCACTCCAGCAGACCCTGCCCGGCCGCGCCGTGCCGTTCGAGATCTCCGAGGTGCGGCCGCAGATCGGCGGCCTGATCCGCCAGCGGTTGTTCACCGAAGGCCAGCAGGTCAAGGCGGGGCAGCTGCTGTACCAGGTCGATCCGGCGCCCTACCAGGCGGCCTTCGATACCGCCCGCGGGCAGCTGGCGCAGGCCGAGGCCACCGTGTTGTCGGCACAGCCGAAGGCCGAGCGCACCCGCGCGCTGGTGAGCATGGATGCGGCCAGCAAGCAGGATGCCGACGACGCCACCTCGGCGCTGAAGCAGGCGCAGGCCAACGTGATTGCCGCACGCGCTGCATTGCAGGCCGCCCGCATCAACCTCGACTACACCCGGGTGACCGCGCCCATCGACGGTCGCATCGGCACCTCCAGCGTGACCGCTGGTGCGCTGGTCGCGGCCGGGCAGGACGCCGCGCTGACCACCATCCAGCGGCTGGACCCGGTGTACCTGGATGTCACCCAGTCCAGCACGCAGATGCTGGCGCTGCGCAAGCAGCTCGATGCCGGCCTGGTGAAGGCCATCGATGGCAAGGCACAGGTGAAGGTGCTGCTGGAGGACGGCAGCACCTATGCGCACGAAGGCACGCTGGAGTTCGTCGGCAGCGCGGTCGATCCGGGTACCGGCAATGTGGTGCTGCGTGCGGTCATCCCGAACCCGGACGGCCTGTTGCTGCCCGGCATGTACCTGAAGGCGGTGCTGCCGATGGCCACCGACGCGCGCGCGCTGCTGGTGCCGCAGAAGGCGGTGACGCGCAACGAACGCGGCGAGCCGCTGCTGCGCCTGCTCGACGCCAGGGACCATGTGGTCGAGCGCCGGATCAGCACCGGCCAGGTGGTCGGCAACCAGTGGCAGATCACCGATGGTCTCAAGACCGGCGAACGGGTGATCGTCAGCAACGGCAGTGCGGTATCACTGGGCCAGCAGGTGAAGGCGGTGGCGGCCACGACGGCGCAGCTGGCGGCGATGCCGGCGATCGACCCGAACGGCAACACCGACGAAAAGTCGCACTGAGGCCTGCCGCGCATGGTTCGTTTCTTCATCGACCGGCCGATCTTCGCCTGGGTGATCGCCATTGCGGTAAGCCTGCTCGGCCTGCTTGCGATCCTGATCCTGCCGGTGGACCGCTACCCGCAGATCGCCCCGCCCACCATCACCATCCGTGCCACCTACACCGGTGCCTCGTCGCAGACCGTGGAAAATGCGGTCACCCAGGTCATCGAGCAGTCGCAGCAGAGCCTCGATCACCTGATGTACATGACCTCGACCAGTGCCTCCGACGGCTCGGCGCAGGTCAACCTGGTGTTCGCCACCGGCACCAATCCGGATACCGCGCAGGTGCAGGTGCAGAACCAGCTGCAGGCGGCCATGGCCACGCTGCCGCAGGCGGTGCAGCAGAACGGCCTGACCATCACCAAGTCCAGTGGTTCGATCTTCGAGGTGCTGTCATTCACCAGCGAAGACGGCAGCATGGACAACTTCGATGTTGCCAACTTCATGGAAGCGCGCATCGACGACCAGATCAGCCGTGTCAGCGGTGTCGGCAACATCCAGCCGATCGGCCAGGAGTACGCCATGCGCATCTGGCTGGACCCGGAGAAGATGCGCCAGTACGCGTTGATGCCCTCGGACATCGAGAGCGCGCTGCAGGCGCAGAACACCGATGTCTCGGCCGGTGAACTCGGCGGCCAGCCGGCGCTGAAGGGCCAGCAGCTCGATGCCACGGTGACCGCACGCAGCCGCCTGCACACCCCTGAGCAGTTCGCGCAGGTCGTGCTGAAGGCCGACGCCAACGGCAGCGTGGTGCACCTGGGCGACGTGGCGAAGATCGGCCTGGGGCCGGAGAGCTACGACAGCATCAGCACCTTCAACGGCAAGCCGTCTGCGTCGCTGGGTATCGAACTCAATGCCGGTGCCAACGCCATCGCCGTGTCAAAGGCCATCGATGCACGGCTTCAACAGCTGCAGAAGTATTGGCCGCATGGCTACACCGCCCACGTGGCGTTCACCACCACGCCGTTCGTGACCATCTCGCTGAAGGAAGTGGTGATCACCCTGATCGAGGCGATCATCCTGGTGGTGCTGGTGATGTACCTGTTCCTGCAGAACTGGCGCGCCACCCTGATCCCGACCATCGCAGTGCCGGTGGTGCTGCTGGGCACGTTCGGCGTGCTGGCCGCGTTCGGTTATTCGATCAACACGCTGACCATGTTCGCGCTGGTATTGGCCATCGGCCTGCTGGTGGACGATGCCATCGTGGTGGTGGAGAACGTGGAACGGGTGATGACCTTCGAAGGGCTGGCGCCGAAGCCGGCGACGCTGAAGGCGATGGGCCAGATCACCGGCGCGCTGGTCGGCATCGTGCTGGTGCTGACCGCGGTGTTCCTGCCGATGGCGTTCTTCAGCGGTGTCACCGGCGTGATCTACCGCCAGTTCTCGGTGACGATTGCGGCAGCGATGATCCTGTCGGTCCTGGTCGCGATGACCATCACCCCGGCACTGTGCGGCAGCATCCTGCACCAGATTCCCAAGGGCGGGCATCCGCACGGCGACCACGGCGGCGAGCCGAGCCTGCTGGGCAAGTTCTTCATCTGGTTCAACCACCGCTTCGAGCGCACCTCCAACGGCCTGCGTCATCGCGTGGATGGTTTCCTTGGCCGGCGCACGCTGGGCGTGCTGTTCTACCTGGTGCTGAGCGTGGCCACCGGCCTGCTGCTGTGGCACCTGCCGGGTGCATTCCTGCCTGATGAGGACCAGGGCATGCTCAACGCACTGGTCAAGCTACCGGCCGGCGCCACGCTGGAGCAGACCCGCGCGGTGATGGATCGCCTCAGTGCGGTGGCGGTGAAGGACGACAGCGTGCTGTCGATCCAGGCCACCGCCGGTTTCAGCGTGACCGGCAGCGGCCAGAATGTCGGCCAGGCCTTCATCCGCCTGAAGGACTGGGATGACCGCAAGGACGACGCCGATACCATCGCCGCGCGGTTGACCAAGGCCATGGCCAGCGTGCCCGATGCGCAGGTGTTCATCACCTCGCCACCGGCCATCCTCGGTCTCGGCGATGCGGGCGGTTTCACCCTGGAGCTGCAGGACGAAGGCGGTGCCGGCCATGCGGCCGCCGTGGCTGCGCGCAACACATTGCTGAAGGAGGCCGCAAGGGATCCAAAGCTGGTCAACGTGCGCTATGCCAGCCTGGAGGACGCGCCGGTATACGCAGTGAAGGTGGATGACGCCAAGGCGCAGGCGATGGGCGTAAATCCGCAGGACATCAATGACACCTTGAACGCCGCGCTGGGCGGCGACTTCGTCAACAACTTCATCTACAAGGGCCGCATCAAGAAGGTCTTCATCCAGGGCACCGCCGAAGCGCGCATGCAGCCGCAGGACATCGAGCGCTGGAGCGTGCGCAACCAGGCCGGGCAGATGGTGCCGCTGTCATCGCTGGTCAGCGCGCACTGGTCCAGCGCACCGGCCGCGCTGCAGCGCTACAACGGCATCTCGGCGATGGAGATCACCGGCCAGCCGGCGCCAGGCGTCAGCTCCGGCGAGGCGATGGCCGAGATCGCGCGCCTGGCCGATACGCTGCCGGAAGGCTTCAGCCACGCGTGGTCGGACATGGCCTACCAGGAACAGCTGTCGGGCAACCAGGCGCCGATGCTGTACGCCATCTCGCTGCTGTTCGTGTTCCTGTGCCTGGCCGCGCTGTATGAAAGCTGGGCGGTGCCGTTCGCGGTGATGCTGGCGGTGCCGGTGGGCGTGTTCGGCGCGGTGCTGATGATGAACCTGCGCGGCCTCAACAACGACGTGTACTTCCAGGTCGGCCTGTTGACCACGATTGGCCTGGCGGCCAAGAACGGCATCCTGATCGTCGAGTTCGCGCGCATCCTCGAACAGCAGGGCAAGAGCACCCGCGAGGCGATCCTGCAGGCGGTCTACCTGCGGCTGCGGCCGATCGTGATGACCTCGCTGGCCTTCCTGATGGGCGTGCTGCCCCTGGTGTTCGCCACTGGCGCCGGTTCGGCCGCGCGCCGTTCACTGGGCACCGGCGTGGCCGGCGGCACTGTCGCCTCGATGGTGCTGGGCATGTTCTTCGTGCCGTTGTTCTACCTGCTGGTGCGGCGCCTGTTCCCGGGGCGCGCACCGGGCGAAGTCACTGCCCAGGAGGCAAGCCCATGAAGCCGATGCTGCTGCGCGCCCTGGCGGCCGCGACGATGACCGCTGTGCTCGGTGGCTGCGTGAGCATGGCGCCGCGTTACCAGCGCCCCGAGGCGCCGGTGCCGGTGCAGTTCGGCAATGCCGCCACTGGCGAGGCTGATCCTGCGCTGGCGATGCCGGCATGGCGTGAGGTGTTCCTCGAACCGCGCCTGCAGCAGGTGATCGCGCTGGCGCTGCAGAACAACCGCGACCTGCGCGTAGCGGTGCTGCAGGTGGAGAAGGAACGCGCGCAGTACCGCATCCAGCGTGCGGCGCTGCTGCCGCCGGTGGATGCCAGCGGCAGCGTCACCCGTTCGCGGGTCAGCGATGCGAACAGTGAGACCGGTGCCACCCAGGTGACCGAATCCGACGCGGTGCAGGTCGGCATCAGCAGCTGGGAGCTGGACCTGTTCGGGCGCATCCGCAGCCTGAAGAACGAGGCCCTGCAGAACTGGTTGGCCAGTGCCGAGAACCAGCGTGCGGCGCGCACCAGCCTGGTCGCCGAAGTGGCGACGGCGTGGCTGGCGCTGGCGGCCGATGGGCAGTCGCTGGCATTCACGCAACAGACCCTGGACAGCCAGCAGCAGACTCTGCAGCGCACCGAGGCCCGCCATGCGCAGGGGCTGGCCTCGGGGCTGGACCTGTCGCAGGTACAGACCAGCGTGGAAGCCGCGCGCGGAGCGCTGGCCAAGCTGCAGACGCAGCAGGCGCAGGATCGTGATGCATTGCAGCTGTTGGTGGGGGCGCCGCTGGATCCGGCCCTGCTGCCCACCGCGCAGACGCTGGATGGCAGCGTCGCGCTGGCACCGCTGCCCGCCAACCTGCCTTCCAGCGTGTTGCTGCAGCGCCCGGACGTGTTGTCCGCCGAGCACGCGCTGCAGGCGGCCAATGCCGATATCGGCGCCGCGCGCGCCGCGTTCTTCCCGACGCTGACATTGACTGCCAACTACGGCCACAGCTCCACCGCGTTGTCGACGCTGTTCTCGGCTGGTACCCGTGGCTGGTCGTTCGCGCCAAGTATCACCGCGCCGATCTTCCATGCCGGCGCACTGAAGGCGTCGCTGGATGCCTCGAAGATCGGCAAGGACATCGGCATCGCGCAGTACGAGAAGGCGATCCAGCAGGCTTTCAGCGAAGTGGCCGATGCGCTGGCCACGCGTGATCACCTGACCGCGCAGATGGACGCGCAGCGCGCGCTGGTCGCTGCCAGCCAGCGCAGCTACACGCTGGCCGATGCGCGTTACCGCACCGGGCTGGACGGCTACCTGCAGTCGCTGGACGCACAGCGCAACCTGTATGCCGCGCAGCAGGACCTGATCGCGTTGCAGCAGCAGGAGGCGGGCAACCGGGTGACCTTGTTCAAGGTGCTGGGCGGCGGCGCCGACGCACGGTAACGCGATCTGCTCTGGTAGGTGCCGACCTTGGTCGGCACGAATCATCAGATCGCGACACTCCATGCTTCCGTGCCGACCAAGGTCGGCACCCACCAGGGCAGATTCATGTGCCGACCAAGGTCGGCACCCACCAGAAGCGGACGGTCCCGCGTTACGCCACGCGTCCCCGGCGTGCGCGCTCCAGATGCACCAGCAGCAGCGAGATCGCCGCCGGCGTCATGCCGGGAATCCGCTGTGCCTGGCCGATGGTCTGCGGGCGTACGCGCTCCAGCTTCTGCAGCGCCTCGGCCGACAGCCCGCGCACCGTCGCGTAATCGAAGGCTTCAGCGATCGGCGTGGCTTCGTGCCGCTGCTGGCGCTCGATTTCCTCGCGCTGGCGGTCCAGGTAGCCGGCGTACTTCACGCCGATCTCCACCTGTTCGGCCACTTTGGCGTCGGCTACCGCCGGGCCCAGCGACGGCACCTGCATCAGCTGTGCGTAATCCAGTTCAGGACGCTTGATCAGGTCCAGCACGTTGGTTTCGCGGCTGACCGCCACGCCCAGGGTGTCCTGCACTTCGCGGCCCAGCGCATTGGCCGGGGTTGCCCACAGTGCACCCAGGCGTGCGCGCTCGGCGGCGACGGCGGCCTGCTTGGTCTCGAACGCGTTCCAGCGGCGGTCATCCACCAGGCCCATCTCACGGCCGGCCGGAGTCAGGCGCTGGTCGGCATTGTCCTCGCGCAGCTGCAGGCGGTACTCGGCGCGACTGGTGAACATGCGGTACGGCTCGTTGGTGCCGTGGGTGATCAGGTCATCCACCAGCACGCCCAGGTACGCCTCGTCGCGACGCGGGCACCAACCGTCCAGCCCACGCACCTGGCGTGCGGCGTTCAGGCCGGCCAGCAGGCCCTGCGCGGCGGCCTCTTCATAGCCGGTGGTGCCGTTGATCTGGCCAGCGAAGAACAGGCCGTTCACCAGCTTGGTCTCCAGCGAAGCCTTCAGCCCACGCGGATCGAAGAAGTCGTACTCGATCGCATAGCCGGGGCGGGTGATGTGCGCGTTTTCGAAGCCGCGGATGCTGCGCACCATCTCCAGCTGCACGTCGAATGGCAGCGAGGTGGAAATGCCGTTGGGGTAGATCTCGACGATGCCCAGGCCTTCGGGTTCGACGAAGATCTGGTGGCTGGCCTTCTCGGCGAAGCGCACCACCTTGTCTTCGATGGACGGGCAGTAGCGCGGGCCGATGCCTTCGATCTGGCCGCTGTACAGCGGCGAGCGGTGCAGCGCGTCGCGGATGATCTGGTGGGTCTGTTCGGTGGTGTGGGTGATCCAGCAGCTGACCTGCTGCGGATGCTCGTCCACCGAGCCGAGGAAGGACATCACCGGGCGCGGCGTGTCGCCCGGCTGCTCGTCCATCACGCTGTAGTCCAGCGAGCGGCCATCGATGCGCGGCGGCGTGCCGGTCTTCAGGCGGTCGACCTGGAACGGGCGCTCGCGCAGGCGCGCGGCCAGCGTGGTGGCCGGCGGGTCGCCCATGCGGCCGGCGGCATACTGGGTCGGGCCGACATGGATCTTGCCGGCCAGGAAGGTGCCGGCGGTCAGCACCACGGCTTCCGCGTCGAAGCGCAGGCCGGTCTGGGTGATGACCCCGCGCACGGCGTCGCCTTCGATGACCAGGTCATCGACGGCGGCCTGGAACACGGTCAGGTTGGCCTGGCCTTCAACGATGGCGCGGATCGCCATGCGGTACAGGTTGCGGTCGGCCTGGCAGCGGGTGGCGCGCACGGCCGGGCCCTTGGAGGCATTGAGCGTGCGCCACTGGATGCCGGCGCGGTCGGCGGCATGCGCCATCGCACCGCCGAGGGCATCGATTTCCTTGACCAGGTGGCCCTTGCCGATGCCGCCGATGGCCGGGTTGCAGCTCATCGCGCCCACCGTTTCGATGTTGTGGGTCAGCAGCAGGGTGCGCACGCCGGTGCGGGCCGCGGCCAGCGCGGCTTCGGTGCCGGCGTGGCCACCGCCGATGACGATGACGTCGTAACGATGGAAGGACGGGTTCATGGGGGCTGTTCAGCTGGGGGCGGGCGCGGCCGGGGGGCGGCGCCGGGGTGGCGATTTTAGCGCCATTCGGGGCCGGGACGCCGGTGCAGGCCGGTTGGCGGCGAAATCAGCCCTAAAGTTGGCAGGATTTTTGCAGATAACCCAATAGCACCCACCGTGGCTGGCGCCGTAGGCGCCCGTGACCGGAATTGGAACAGGGGCCGGTACAGGCGCACGGTGGGGGAGCAGAGGGCCGGCAGTCGGGGGACTGTCCGGCCCTGTTTTTTTGGGCTGTCGGGAAGGCGCCATCCACGCATGGCGTGGATCTACTGAAGCTGGGGCCTTCGCCGGTCGGCGACCCGACAAAACAGACGGCCCCGCATTGCGGGGCCGTCTGCCTTCAGAGGTGCCGACATCCGACAGGGCCGGAACAGGGGGGATCCAGATGTTCCTGTCGGATATCGACGTAGAGCTTTTTGCGGCGGCCCGTGTCGTTTTTGTCACTTTGTGACGCGGGCCGTCACTGTCCGCGTAGATTGCGGCTTAGACCGTGTGAAATGCAAGACGGTTCAGCGCTCAACTGTGCGCTGCGTCGCACGATCCATGTTGCGCCAGGGGGAACCGTTCATCCTCGGCGCACTCGGTGCCGGTGCCGGACGGGCCTGCGGCGGGGGCGCCGACGGCTGCGCGTTCGACTGCGGCGGACGGCGCATCGAGTCCATGTTCCGCCACGGCGAACCACCGTTGTACGACGGTCGCGACGGCGGCGGACGGTGCTCGCCACCATTGCCCGGGCGCGGCGGCGGGCGATGGTTGTGCGGCGGGCGGTAGATCGGGCGCGAGTAATACGGATTGCCGTAGCCGCCGTAGTAGCCGCCATAGCCACCGTAGTAGGGGCCGTAGTTGTAGGGATAGCCGGCTGGGTAGCGGTACTCCACCGACGGCGCACCGTGGTAGTAGCTGCCGCTGCGGCCGCCGCCGACATAGTCGTAGGTGGTGCAGCCGGTCAGGGCCAGCAGCAGGCCACCGGCAAGCATCAGGCGCATTTTCATGGTGGGTCCCCCCAGAGGACGGGTGTGCAGTCAGCTTCGGGCGCCAGCATTGAATCGGCCCTTAATTCCGCCGGCCAGGATGAATGGAGGCGTAGGGCTGCATGCTGGCATGACCTGTGTCCCGGTCGCCAGCGCGAAGCCATACGTTAATCTTGCGTCATGAGCGATTCACTGTTGCCCCGCGCCGATGACGTCCTGCTTGCTGCGGCGAGGATCGCCCCGCACGCCAGCGTGACGCCGGTGCTGCGCTCGCGCACGCTCGATGCGCTGGCCGGCGCGCAGCTGGCGTTCAAGGCCGAGCACCTGCAGCGCGGTGGCGCATTCAAGTTCCGTGGTGCCTGCAATGCGGTGTGGTCGCTCGATGCCGATCGCGCCAGTGCCGGTGTGGTGACCCATTCCTCCGGCAACCACGGTGCCGCGCTGGCCCTGGCCGCGCGCACCCGTGGCATTCCCTGCCATGTGGTGGTGCCGGAAGGGGCGGTGGCGGCCAAGCTGGCCAACATCGCCCGCCACGGCGCCACGCTCTGGCGCTGCCCGCCGACCATCGCCGACCGTGAGGCCACCTGCGCCAGGGTGCAGGCCGATACCGGCGCGACCCTGGTCCATCCGTATGCGGACCCGGCGGTGATGGCCGGGCAGGGCACGGCGGCCTTGGAACTGCTGCACAGCGACGGTCCGTTCGATGTGCTGGTGGTGCCGGTGGGCGGCGGTGGCCTGGCCAGCGGTACCGCGCTGGCCCTGCAGCACGCCAGTCCGCACACGCGGCTGGTGCTGGCCGAGCCGGCCGGTGCCGATGACACCGCGCGCTCGCTGGCCGCTGGCGTGCGCCAGGGCGCGTTCACCCCGGACACGGTCTGCGATGGCCTGCGCACCCTGATCGGTGCGCCCAATTTCGAACTGCTGAGTGCCGCCGGTGCCGAGGTGATCGTGGTCGATGACACTGCGACCATGGCCGCAATGCGCCTGCTGTGGGAGGTGCTCAAGCAGGT
Source organism: Stenotrophomonas sp. 115C5 (assembly GCF_056861055.1). Lineage (NCBI taxonomy): Bacteria > Pseudomonadati > Pseudomonadota > Gammaproteobacteria > Lysobacterales > Lysobacteraceae > Stenotrophomonas > Stenotrophomonas sp. 115C5. The sequence goes on from NZ_JBSPUQ010000002.1 coordinate 197,108, forward strand.
GGTCGAGCCATCCTCGGCCACCGTACTGGCCGCGGTGCTGGCACAGCCGCAACGTTTTGCCGGCCTGCGCGTGGGCCTGGTGCTGTCCGGCGGCAACGTCGACCTGCCCGCGTTGCGCTGGGGGGCGCCATGAGCCGCGACCGCCATCGGCCTCGCACCGGCCTGCTGGGCTGGCTGTGGCGGCTGTTTGTCCTGCTGGTGATCTGGCTGCTGGGTGTGACTGCCTGGATCGTCTGGGTCGGCGAGCGCGACCAGGCCGCCAAGGCCGATGCCATCATCGTGCTGGGTGCGGCCGCCTATGACGCCAAGCCATCGCCGGTGTTCGAAGAACGTATCCGGCATGGACTGGACCTGTACGAGGCCCAGTACGCGCCGCTGCTGATCTTCACCGGCGGCTATGGCGGCACCGGTGCGCGCTTCTCCGAATCGCAGGTGGCGCGGCGTTATGCGCTCAAGCATGGCGTGCCGGACGATGCGATCCTGATCGAAACCGCTTCGCGCAACACCGTGCAGAACCTGGTCGAAGCCAAGCGCCTGATGGACCAGCGTGACCTGCACCGGGTGATCATCGTCAGCGACCCGCTGCACATGGCGCGCGCGCTGCGCCTGAGCAAGGCACTGGGCATCGATGCGCTGGCCTCGTCGACGCCCAGCACGCGCTTCCGCAGCTTCCACACCAGCTGGCGCTTCCTGGTGCAGGAAATCTATTTCTTCCACCGCGACCTGGTGCGCCCGCCGCTGAGCTCGCCGGCCAATACCTGAGGCGGAAGCCTGCATTGGGTGGGTGCCGACCTTGGTTGGCACAATCTGTCAGATCGCGATGCCGCCGGCACTGTGCCGACCAAGGTCGGCGCCTACCAGAGCGGGTTCCGTGCATGAATTGGTAGTCGCCGTCCGTGGTTGGCGCATGACCTGCGGTCGCTCGATCAGGTCTGCTTGCGCCGGATCGGAATCGCCGACACCGGCACCGAGGCCACGTCATGCCCGCCTTCGCGGATCGGTGCGCCCGGGTCCGGTGCCCAGGCGTGGGCGTAGATCACTTCCCAGCTGCTTGGCAGCTTGCCGTCGGCGCGCCGCATCGGTTCATACGCCGATGCCGCCGCCGCGAAACGGCTGCGCCCGGTCAGCGTATGGCGGCGGTCCACCCGCGCGTTGGTCGCGCCCATCGCGCGCAGTTCGCGCATCAGCGACGGCAGGTCGTCGTAGGTCAGGGTAAACAGATCGCGGTCCAGCACCGGGTCGCGGAAGCCGGCCATCATCAGCGCATCGCCGAACTGGGCGATCTGCGCGAAGCGGCTCACGTGCGGGCGGTCATCGGCGGCCGCGAAGGCCTCGTTGAGTTCGATCAGGGTTTCCGGGCCGAAGGTCGAGCACAGCAGCAGGCCACCGGGCTTGAGCACGCGACGGAAGCCTGCGAACACCGCCGGCAGGTCGTCCACCCACTGCAGGCACAGGTTGCTGAAGATCACGTCCACGCTGTTGTCGGCCAGCGGCAGCGCAACGGCATCGCCGCACAGGCGCTGGAACGGCTTCCACCAGCCGGCCTGGCGCTTGGCCTGGTCCAGCATCGGCAGCGCCACGTCCAGCGCGATCACCTGCGCCTTCGGCCAGCGCTTCTTCATCAACGCGCTGGCGTGGCCGGTGCCGGCACCGATGTCAAGCACCACCTCGGGCTTGCGCGCCTCCAGGTAGTCCAGCGACTCGATCAGCCGCGACTGCACCTCGCGCTGCAGGGCGGCGGCAGCGTCGTAACTGGTGGCGGCACGCGCGAACGCGCGACGAACATGGCGGGCATCGAAGTGGGACGGCATTGCGAAAGTCTCTTAGAACGTACCGGGGTAGGCGCCGCCGTCGATCAGCAGGTTCTGCCCGGTGAGGTAACCGGCCTGCGCACTGCACAGGAAGGCGCAGGCGGCGCCGAACTCGTCCGGCGTGCCGAAGCGGCCGGCGGGAATCTGCTGGCGCCGGCGTTCGGCGACTTCACCGGCGTCGCCGTCCTTGCCCGCAGTGTGGGCGAAGTTGGCGCGCAGGCGGTCGGTATCGAACTGGCCGGGCAGCAGGTTGTTGATGGTGACGTTGTGGGCCACGGTGCGGCGCGACAGGCCGGCGACGAAACCGGTCAGGCCGCTGCGCGCGCCATTGGACAGCGCCAGGATGTCGATCGGGGCTTTCACCGCCGATGAGGTGATGTTGACGATACGGCCGAAGCCGCGTTCGATCATCGCGTCGACGGTGGCGCGGATCAGCGCGATCGGCGCCAGCATGTTGGCGTCCAGCGCGGCAATCCAGTCGTCGCGCTCGAAATTGCGGAAATCGCCGGGCGGCGGGCCACCGGCGTTGTTGACCAGGATGTCCACCTGCGGGCATGCGGCCAGTACCGCCGTGCGGCCGGCCTCGGTGGTGACATCGGCGGCGACGGCGCGCACCTCAGCAGCGCCGGGCAGGGCGCGCAGCTCTTCGGCGGCGGACTGCAGCGCAGCGTCACCACGGGCCACGATCACCACGTTGACGCCTTCGCGCACCAGCGCACGCGCGCAGCCCAGGCCCAGCCCCTTGCTTGCGCCGCAGACCAGTGCCCAGCGGCCGTTGATACCCAGATCCATGCGTCAGTCCTGCGGAATTCGGAAGGCGCTCATTGTCCGCCATCGGCCGGTGACAGGCCGGCAACGAAGTGTTGCAGGGCGGCGGCCACTTCGTCGGCATGGCCGAGGAAGGGCGCATGTCCGCCGTGGGCGATGGTCAGTGCCTGCGCGCCCGGGGCCAGTGCCGCGGCGGCCTGCATCGCCGCCGGTGAGACCAGCCGGTCGCGCTGGCCGGCGATCCACAGGCTGGGTTTGCCCAGCGTTGGCAGTTCGCCGCGCAGATCGGTGCTTTCCAGCAGGCGCAGGCCTTCCAGCAGGGCGCGTTCGGTAGGCGCACCGCGCTCGACCAGCCGCTGCCGCAGCGTGCGCAGCTCCTCGCGGGCGTGTGCCGAGCCCATCACGTCCAGCGCCAGGAAGCGTTCCAGCGTGCCGCCGAAGTCGGTGGCCAGCTCACGCCCGAACTGCTCGAACACCGCCGGCTCCACCGCGTGCGGCCAGTCTTCGCCACGCACGAAGCGCGGCGTGGCGGCGATCATCGCGAGGCCGCGCACCTTCGGCAGCGTTGCCGCTGCGTGCAATGCGAACAGGCCGCCCAGCGACCAGCCGCACCACACCGCCGGCGGTGTGGCCGCGGCAATGGCACTGACCACGAACGGCAGGCGCAGCGGCGTGGTGTCCTCGCGGCTGTGGCCATGGCCGGGCAGGTCGACCCGATGCAGGGTGAACTGGTCGGCCAAGCGCTGCACCAGCGGCGCGAACACACCGCCCTGCAGGGCCCAGCCGTGGATCAGTACCAGGTCCGGCCCACGGCCGGTGACGTCAATATGCATGGGCAACGACACGGAACTCAGGCAAAAGCGGGCAGCGGCGGTGGTGCGGCTTCACGCACGGCCAGGGTCACGCGATCGCGCGCGCTGGCGATGGCGTCCACCAGATCGCGCACCTGTTCCGGCGTGTGCAGCGCGGACAGCGTGACGCGCAGGCGTGCCTTGCCTTCCGGCACGGTCGGCGGGCGGATTGCACCGACCAACCAGCCGGCCTGTTCCAGCGCCGTAGACATCGCCACGGCGGTGTGGTCATCGCCGCAGAGCAGTGGCTGGATCGGTGTCTCCGAAGCCATCAGGTCAAGGCCATGGCGACGCGCTTCACTGCGGAACAGCGCGATCAGGTCGGTCAGCTTGGTGCGACGCCAGTGGTCGCGGCGCGCCAGGCGCACTGCTTCAAGCGCAGCGGCGGCCATCGCCGGTGGCACGGCGGTGGTGTAGATGTACGGTCGCGCGGTTTCGGCCAGGTGCTCGACCAGATCGTCGCGGCCCAGCACCAACGCACCGGAACCGCCCAAGGCCTTGCCCAGCGTCACCAGCTGCAGCGGTACGTCGTCCACGCCCAGCCCGGCGGCGGCCACGGCACCACGGCCATCACCGACCACGCCGACACCGTGCGCATCATCCACATAGAACAGCGCCTGCTGCAGGCGTGCCACAAGCGACAATGCACGCAGCGGTGCGATGTCGCCATCCATGCTGAAGACACCATCGGTGGCCAGCATGGCCGCGCCATCGGGCGCGTGCTTGAGCTGACGCATTGCGCCTTCCGGATCCAGGTGCGGATAGCGGCGCAGACGTGCACCGGCCAACCGGGTCGCATCGAGCAGGCTGGCGTGGTTGAGCTTGTCTTGTACGCAGACATCGTTCTCTTCGCTCAGCAGTGCCTGCTGCACCGCCAGATTGGCGGCGAAGCCACTGCCGAACAGCAGTGCGCGCGGGTAGCCCAGCCACTCGGCCACCTCGCGTTCCAGCGCCTCATGCAAGGCATGATGGCCGCAGACCAGGTGCGAGGCACCGGCACCGGCGCCTTCGCGCGCAGCGGCGTCCTGCAGCGCGTTGACCACGCTGAACTGCTGCGCCAGGCCCAGGTAGTCGTTGCTGCAGAAGCCGGTCAGCCACTGGCCGTCCACTTCCAGGCGCACGCCATCACGACGGGTGACCGTGCGTCGCGGGCGGCGACGGCCTTGGGCATCGCGCAGAGCGCGCTGGGCGTGGAGGCGGGCGGTCAGGTCGGGGCGGGCCATGGTGGCTGAATGCGTCGACGGGGCGGCTAGGGTAGCGCGTTGCCGCGGCGCCTGCTTGCGGCCCGTCTCAGGCCGCGTGAGCGCGGCCGCAGCCGGGCGTATCGGCACTGATATCGGCGTGCACGGTACCGCCGTGGTCGTGGCCTTCGGCATCCACCTGCACCGCCATCGGCTGCAGCCCCAGGCGCGCGAACAGGGCCAGGTCGCGCTCGCTCTCCGGGTTGCCGGTGGTCAGCAGCTTGTCGCCGTAGAAGATCGAGTTGGCACCGGCCACGAAGCACAGCGCCTGCAGTTCGTCACTCATGGCTTCGCGCCCGGCCGACAGCCGCACCATCGAACGCGGCATGGCGATGCGGGCCACCGCGATCATGCGCACGAACTCGAACGGGTCCAGCTCGGCACTGCCATGCAGCGGCGTGCCCGCCACCTGCACCAGCTTGTTGATCGGCACCGAATCCGGATGCGCCGGCAGCGTGGCCAGTGCCAGCAGCAGGCCGACGCGCTGCGCGCGCGTCTCGCCCATGCCGACGATGCCACCGCAACAGGTTTTCAGGCCTGCATCGCGGACGTGCTCCAGCGTATCCAGACGGTCCTGGTACTGGCGCGTGTGGATGATCGAATCGTAGTAGTCCGGCGCGGTGTCGAGGTTGTGGTTGTAGTAGTCCAGGCCTGCATCTTTCAGCGCACGCGCCTGCTTGCCGCTGAGCATGCCCAGCGTGGCGCAGGTTTCCAGACCCAGCGCCTTCACCCCGGCGATCATCGCCGCGACCTTCGGAATGTCTCGATCCTTCGGCGAACGCCATGCGGCACCCATGCAGAAGCGCGATGCACCGGCGGCCTTGGCCTGGCGTGCCTTGGCCAGCACCGCGTCGGTCTCCATCAGCTTCTGCGCGTTCACCCCGGTGCTGTAGCGCTGCGCCTGCGGGCAGTACGCGCAGTCTTCCGGGCAGCCGCCGGTCTTCACCGACAGCAGCGTGGACACCTGCACCTGCGATGGGTCGAAGTGCTCGCGATGGACCGCTGCGGCGCGGAACAGCAGCTCGGGGAACGGCAGATCGAACAGCGCCTGCAGTTCGTCGTGTTGCCAGTCGTGGCGGATGGCAGCAGCCATGGCGGGACCTTGGGTACGAGTGGAGCGAGGGCGGCAGTGTGGGTGGCTCGACGAAGGCTGTCAACCATATGTATTCTAATTTGGTTTACTGTCCGTTCGTGCAGTCGAGCATCGACCGAAGCGCCGCATTTCACCGCATGCTGCAAGGCGTCCAGCCACAGTGTCTGCTGCCCAACGCAAGCGCTGGCGCGCAGACTCTCTCCCATGATTGGTCTTCACCGACTCCGCGGCCGCATCACCGCGCTGGTTCTCAGCGAGGCCTGGCGCCGCCGTGCCGCGCTCTGGGGTGGCGCTGTGGCCGTGGCGCTGGTGGCCATCCTGTTCGCCAAGGCCAGCGACGCGGCCTTCCATCTGTTCCAGCGCATCACCTCGCTCTCGCCGTGGTGGGCGTTGCTGCTCACGCCGGGCATCTTCGCGCTGCTGGCCTGGTTGACCTCCGGCGTGCTGAAGCCCACCCGTGGCAGCGGCATTCCGCAGGTCATCGCCGCACTGGACAAGCCGGACGACTCGTTCCGCAGATCCAATCTTTCGCCAGCAGTCTCGGCCGGCAAGCTGTTGCTGACGTCGTTGTCGCTGCTTGGTGGCGCGTCGGTCGGGCGCGAAGGTCCCACGGTGCATGTGGGCGCCAGCCTGATGTACCTGTTCGGCCGCTGGTTCGGCTTCAAGGATCCCCGCGAGCTCTCGCACTTCCTGCTGGCCGGTGGTGCGGCGGGTATCGCGGCGGCGTTCAACACGCCGCTGGCCGGCATCGTCTTCGCCATCGAGGAGCTCAGCGGTCGTTTCGAGCATCGCTTCTCAGGCAACCTGCTGACCGCGGTGATCGTCGGTGGCGTGGTGTCGCTGGGCCTGTTGGGCAACTACACCTACTTCGGCCATGTGAGCGCACGCCTGCCGCTCGGCCAGGGCTGGCTGGCAATCCTGCTGTGCGGCGTGGTGGCGGGCCTGCTGGGAGGCCTGTTCGCGCGTGCGGTGCTGGCCAGTGCGGCGGGCCGCCCGCGCTGGCTCGGGCAACTGCGGCAGCGGCATCCGGTTCTGTTGGCCGCAGGCTGCGGCCTGGTGGTGGTACTGCTCGCCCTGGTCTTCGGTGAAGGCGCGTTCGGCACCGGCTACGAGCAGGCGCGCAGCCTGGTGCAGGGGCAGGCGGTGGTCGGTCACGAGTTCGGGTTGATGAAGCTGCTGGCCAATCTGGCCTCGTACGTGGCCGGTATTCCTGGTGGCTTGTTCTCACCCGCGCTGGCGGTCGGCGCGGGACTGGGCCACAACCTGGCGGTGCTGATGCCGGGCGTGGACCCGCGCGCGTTCGTGCTGCTGGGCATGTGTGCTTACCTGACCGGCGTCACCCAGGCGCCACTGACCTCGGCGGTGATCTCGCTGGAGCTGACCGACAGTGGTGATCTGCTGCTGCCGATCCTGGCCACGGTGCTGATCGCCCGTGGCGTGTCCGGGCTGGTCTGCCGGGTGCCGATCTACCGTGGGTTGGCGGAGTTGTTGATGGTGCCCCGTGCGCCAGACGTCGCGGGGGGCACCGATCCTGGAGCGCGGACCTGAGGCAGGCTCATGTGCGCTGCCGCAGCCAGGCCACCAGTGCCGAGAACGCGGGCGATGGCTGGCGTCGGTTCGGGTAGTACAGGTGGTAACCGGCGAAGGGCACGCACCATTTGTCCAGCACGGCCACCAAGCGCCCAGCCGCCAGATGCTCGGTGACCAGTGGTTCGGGAACATAGGCCAGCCCCAGACCGTCAAGCGCGGCGTTGATGACGTGAGTCATGCTGTTGAACACCAGCGGTCCCTCCCCGCGCACGCTGAACTCCTTGCCCTTGTCCTCGAATTCCCAGGCGTAGATCGATCCGTTGGGACGGTGGCGGATGTTGATGCAGCGGTGGCGGGTGATGTCGGCCGGCTTCTTCGGCTTCGGGTGCGCGTCGAAGTATGCAGGTGAGGCCACTACGACCAGCCTCCAGTCCGGACCGACACGAACTGCGATCATGTCCTTGCTCAGCGCCTCACCCAGGCGGATGCCGGCGTCGAAACGCTGCTCGACCACGTTGGTGAACCCGTAGTCCACGTAGAACTCCAGCGTGATGTCCGGGTACGCGGCCAGGAAGCCAGCGAGACGCGGGCGGATGATCATCTCGATCGAATCGTCGGTACAGGAAATCCGCAGTGTTCCGGTCGGGGTGTCGCGCAGTTCGCCCAGTGCCTCGATGCTGGCGCCGATGGCCGCGAAGTGAGGGCCGATGGAGTGCATCAAACGCTCACCGGCCTGGGTGGGCGACACATTGCGGGTGGTGCGGGCCAACAGGCGGATGCCCAGTCGCTCTTCCAGCAGGCGCATCGAATGGCTCAACGCCGAAGGAGTGACGCCGAGGCGCGCAGCTGCCTTGGTAAAGCTCTGTTCCTGCGCGACAACCAGGAAAGCCTGGAGATCATTGGATTTCACGAAGGCCATGGCGCTGCATCGTTCGGAGGCATGGCCGAACCCTAGCACGGACTTGTGAGCACAGTTCAGTAATCCATCAATCGGCAGGTGGATTATCACGGCATGCCCGCCCGCCTATCGTGGCGCCCTGCATCCTCCTCCAAGGCCACGACCATGAAGCGCACCCCCCTGCTGCTGGCGTTGATCACCAGTGCATTCGCCCCGTTGACCGTGATGGCCGCCGATGTTCCTGTTGCGGTAACGCCGGCGGGCGCGGACAACTTCTACAGAAGCGTCGATGTATCCGGCGAGCGTGTGACGTTCCGCAACCAGTACCAGATGAGCATAGTGGGTACGTTGTACCGCCCGAAAACCCGGCGCGGGAATGAGCACGCCCCGGCGATCATCGTCGGCCACCCAATGGGCGCGGTGAAAGAGCAGAGCGCGCAGCTGTACGCGCAGAAGCTGGCCGAGCAGGGCTTTGTGACGCTGGCGATCGACCTGCCGTTCTGGGGCGAAAGCCAGGGTGAGCCGCGCAATCTGGTGGCCCCGGAGATCTATGTGGAAGCCTTCAGCGCTTCGGTCGACTACCTGGGGACGCGCGAGTTCATCGACCGGGAGCGCATCGGCGTGCTCGGTATCTGCGGCAGCGGCAGCTTTTCCATCGCCGCCGCCAAGCTGGACCCACGGCTGAAGGCCATCGCCACCGTCAGCATGTACGACATGGGCGCGGTTACACGCAATGGCCTGAAGCATTCGCAGAGCGCAGACCAGCGCAAGGCACTGCTCGAAAAAGCCGCCGAGCAGCGCTACACCGAGTTCGATAGTGGCAAGGGCATATTCCTCGATTATCTGCCGGCCACGCTACCGCCCGATGCAGACCCGGTCACCCGTGAATTCTGGGATTTCTATCGCACCACGCGCGGCGCCGCCCTTCCCAGGGGCTACACGCTGGAACAGACCCAGAACCGCATGCTGACCAGCGAAGTACGCTTCATGAATTTCTATCCGTTCAACGACATCGAAACGATCTCGCCACGTCCCATGTTGTTCATCGCCGGCAGCGAAGCGCACTCCCGTGAATTCAGCGAAGACGCCTACCGACTGGCGGGTCAACCCAAGGAGTTGTATATCGTGCCGGGAGCCGGCCACGTGGATCTGTACGACCGCACCGATCTGATTCCGTTTGCGAAGCTGGGCAGCTTCTTCAGGCAGAACCTGGAAGAACGCTGAGATGAGTGCTGCGATCGCATCCAACGCAACGGCGGAAAGCACTCCTGCGCGTGCGCATTGGGGCGGTGTGCTGGCGATGACGCTATGCGTGTTTTCTCTCATCGCTTCGGAGTTCATGCCAGTCAGCCTGCTCACGCTCATGGCCTCCGATCTGCGCGTAAGCGAAGGCATGGCCGGCTACGGCATCGCCATCTCAGGTGTGTTCGCGGTGCTGACCAGCCTGTCGATCAGCCGCGTGGCGGCTCGCATTGACCGCAGGACACTACTGCTGTCGTTGACCTCGCTGATGGCGGTCTCCGGCGCGGTGGTGGCATGGGCCAACGGCTATGCGATGTACATGGCGGGCCGCGCGCTGATCGGCATCGTCATCGGTGGCTTCTGGTCGATGTCCGCCGCCACCGCCATGCGACTGGTACCTGCGGCACAGGTGCCACGCGCACTGGCGATCTTCAACGGGGGCAACGCATTGGCAACTGTGATTGCCGCGCCGCTGGGGAGCTGGCTGGGCGGTGTGATCGGTTGGCGGGGTGCCTTCCTGTGCCTGTTGCCCATAGCGGCCGTCGCACTGGTGTGGCAATGGCTGAGCCTGCCCCGCATGCCGGCATCGCCCGTCGCCGCGACCGACAGTGTGCTGGGCTTGCTCAAGCACCGCGTCGTGCTCCTCGGCATGGGGGCCTGCGGCGCATTCTTCATGGGGCAGTTCGCACTGTTCACTTATATCCGGCCGTTCCTGGAAGCCGTGACCCATGCTGGCAGCACCGCATTGCCATTGATGCTGCTTGCCATTGGCGCGAGCGGCGTTGTCGGGACGCTCGTCATTGGTGTCTTTCTCGCGCGTGGTCTGTACAGGACCCTGATCGCAATCCCCGTACTGATGGCAGCTGTGGCTGTAGCGCTGGTGCCACTGGGCGCATACGCATGGCCGGTGGTTACGCTGCTTGCCATCTGGGGCTTCCTCGCCACCGCGGCGCCGGTGGGCTGGTGGAGCTGGGTCGCGCGGACCTTCACCGGCAATGCCGAGGCCGGTGGCGGATTGATGGTCGCGGTAGTGCAGTGCTCGATCGCGCTGGGCTCCACCCTGGGGGGACTGTTGTTCGACAGTCTCGGCTATGCCATCAACTTCATGGCCAGCGCCGGCGTCCTGCTGGTCGCCGCACTGTTGGCTTGGCGGACGGCAAAACTGGCTGCTCTGCTCCTGTAGGGCGCGCGCCACAACTGTGGGGCGACAGCGGTCTGCACGATCTGCCGATAGGCACGTTCCATTGCTCGGATAATCAGGATCAATCATTTCGTATCTTCACTCCTGCAGTGAAGCTGATTCCCCGTTGCACCGTCTACCCGATGCCAGGTGCGCCGCTGAAGATGCGTCGACCCCCGGGGCTGCACCCGGACCTGCATCGAGAGCGACCATGATCAACTGCCGTATCCGCAGCCTGGCGGCTGCCGTCCTGGCCCTGGCCAGTTCCCCCGCGCTGGCGCTGGCAGGCACGCCCCTGCTGCCCAGCGAACGCAGCATCGGTGTCATCGAGCCGGTGGCGCGATTCGAAGGTGCGATGCCCACCAGCGTGGCGGTGTCCGAGACCGGGCGGATCTTCGTCAACTTCCCGCGCTGGGGCGATGAGGTGCCCTACAGCGTGGCCGAGTGGCGTGATGGCCGCGCCGTGCCCTATCCGGATGCGCGCATCAACCGCAAGGACGGTCCCGATCCGGCGGCCCACTTCATCAGCGTGCAGAGTGTGGTGGCCGATGGCCAGGGCCGGTTGTGGGTGCTGGACACCGCCGCACCGGGCTTTTCAGCGCCGCAGGCCGGCGGCGCCAAGCTGGTGGCGATCGATCTGGCCACCAATACCGTGGCCAAGACCCTGGTGTTCCCGGCAAACGTCATCGACGCGCGCACCTACGTCAACGATGTGCGCTTCGATTTCCGTGTCGGCCGCGAGGGCGTGGCCTACGTGACCGACTCGTCACTGAGCGGCATTGGCGGCATCATCGTCATCGACCTCGCTACGGGGGCGGCATCCAAGCGTCTGATCGGTCATGTATCCACCTCGGCCGATCCCGCGTTCGTGCCGATCGTGGAGGGCCGGCAGATGCGGTTGCGCAAGGCCGACGGTTCGTCGGCACCGTTCACCGTTGCCGCCGATGGCATCGCGCTTTCGCCGGATGGAAGTACGCTGTTCTACACGCCACTGTCCAGCCGCCATCTGTACAGCGTGCCCACCGCACTGTTGCGCGACCCGAAGGTGAGCGAGGCGGCGCTGGCTGCTGCGGTCGTTGACCTCGGCGAGAAGGGCGCCTCCGATGGCATGGAGATGGATGCCAACGGGCGGCTGTACGCCAGCGACTACGAGCACAACGCCATTCATGCCCGTGATGCGCAGGGGCGCTGGACGACCGTGGTGCACGACCCGCGCATCCTGTGGCCGGATACCTTGTCGATGGGGCCGGATGGCTACCTGTACTTCACCGCCAACCAGCTGCATCGGCAGGCCGGATTCAATGGTGGCGTTGATCGCCGGCAGGCGCCGTACATGGTGTATCGCACCCGGGTGGATGCGAAGCCTGCGCCAACGCGGTGAGGTGATCGGGGCAGCGGGTGGGCGACAAAACCCCTACGGCTCGTTGAGGGCCCCCCCGATGGCAACGCACTGACGGCGCCGTCAGGCTGAAGCGCATGTCTGCCTTCTTCGACCCGGGCCGCCACGTGCAGGCCGCACTTCGTGTGCTGCTACCGCTCCGTTGCCTGGTCTGCGGTGACCCGGGCCACGATGGACTCGATCTCTGCGATGCCTGCCTGGCCGGACTGCCCTGGGCCGGCCGGGCCTGCCTGCGCTGCGCGCTGCCGTTGCCGGACACAGCGTTGATCGTCTGCGGCACCTGCCGCGAAGAGGTGCCGCCACAGGCCGCCACGCATGCCAGCCTGCTGTACCTGCCGCCGGTTGACCAGTTGCTGGTCCGCTACAAGTTCCATCAGGATCTCGCCGCTGGACGCCTGCTCGCGCAGCTGATGCAGCGCGCACCGCCGCCGTGGTCGTGCACGCCGCTGGTGCCGGTGCCGCTGCACAGGCGACGCTTGCGCCAGCGCGGCTACAACCAGGCCGGCGAGCTGTGCCGGTTGCTGCCGATGCCGGTCTGGCAGGGGGTGTACCGGCAGCGGCATACCGCACCGCAGTCTGAACGCACGGCCGAACAGCGCAGGGAAAACCTGTTCGATGCGTTCGACGTGCGTGGTTCCGTGCCCTCGCGGCTGACCGTGGTCGATGACGTGATGACCACTGGCAGCACGGTGATGGAGGTCGCCGAGACGCTGCGCCTGGCCGGCGCAGCGGAGGTGCGCGTGTGGGTCTGTGCGCGGGCACCGTGATCGCCCTCTTCATCCACAGGGGCTAGGATGAGGCCGGTTCCGGATCGGAGGAGTGGCCATGAATTCCCCCTTGTCTCCCTTGTTGTCGGCGGTTGGGCGCAGCTGGTGGATCCTGCTGCTGTACGGGCTCGTCGCACTGGGTTTTGGCATCGTTGCCATTGGCTGGCCGCTGTCCGCAGCGATGGCACTGGCGTGGACACTGGGCGTGATGGCCATCGTTGAAGGCGTCATCAGCCTGTTCGCACTGGTCAGCGGCGGCAGTGGTGCCTCGCGTGGCTGGTTGGCGCTGTATGCCATCGCTTCGCTGGGCTTCGGCATCCTTGCGGTGATCAACCCGCTGGCCACCGCCAGCGTGCTGGTGCTGTTCCTGGCCGCGTGGCTGCTGGTGGCCGGCATCTATCGCATCGTGTTCGCGATCCGCGTGCGCAAGCAGATCCAGGGCGAGTGGCTGCTGATCCTCAGTGGCGTGCTGGCGGTGGTGCTGGGCCTGCTGTTTGCCGCAAATCCCTATGCGGGCGTGGCGGTGACCACGCTGTGGATCGGTATCGGCAGCCTGCTGTATGGGCTGCTGCAGGTACTGGTGGCCTTCAAGCTGCGGAAGCTGAAGTGAGGGCTGCGCTTCCGCTGTTGCTGGGCGTGGCGTTGACCCTGACCGGATGCATGCCGGGCGCTGCGCCCGGTACCTTGGCAGGGAAGGAGCATGCGCCACGCCCCGGCGTGGATGTGCGCCTGAGTGCGGTCGATGCAGCCGGCAAGGGCAGATCGGTGCAGTGGCAGGGCGAAACCCTGGCCCTGCGCGAGCCGCCGATTGCCGGCAGTGCCGACATCGCCGATGTGCGCTACGTACTGGACGAGGCCAAGCAGCCCGGCCTGCAGATCCGCTATCGGCCCGAAGCGCACCAGCGCATCCACGATGGCACGGCAGCACGGGTCGGTCAGCGTGCGGCGCTCAGCGTGGATGGCCGCGTGCTGATGGTGGCGACGGTGCAGGGACCGTTCGGCGAATCGATGATGCTGAGCGGCTTGTCCAGCGTTGCCGAGGCGCAGGAGCTTGCGAAGCACATCACGGGCGAGTGACGGGCGCGCCAACACCCCCACGCTGCGCATGGAGGTCGACCAAGGTCGACCGCTACCGGGCGAACCGTGCCTCGATCTCTTCCAGCGACTTGCCCTTGGTCTCCGGCAGCCAGAACGCGGCCACCAGGAAGAACACGAAGGTGCACGCCGCCCAGAACACGAACATGCTGGCGTAGCCGTAGTGGCCCACCGTGGGCAGGAAGATGGCGGCGATGGTGGTGGACACGAACTGGTTGATCAGCAGCGCGATGCTCATGCCATTGGAACGGATGCGGTTCGGCATCAGCTCCGACAGTGCCAGCCACACGCACACGCCGGGGCCGACGGCGAAGAACGCGACGAACACCAGGATGCAGGTGGCCACGGCCCAGCCGTGTGCCGGTGGCGGCACCGGGCCGATACGCGCCTGTTCGATGCGCAATGGCGCCTGGCTGGCGCTGGCCGGGTCGGCAAATGGATTCAGGTGGAGTTTGCGGAAGAACGCACCGATCACGCTGTCCGGCTGCACGGTGCCGGTGCGCTCGATGCGCAGTTCGCGATCAATCAGGTTGTCGCTGCGCAGGGTGCGCACATTGGTGAAATCACCATAGGCGTACGACACGGTCAGCTGCATCGGTCGGCGCTGGCTGTCGATGCCATTGCTCAGGCGCTGCCACTGCGCGTCATCCAGCACCAGCTGCAGGCCGTCGCCGCTGACCGCCGCCTGCAGCTGAGGCTGCACATCGGCGCGTCCGCGCTCGGCCTGGAAGAACAGCGTGGCCGCCGCCAGCAGGGCCACGCAGATGCCACCACTGCCCAGCATCAGCAGGAATTTGCGGCCCTTGCGGTCGACCAGCAGCAGCGCGACCACGGTCATCACCGCGTTGAGCAGCTTGATCGCCACGTCGGCGCCGTTGGCCACTGAACCGGACAGGCCGGCCTGGTTGAGGATGTTGACCGCGTAGGCCAGCACCGAGTTGATGCCGGTGGCCTGGGTGCATGCCAGCACCACGCAGGCCAGCACGAACGGCACCACGTAGCGGCGGCTGAGCAGCGGGTCGCGCTTGCCGTCGCTGCTGCTCGATTCCGGCGCCTGGATCTGGGCCAGCGTAGGCTCGACGTCTGCGGCGGGAAGGACGCGCTGCAGGCCGCGGCGCGCTTCGTCGATGCGGCCGCGGCGCACCAGCCAGCGTGGCGATTCGGACAGCCAGAAGATGCCGGCGCAGAACAGCAGGCCTGGCGCCAGGCAGGTCCAGAAGATGGTGCGCCAGGCGTGGTCCTTCACCGTGAACAGTTCCTGCGCCTGCTGCGCGACCGGCAGCGAGCGCACGGCCTCGGCGGCGGCATCCACGGCATGGGCGTGGTACAGGCCGATCAGGGCTGCCAGCACCAGGCCAACGGTCAGCAGCAGCTGGAACATGGCCGCGCCGCGCCCGCGTCGTTCGGGGCTGAGCACTTCGGCCAGGTACAGCGGAATCACGACGCCGATCAAACCGCCACTGATGCCCTGCAGCAGGCGACCCAGCAGCAGCGGCGTGTAGCCGGAGGCCAGTGCCATGATCGGAATCGAGGCGGTGAACAGCAGGCCGGCCAGCAGCATCGCGCCGCGGCGGCCGATCAGGTCGGCAATCATGCCGGCGAACAGCGAGGACAACACGCTGCCCAGCAGCACCGCTGCCACCACGAAGCCGAGCTGCTGGCTGCTGAGCTGCCAGGCGTGGCTGGCGGTCGCTTCAAGATAGGGCAGGGCACCGGCGATGATGCCGATGTCGATGCCGTACAACAGGCCACCGAGGCCGCCGATGAAGAGCAGGTAACGTACGGGCCAGCGCGGGGCGGTGCTTGCGGTCATCGGCAGTTCCTGTGGTAGCGCCGGGCCACGCCCGGCGGCGGTTCGTCGCAGAGTGCTTTCTGTAGAGCCGAGCCATGCTCGGCTGCTTTCCGTTCCGATATCGAGGTCCCCCATGCCGCGCTTCGCGCGGTGAGCCGAGCATGGCTCGGCTCTACAGGGAGCCTGCGCGGCGTCCGGGCCGCATGGCGTGCGTCAGTTCAGATCGACCACCCGCCCGCCAATGACCACCTGCTGCAGGCGCAGTTCGGCGTCCAGCACCACCAGGTCGGCGCGGGCGTCGGGCGCGATGCGGCCGCGATCGCCCAGGCCCAGGTAGTCGGCCGGGAAGGTTGAAACGCGATGCGAGGCATCGGCCAGTTCCAATCCCACACGCACAAGGTTGCGCAGCGCCTGGTCCATGGTCAGTGCACTACCCGCCAGAGAACCGGTCGCCAGGCGCACGCAGCCGCCGCACTTGTGCACGCGCTGTTCGCCCAGCGCATACTCGCCATCGGGCATGCCGGTGGCGGCAGTCGCGTCGGTCACCGCGTACAGGCGCGGGATCGCGCGCGCGGCCAGGCGGATCACGCCGGGGTGGATGTGCTGCAGGTCGGGAATGATCTCGGCGTACTGCGCGTGCGCCAGTGCCGCCGCGGCGATGCCAGGCCGGTAGTGGTCGACGCCGGTCATGCCGTTGAACAGGTGAGTGAAGCCGGAAGCCCCGGCCTGCAGGGCAGCAACACCCTCTTCGTACGTGCCGGCGCTGTGGCCGAGCTGCACGCGAATGCCCATTGCCGCCAGCGCGGGAATCAGTGCGGTGTGCTCGCCGATTTCCGGCGCCAGCGTCATCACCCGGATCGGTGCCAGCGCGTGCAGCTGCTGCACCAGCGCCAGCGTCGCCTCGATGGTGCGGTTGGGTTGCGCGCCCAGGCGCTGCGGGCTGATGAACGGCCCTTCCAGATGTACGCCGGCAATGCAGGCGGCGTCGGCATCGGGCGCTGCCATGGTCGCGGCCACGCCGTGCAGCGCGTGCTCGATCTCATCCAGGCCGGCGGTCATGGTGGTCGCCAGCAGTGTGGTGGTACCGAAGCGCAGGTGGGTGCGGGCAATGGTGCGGGCCACGTCGCCGCCCTGCATCAGGTCGACGCCGGCCGCACCATGCACGTGCAGGTCGATGAAGCCGGGCAGGATCACCGGCAGCTGCAGGTCGTCAGCGCCGCTGTGGTCGTCCACCTGCAGCTGGCGGATGTGCGAATCGAAGTGGACGTGGCCACGCCGCCAACCCAGCGGCGTGAGGATGCGGCCATGCAGGGTGCGGGTGTCGGTCATGCAGTGGGCTCGGCGATGATCACTTCGATGCCCAGCCGCTGCAGCCCTTCACGGGTTGCGTCGTCGATGCCGGCGTCGGTGATGATGGCGTGGATCTGATCGAGAAGTGCGATGCGGTGCAGGCTGACGCGGCCGAACTTGGAGGCGTCGGTCAGCACCACGATGCGGCGCGCGCGCTCGACCATGCGGTGGTTGAGGCGGGCTTCGGCTTCATCGTGGGTGGTCAGGCCGAACTGCAGGTCCAGGCCGTCCACGCCCAGGAACAGGGTGTCGAAGCTGTAGGAGTTGAGGCTGGCTTCGGCCTGGCTGCCCTGCAGCGACAGCGACTGCTGGCGCAGCAGCCCACCGGTCAGCAGCACGTTGATGCCGGGCGCGTTGGCCAGTTCCCAGGCGATGTTCAGCCCGTTGGTCATCACCGTCACGTCGCGCTGGCTACGCAGGTGGCGGGCCAGGGTCATCGTGGTCGAGCCGGAGTCGATGATGATGTTGTCACCGGGCCGCACCAGGCGCGCGGCACAGGCGCCGATCGATTCCTTCAGCGGCAGGTTCAGTGCGTCCTTTTCGTGGATGTCCTGTTCCTGCGGCGGCGTGCGCACCAGCGTCGCACCGCCGTGGGTACGGTTGGCCAGGCCTTGCGATTCGAAGTGGGTCAGGTCGGCACGGATGGTCACCGCCGACACGCCGAAGCGCTCGACCAGATCGGCCACCTGCACCGAGCCGTGCTCGATCAGCAGCTGCAGGATCTGTTGCCGGCGGGAGCGGGTGTTGCGCATGGCCATTCTCGGTGTCGCGGGGAAAGGTAGAGATTAGCCGTTCGCAGCAACGGCGGCAGCCGCGTCTGCGTGATGCGTGCGGGTTCCGGCCTGGTTGGCGCTGCACGCACGGGCGTACTCGCCCAGGCACAGGCCGACGCGATGCTGCGCCAGCGCGGTAGGCGTATTGGCCAGGGTGCCCTCGCGCACGGCGCGGTACTGCTCCGGCAGGTACTGGCTGAGCAGTACCAGCGGCGGCGCATGCTGTTCCAGGTTGGCGAACAGGGTCTGCACCGCCTCCACCAGCGCCCGCTCGCCCCAGTAGTAGCGGCAGCGGTCGCTGAAGGAATAGCTGCGCAGCAGGCGCAGCGCTGCCTCATCGCCTTGGTAGTAGGACTGCCAGTACTTCGGCTGCGCCACCATCACTTCATCCAGCACCTGCGGCAGGCGCGAGCACTGCGCCGCCGGCAGCAGTTCGGCCTCGATCGCGGCCAGCGCGAACAGCGCTTCGCGGTAGGCGAAGGTCGCCGCCGGGCCGACCTTGAGGATGGCGAAGTGGTCGCGCACCAAGGCGTGCAGGCCACTTTCGCGCTGGTAGTCGGTGGAATGCGCTTCGAACACGATGCGCGGCTGCTGTTCGAGGAAGTCGGCCAGCGTGCTGGCGGCGGCCGGGTCGTACTCGTGCACGCTGCTGTGATCGAAATCCACGCCCGGTTGCACCACCATGGCGATCACGCGCTGCCACGCATCGCGCAGCTGCGGCGTATCGAACGCCTGCTGATGAATCGCCAGTGTCTGCGCGGCAGCGGCGGGCGTGGTCACCTGCAGGCCTTCGGCCAGCGAGGCTTCGCCACCCGGAATCGGCACTTCGGTACCGATCACGTAGACCGGCGGCGGCAGGCCATGATCGGCGGCGGTGCGTTCGGCGATCTCGGCCAGCTCGGCCGAGCGCGCGGCGACGATGGCGTCGGGCAGCGGCACCGGGTCATCGGCGCAGGACATGCTGCAATCGAGGTGGATCTTGTGGAAACCGGCGGCGACGTAGGCTTCGATCAGCACGCGCGCGTGGGTCATCGCTTCGGCGGCCGGGCGCTTCTGCCAGGCATTCGGGCCGAGGTGGTCGCCACCCAGGATCAGCCGCTCGCGCGGGAAACCTTCTTCATCGGCCAGCGTGCCCACGTATTCGCGGTACTGCGGCGGGGTCATGCCGGTGTAGCCGCCGAACTGGTCGACCTGGTTGGAGGTGGCCTCGATCAGCAGCACGGTGCCGTGCGCCAGCGCCACGTGCATGGCCGCACGCAGCACCTGCTCGTTGCTGCAGCAGACGCTGTACAGGCCGACGTTGGCACCGGCGCGGTGGGAGGCAAGCAGGGTCTGCAACGGGGACATGGTCAGGCTCCGGTCAATCAGGAAAACGAGGGTTGGCAGGCGAGCAGGGCGGCACCACGTGCGCCACCGGCATCGCCGAAGCGCGGCGGCACGATCGGCGGAACCTGCACGCCGTTGAACAGATGAGCGGCGATGGCCGCCGGCAGCTGCTGGTACAGCGGCGCGTACTGCGAGAGGCCACCGCCGAGCACGATCACGTGCGGGTCCAGCGCCAGCACCAGCGCGGCCAGGCTGTGGCCAAGCAGGTCGCGATGGATGTCCAGCGCCTTGCGCGCACGCGCATCACCGGCTTCGGCCAGGGCGATCACTGCGCTGGCGTCGGTGGCGCTGCCACCGAGATGGCGTTCGATCATCGCCACACCGCTGCCGGACACATAGCGCTCCACGCAGCCCTGCAGGCCGCAGGCGCAGTCGATCAGTGGCAGGCCATGGCGCTGCAGCAGGTGACCGGGCACGCTCCAGTGGCCCCATTCGCCCGCCAGCCCGTTGAAGCCGGACAGCAGCCGGCCCTGCAGGCAGAAGCCGCCACCGGCACCGGTGCCGAGGATGGCGCCGAACATGCTGGGGTAGCCGTCGGCGGCCCCGCCATGCGCTTCCGACAGGGCGAAGCACTGCAGGTCGTTGCCGAAGTGCAGCGGGCGTTGCAGGCGTGCCTGCAGATCCGCCGCCACGCTGTGGCCGGTCAGTGCAGGCACGTTCGCGCTGAGCTGGCGGCCGCTGCGACGATCACGCACACCGGGCAGGGCGATGCCGATGGCGGCATCACCGCGGCCCAGCGCGGCATCGGCCTCGGCGACCAGTGTCACCACCGCCTGCAGGAAGCCGTCGTAGTCGCCCTGCGGCGTGCTGACCCGGCGGCGCCAGGTGACCTGCGTCGCCGCATCGCACGCCACCAGCTCGATCTTGGTGCCGCCGATGTCGATGCCGTAGCAGGCATGGGCGATCAGCTCAGCCATGGTGGATGGTGACACCCTTGACGACGCGGTTGACGGTGCCGTCCGGGAACGGGTTGTCCGGGGTCAGGCCGAGTGCGGCCGAGCGCTGCAGCGCGAACAGCTGCGCGAAGCCCAGCCATACCGGCGCCAGCCACGGGTCGTCCAGGGCCGGCACGGTGAGGGTGTACTCGTCATCGGCACCGATGTCCGAATGCGGGCCGATCGCCAGTACCTGGCCGGCCACGCCATCGCGGCGCAGTTCTTCCAGCAGGTCCTGTTCGTAGCGGCGCGCCAGCGGCTGCACGCTGCGCAGCACCACCACCAGGGTGTTGCCATCCAGCGTCGACTTCGGGCCATGGCGGAAGCCCAGTGGTGTGTTGGCCAACGCCAGCACGCGGCCGGCGGTCAGCTCCAGCACCTTCAGCGCGGCTTCGCGTGCGAGTGCTTCCAGCGGGCCGCTGCCAAGGTAGATCACCCGGTTGAACGGGCGCTGCGCCAGCGCGGCTACCGGTGCGTCCCACTGCGCCTGGCCTTCGCGGGCGAGACCGGCAATCTGCTTCAGGCGCGCCACGCGCGCATCCCACGGCGAACGATCGAACACGGTCAGTGCGGCCAGCAGCATGCAGGTCAGGCTGCTGGTCATGGCGAAGGCGCGGTCGCAGCTGGCCGACGGCATCAGCAGGGTGCAGGTATCGGCACGGCCGGCGCCACGACGGGCCAGTTCGCCATCGGCGTTGCAGGTGATGTCGAGGAAGCGCGCGTCATCCACGTCGCTGCGCACGCGGTCCACCGCGGCCACGCTCTCCGGGCTGGAGCCGCTGCGGCCGAACGAGACCAGCAGGGTCGGGCGGTCGCGCTGCAGGTACAGCGCCGGGTGGGTCAGCAGGCTGGTGGTGTGCACCACGCGCACATCAGCTGGCCACTGCGCGTTGATCGCATCGGCCACCATTTCGGCAATGAAGCCGGAGCTGCCGGCGCCGGTGAACAGCACGCGCTGGTTGGGGTCGCTGAGGCTGTCGCCGAGGAAGGCCTGCAGGCGGTCGCGGGCACGCGACAGGTCCTGTGCGAGGGCCTCCCACAGCGCAGGCTGCTGGGCGATTTCGGTAGCGGTATCGGCTCCGCCAAGGCGCTGCCAGGCGGACACATCGGAAAGCAGGGTGACGTCCATTCGGAGGTTCCAGTTGGGCCAGCGCACCATCAGCGTTTTCTTTCGAAATGTCAAACAGCGAAAGTAAAAAGAAAGAAAATGGGTGGATGACTTTCCAGTCGCGACGTGCCTGGAAAAACGAAAGGATCGACGAAATGCCGTATCGCACAATGCTTAACAGGCGGCTGCAAGCGCTTACACAAAGTATTGCAATGCAACAACTTTCGTTTCAATGGAATATATCTTCCTTTTTCCTTTCAATTTGTTGACATCTTTCGAATCGCTGCCCTAGAGTCGGCCCAACCGCTTTCGAAACGCCCGGTGAACGGGTTGGGAGTCCGTGTGGAAATCTGCGTTCGTCGCTCGCCGCTGATGCTGGCCCTGTTGCCGGCATTGATGTTGGCGTCCATGCCGGCCCAGGCCGAGCCGGCCGGCAACCTGCGTTCGGTTGCCGCCAGCGCCAGCCGCGACGGCGTGCAGGGCTGGGACCTGCAGACCGACAAGGGCGCGCGCATCCGCATCGAACTGCCGGCCACCGACATCATCCGCGTGCAGGCTGGCCGCAACGGCACGCTGACCGGTGCCGGCGACAAGGCTGCACCGATCGTGCTGCCGCAGCCCAAGGCGAACGTGCAGGCGCAGCTGGAAGAAGACGCGCAGGAAATCCGCGTGCGCACTGATGCACTGGTGCTGCATGTACAGCGGCAGCCGCTGCGCATGCGCCTGGAACGGCTGGACAACGGCCAGCCCACCGCGCTGTGGCAGGAACTGCAGCCGCTGGACCTGGATGCTGCGCAGAGCGTGCAGGTGCTGTCCTCGCAGGCCGATGAAGGCTATTTCGGTGGCGGCCAGCAGAACGGCCGCTACCAGTTCAAGGGCCGCGAGCTGGAGGTGTCCTATTCCGGCGGTTGGGAAGAGGGCGACCGCCCCAGCCCAGCACCGATGCTGCTGAGCAGCCGTGGCTGGGGCATGCTGCGCAATACCTGGAGCGATGGCAGCTACGATCTGCGCCAGAGCGACCAGGCCACACTGCTGCATCGCGAAGACCGCTTCGATGCCTATTACTTCGTCGGCGCCGACCTGCCGAAACTGATCGAGCGCTACACCCAGCTGACTGGCCGCCCGAACATGGTCGCGCGCTGGGCGCTATCCTACGGCGACGCCGATTGCTACAACGATGGCGACAACAGCAAGAAGCCCGGCACCGTGCCCGAAGGCTGGAGCGACGGCCCGACCGGCACCACCCCCGATGTGATCGACAGCGTGGCCAAGCAGTACCGCGCCCACGACATGCCCGGTGGCTGGATCCTGCCCAACGACGGCTACGGCTGCGGTTACAAGCAGTTGCCGGAAACCGTGAAGGGGCTGGCCGGCTACGGTTTCCGCACCGGACTGTGGACCGAGAACGGCGTCGACAAGATCGCCTGGGAAGTGGGCAAGGCCGGCAGCCGCGCACAGAAGCTGGACGTGGCCTGGACCGGCAAGGGCTACCAGTTTGCGATGGATGCCAACCGCCAGGCGTTCAACGGCATCCTCGACAATTCCGATTCGCGCCCGTTCCTGTGGACGGTGATGGGCTGGGCCGGCATCCAGCGCTATGCAGTGGCCTGGACCGGCGACCAGAGCAGCAGCTGGGATTACATCCGCTGGCACGTGCCGACCCTGGTCGGCTCCGGCCTGTCCGGCATGGCCTATGCCAGCGGTGACGTCGATGCGATCTTCGGCGGCAGCGCCGAGACCTTCACCCGCGACCTGCAGTGGAAGGCGTTCACACCGGTACTGATGGGCATGAGCGGCTGGTCGTCGAACGCACGCAAGCATCCGTGGTGGTACGACGAGCCCTACCGCAGCATCAACCGCGATTACCTGAAGTTGAAGATGCGCCTGACCCCGTACATGTACGGTCTGGTGCACGAGGCCGCGCAGACCGGCGCGCCGCCGGTGCGTGGCCTGATGTGGGATAACCCGCGCGATCCGCATGCGCAGGATGAAACCTACAAGTACCAGTTCCTGCTCGGCCGCGATCTGCTGGTGGCGCCGGTGTACCGCAGCCAGGCCGCCAGCCGTGGCTGGCGCCGCGACATTCACCTGCCGGCCGGCGGCTGGATCGACTACTGGGATGGCCGCCGCGTGCAGGCCGCCGCCGACGGCCGCCAGCTCGACCGCCAGGTGGACCTGGCCACGCTGCCGGTGTTCGTGCGTGCCGGTGCGATCCTGCCGATGTACCCGTCGATGCTGTTCGACGGCGAGAAGCCGCTGGATGAAGTGACGTTCGACCTGTACCCGCAGGGCGAGTCGCAGTACACGCTGTACGAAGACGACGGCAACACCCGCCGCTACCAGCAGGGCGAGTCGAGCACGCAGGTGATCCGCGTGCAGGCGCCGGCGCAGGGCAGTGGCCCGGTGCAGGTGCAGATCGATGCGGTGCAGGGCCAGTACAGCGGCCAGCTGCCGCAGCGCCGCTACGGCCTGCGCGTGCTCAGCCGCCAGGCACCGCGTGCGGTGCAGGCCGCTGGCCGCGCGCTGCCGGCGCTGGCTGATGCCGCTGCGTTCAACGCTGCTGCTGAAGGATGGTACTTCGATGCCGCCGAACGCCGCGGCACGCTGCATGTGCGCACCGCCACCCAGGACATCCGCCAGCCGCTGCAGCTACAGCTGGACTTCGCGGTGGCTGCGGCGGTCGCCGACGATACCTATCCGGCCGCACCCGTACTCGGCCGCGAACTGCCGGCCGACAGCCTGCTGGTGGTCAACCGCCCGGCCGAAGAGCCTGGCCATGCGCTGGAAAATGCCTTCGACGACGATCCGGCTACCTGGTTCCGCAGTGTGCGCAACCAGGCCGTGCGCACCGGTGCCCACGAATGGGTGGTGGGCTTCGGCGAGCGGAAGATGATCGATGGCATCGACATTGCGCCACGCAACGACAAGAACTGGAAGCACGGCCAGGTACGCGACTACGAGGTCTACCTGGGCGACAGCAATGGCGAGTGGGGCGAGCCGATCGCCCGTGGCCGCCTGCAGCTGAAGGAAGGCGTGCAGCGCATCGACTTCCCGGCCCACGCCGGCCGCCTGCTGCGCTTCCGCGTGCTGAGCGTGCAGAACCCCGAAGGCGACGGTGCCAGCAGCACCGACCCGATGGTCACCGCCGCACAGGGCAGTGCCCGCGCCTTTGATGCGCTCCAGCCGCGCGACGTCGGCCCGATCGCACTGTCCACCTTCTACATTCTCGAACACCAGGAACCGGAGCGACCGGCCCGGCAGCGCTATCTCTCCGAGCTGCCGGTGCCGGCCGCGCTGGCCAGCCAGGTGCGCGCCGACCAGTCGTTCCGTGGCGATGCCGGCATGCGCATGAACGGCCTGCAGTTCCGCCGTGGCCTGGGCGTCGGCGCCAACAGCCGCATCGACCTGCGCCTGCAGGGCGGCTGGCACCTGCTGCGTGCCGACCTCGGCATCGACGACGCCTGCCGCAACGCCGGTGGCCTGCAGTTCCAGGTCTGGGGTGACAACCGCCTGCTGTACGACAGCGGCCTGGTGAAGGCACCCGGCGTGGTCAAGCCGGAGCTGGACATCCGTGGCCTTTCCAGCCTGAGCCTGCGCACGCTGGGTGCGCAGGGCAGCCAACCCGCCCAGGTCTGTGCCAACTGGGCCAACGCCGTGCTGATCGGCCAGGAGGGCGACTCCGCCAGCATCGTCGCCCCATGACCCCCTCGTAACACCGCTCCTCCCCCCGCCCATTCCGACTACGGCCCTCATGGCCGTGGCCCGGGAGCGTTTTGCCCGCCGAACGCCCACGCGCTCACCATTCGCGCCGCACCCCTGCCAGGAGAGAACCCCGATGTTGCCCGCCCGCCACCACCGCCCCCCCTGTCGTTCGATCGCTCCGCTGTCGCTGGCCATTGCCGGCGTGCTGCTGTCGGTCGCCGTTCCTGCCTTCGCCCAGGAGAGCAAGGACAAGGCCACCGACCTGGCCCGCATCGAGGTCACCGGCTCCAACATCCGCCGCACCGACGTGGAAACCGCGTCGCCGGTGCAGGTGATCAGCAAGCAGGACATCCAGAACATGGGTGCGCGCACGCTGTTGCAGGTGCTCGACAACCTGCCTGCCGCACGCCCGGCGCAGCAGGATGCGCGTTCGTTGTTCACCGGTTCCGACGGTGCTTCGCAGGCCAACCTGCGCGGCCTCGGTGCCCAGGGAACGCTGGTGCTGCTGAATGGTCGTCGCCTGTCGTACTACGGCGCGCCGGCCGGCTTCCAGACCCAGTTCGTCAACATCGACGCGATTCCGGCTGCGGCCATCGAACGCATGGAAGTGCTGACCGACGGCGCTTCGGCCGTGTACGGCACCGACGCGGTGGCCGGCGTGATCAACGTGATCACCAAGCGCAACTTCCAGGGCGCCGAGGTCAGCTTCACCAACGACACCTCCTCGCGCATCGACTCCTATGGCGAGCGCCAGGCCAGCATCACCGCCGGTTTCGGTGACCTGGCCGAGAACCGCTTCAACATCTACGGCGCGGTGAACATGTACCGCCGCGACGCGATTCCGCTGAGCGACTTCTACGACAAGCGGCCCGACCAGTACTACGTCAACAATCCGAACTACCTCAACAACCTGCGCCTGGGCGTGGGCAGCAAGCCGGGCGAGTTCAACCCGGGCAGCTACTTCGCCTTCGATCCGGTCACCGGCCGCCGTGTGCAGGAAGCTGCGCCGGGCTGCAAGAACGTGCTGACCAGTGAAGCGGCCGGCCCGCGTTGCGTCTGGGAAACCTGGATGAACAACGAGATCGATGCCGGCGCCAAATCCGAGCGCAACACCGCCTACCTCAACGGCACCTTCCTGGTCGGTGACAGCACCGAGATCTTTGCCGAGGCGACCTACACCGACATCGACCTGCGCGCCAACGGCGGCACGCCGCGCACCTACGGCACCACCACCGGCAACCCGACCAGCTGGTTCTCGCGCAACACCGGCAACACCGTCAACCAGTTCCTGTACCCGTTCCTGGGCCCGAACAACGAGTATAACCACGCCAGCCCGCAGATGAAGGCCATGATGGGCGGCGTGGTCGGCCTGAACTACCTGCTGCAGGATGCCGGCCCGAACTACTTCGGCCAGCGCAATACCGACAAGAGCTACCGCGTGCTGGCCGGTGCGCGTGGCAACCGGGGTGACTGGAACTGGGAGACCGCCTTCGCCAGCGCCGGTACCCACTCCACCACGTACCAGACGATCAACGTCAACATCAAGGGCTTCGAGAAGGCGTTCGGCCCGTACTCGGTCGATCCGACCACCGGCCGCGTGATCATCTCCGACCACCCGGCATACAAGTTCGGTGAGATCAGCGAAGCCAACGCTGCATTGATCCGTGAAGCGTTCCCGACCTTCGACATCCAGTCGTGGACCCGTCTGCACACCCTGGACGGCAAGATCGAAGGCCCGCTGTTCCAGCTGCCGGCTGGTGAAATGCGCGCCGCGTTCGGCTTCAACGCCAGCCGCGAGACCTTCTACACCCCGGGCAACGCCGATGCGGCCAACGGCCTGATCTCCCAGCAGGGCGGCTCCTGGTTCGACGGCAAGCGCAACACCTACGCGCTGTTCGCCGAGACCGTGGCACCGATCACCGACAAGCTGGAACTGGATGCGGCGGTGCGCGTGGACAAGTACCCGAACTTCAGCGCCAACGTCGCGCCGAAGATCGGCTTCAAGTACCAGGCGTTCGACCAGCTGATGCTGCGCGGTACCTACTCCACCGGTTTCCGTGCACCGAGCCTGGCCGAGTCCGGCAACGGCGGCGTGTTCGCGCAGCTGGGTGGCTACCGCGACGAGCTGCGCTGCAACGAGACCAACGCCATCGCCAACCTGCTGCTGCGCTCGCAGCGTCCGGGCGATGTCGACCTGGGCAAGAACCTGCTGAACGTGGATTGCAGCCGCACCGTGGCGCGCATGACCCAGCCGAACAAGAACCTGAAGCCGGAGAAGGCGAAGATCGCCACCCTCGGCTTCGTCTACGAGCCGGCGACCTGGCTGTCGGTGTCGGCCGACTACTGGTTCATCTATCGCGACAATGAAATCGTCGCGCCGGACTACCGCCGCATGGAAGACATCATCTCCTCGTCGCGCTCGCCGATCACCGACAGTGACCGCGCCAACCTGGCACAGCTGGCGGCGATGTGTGCCGATCCGGCCAGTGGCGTGAGCTGCCCGTCGGTGCTGCCGGGCTACTCCGCCGGCAACGTGGCCAGCGTGGTGGGCCAGTACAAGAACCGTGGCAAGACGCTGATCGACGGCTTCGACATCGATGCGCGCAGCCGCTTCTCGCTGGGTGACTGGGGCAACCTGAACATCGGCCTGGCTGCCACCATCGCCAACCGCAACCGCTTCTACATGGATGAAGCCAACGGCTGGTACTACGGCGACGTGGTGGGCTACTACAACAACCCGCGCCTGCGTGCCACGCTCAATGCCGACTGGACCTACAAGCAGGTCACCACCAGCATGTTCGTCAACTACGTGGGCGGCACCAAGTGGGCCACCGACCAGGTTGATGAGGTGAGCAACAACAAGGAAACCTGCACCGGCGGCTACCTGGCCCTGCAGAAGAGCAAATGCGACGGTGCGCCGTCGTGGTGGACCGCCAACATGAGCGTCACCTGGCGCCCGGATGATGCGTGGAACCTGAGCTTCACCGTCAAGAACCTGTTCAACCGCCTGCCGTTCTACGATCCGAACAGCTTCCTGGGTGACTCCAGTGACTACGCGACCATCTTTGGTCGTGGTTACAGTGTGACCATCGGCTACCGGTTCAAGTAATTCCGTTTGCGTGACCTGGCGTGCCGGCTGCGGCCGGCACGCTGCCAAGAGGAGAGATGTTTGCCATGAAGCGTAGGGAATTCATCGCGGCCAGTGCCGCTGTCGCCGCCAGCAGCCTGCTGCCGCAGACCCCGGCATGGGCACGCGGGCGCAAGGTGCGCCTGGCCATGATCGGTACCGGCATGCGTGGCCTGGTGCTGCTGAAGGAACTGGTGCGCCGCGACGACGTCGAGGTGGTCGCCGTCTGCGATATCGAGCCGATCATGCTCGGCCGCGCCGTGGAGATGGTGACCAAGGCCGGCAAGCCGGCCCCGAAGACCTACGGCCAGGATCGCGACACCAATGCCTGGAAGCGCCTGCTGGATCAGAAGGGCATCGATGGCGTGATCATCGCCACGCCGTGGGAATACCACGCGCCGATGGCGATTGCCGCGATGCAGGCCGGCGTGGCCGTGGGCTGTGAAGTGGTGGCCGGCATCACCCTGCAGGACCACTGGGACGTGCTGAAGACGCAGCTGTCCACCGGCACTCCGTACATGCTGCTGGAAAACGTCTGCTACCGCCGCGATGTGATGGCCGCCCTGCAGATGGTCCGGCAGGGCCTGTTCGGCGAACTGGTACACCTGCAGGCCGGCTACCAGCACGACCTGCGCGGGGTTAAGTTCAACTCCGGCGACCCGAACCAGCCCTACGACAGCGGCGTGGAATTCGGCCCCAAGGGCTGGAGCGAAGCACGCTGGCGTACCGAGCATTCGGTGGAACGCAACGGCGAGCTGTACCCCAGCCACGGCATCGGCCCGTGCGCGATGTACACCGGCATCAACCGTGGCAACCGCTTCACCCACATCAACGCGTTCGCGACCAAGGCACGCGGCCTGCACGAATACACCGTGGCCAAGAGTGGTGGCACCACCCACCCCAGCACCAAGGTGAAGTTCAAGCTCGGCGATATCGTCACCACCACGCTGGCCTGCGAGAACGGCGAGACCATCCTGCTGCAGCACGACACCTCGCTGCCGCGCCCGTACTCGATGGGCTTCCGCGTACAGGGCACCAAGGGCCTGTGGATGGACGTGAACCATTCGATCCACATCGAAGGCCGCAGCCCGCCGCACCAGTGGGAAGAGTTCAAGAAGTACCAGGACGAGTATGAGCACCCGCTGTGGAAGCAGAATGCCGAGACCGCTGCCAGCGCCGGCCACGGTGGCATGGATTGGTTCGTCATCCACGCGTTTGTGGAAGCGCTGAAGGCCAAGGCGCCGATGCCGATCGACATCTACGATGCGGTGACGTGGAGCGCGATCACCCCGCTGAGCGAGCAGTCGATCGCCAATAGTTTCCAGACGCTGGAGTTCCCGGACTTCACCGCTGGCGCGTGGAAGCAGCGCAAGCCGATTTTTGCGTTCGACGGCAAGTATTGATCTGCTTTTTGTAGAGTCGAGCCATGCTCGACTGGTTTGAACGCAACGCCGGGCACTGCCCGGCGTTGCTGCTTATGGCGCCCCCCCTGCCAAGCGCATGCTAGGCTCGGCTTCGTGCCCGACAGTTGATGTCAATCGACAGAGAGGAGCTGCCTGATGCGCCTGCTGACCTTCACCTGTCCACTTTGCGGCGCAGCAGGGCAGCGGTTTCCACGGCGTTCCGCATGGAAACGCCAAGCGAGGGTGACTTGCCGTGGGTGTGGCGTGGTGCTGCGCTCGGATCCCCGCTTGGGTCTGCACACGCTCTATCTGCTGTATACGCAGGTCATCGTAATGCTGGCTGCGTTGCCCATGATCTGGGCCTATGCCTCGGGCCGTTGGCTCTGGCTGGCTGCGATCTGGGCCGTGGTGTTCGCGTTGTCCTGGTTCCCCGGCGTGATCAGGCACGCACGAAGCCCGATCGTGCGCGCCTGGCGCGATCCCGATTACAGCTATGCGCGCAGGCCGGGCGCTACCGCTGCGTGCGCCGCTGCAGACCCTGGGCGGGGTAGCGATGTGCCAGGTGCCAGCCCATGATCCGGCCGAACATTCTGCTCCTGACCGCAAGCGTGGCCGCGTGTGCATCGCACCCGGCCGATGCGGTGCAGTGTCCCGAGGCCACGATCACCTACATCGGCAGTGAAACCGTGGATGCCGTGGTCCTTGGCAGGTTCCAGATCGCTACGGAGGGATCGCAGGCACTACGGCTGCCACTGGCCAGCGTGGATCGGCAGGCGCATGCACACGCGGTATCGACCGATATCCGCGACGAACACGGCCTGGCTTGGCGTCCCTTCAGTGTTGTTCTGGAAGAGCTCAAGCCGCCGGCTGCGGACCTGGTGGTTACACGTGGTGAGATTGAAACCTTCCTGTACGACGGCAAGGGCGCCTTCCTGCCCGGTGCCGTGCAGAAAGGGCAGACGCTTTCCATCGTCGTGCGCGATCTTCAAGGTTGCGCACATCGCTCGAAGCCGTTCGCTCCTGAACCGCGTTGACGTGGAAGCGCAAGCGAGAGGCCCGGAGTGACGGGTACGAGCAGGGGAAGATGGCGCGCCCGGAGGGATTCGAACCCCCGACCAATGGCTTCGGAAGCCACTACTCTATCCGGCTGAGCTACGGGCGCGTTGTACTGCCACTACCGGTTACCCGGTGGTAGCCGGGGATTCTAGCGAACTCCGCGGGAAAAATCTGCCCTGGCGGCTAGGGCGTGGCCTGCCAGGGGAGGGGGCTTCGTCGTCAGAGGCCCTGGTGTCAGTCGTTTCCGAACAGATCCCGGGTATAGACCTTCTCCGAAACGTCCGTAATCTCAGGCGACAGCCGATTGGCCAGGATCACGTCGCACTCGGCCTTGAAGCGCTCCAAGTCGTTGTTGACCCGGGAGTTATAGAAGAGCGGAGCCTGCAGGACCGGCTCGTGGACGACTACCTCGATGCCCTTGGCCTTGATGCGCTTCATCACGCCCTGGATGGCCGAGGCGCGGAAGTTGTCCGAGCCGGATTTCATGACCAGACGATAGATGCCGACCACCTTGGGCGAACGCCGGATCACCTCCTCGGCGATGAAATCCTTGCGGGTGCGGTTGGCTTCCACGATGGCGTGGATCAGGTTCTGCGGCACGTCGCTGTAGTTGGCCAGCAGCTGCTTCGTGTCCTTCGGCAGGCAGTAGCCGCCGTAGCCGAACGAAGGGTTGTTGTAATGGCTGCCGATGCGCGGATCCAGGCTCACGCCATCAATGATCTGGCGCGTGTCCAGCCCGTGCGACGCAGCGTAGGTGTCCAGTTCGTTGAAATAGGCAACGCGCATGGCGAGGTAGGTGTTGGCGAACAGCTTGATCGCCTCGGCCTCGGTGGAATCGGTGAACAGCGTAGGTACGTTCTTGCTCACCGCGCCTTCCTGAAGCAACCCGGCAAACGCTTCCGCACGCTCGGAGCGTTCACCCACGATGATGCGACTGGGGTGAAGGTTGTCGTACAGCGCCTTCCCTTCGCGCAGGAATTCGGGTGAGAAGATGATGTTGCGGGTGCCGAAGCGTTCGCGAAGCTCGTCCGTGCAGCCCACCGGGATGGTCGACTTGATGACCATCACCGCATCAGGGTTGATTGCCACGACATCGCGGACAACCGATTCCACCGACCCGGTATTGAAATAGTTGCTCTGCGGATCATAGTCCGTGGGCGTGGCGATGATCACGAACGCGGCACCGGCATAAGCATCCTGCGGATCGAGCGTCGCCCGGAGATTCAGAGACCGCTGCGCCAGATACTCCTCGATCTCGCGATCTTCGATGGGAGCCTTGCGGGAGTTGAGCAGCTGGACGCGCCCCGCATCAATGTCGAGCGCCACTACCTCGTGATTCTGCGCAAGCAGAACGGCATTGGAGAGGCCAACGTAGCCGGTGCCGACGACGGAAATTTTCAATTGAGTTTCCCAGATACCATGGCGCCAGGTGAACTGCGCATTCAGAGAAATTGAAAGCTGAGGATCAAGAATTCATCCGGATTCCCTGGTCGGATTAACTAGCCAGCGGAAAGAAAGTCCCTGATCGATTGAAGAAGCTTTTCTTTTTCCAAAGATCCCGCCTTTGCGGGACCACGGTCGTGGGCTAGCGCCTTCCTCATCGCTACTTCAAATTCATCAGCGGAGGAGCATACAAAAATACCCGGAACCATCGAAAATTCAGCGGCAGTATCAACCTGATGATCATTGACGTGTTCGCCGAGCCTGTGCTGCCGAGGGATGATCACCGCAGGTACGCCTTCCTCAAGCGCACGAATGATGTTTCCCATTCCTGCATGCGTAACCAGCACATCACACTCCGAAATCCTCCTAGAAAACTCGGGCATGCTGATCATGGCTGCGCCGCCGAAAGATGGAGCAGTCGAGGACGGCCCAGATTGCGCATATCCAACAGCTTCGCTGTTCACGGAAAGCCACTGGGAAACGTAGTCGATGAGCCTCGGGAAAGGTGCTTGAGTACCCACGGAAGCAAAGATCTGGATCATATTATTTTTCCGCAGTAGAGCACCTTGTGGTCATCAGCAAGGCTTGGCCATTGCGTGAACACCTGATGAGATACTCGAAGGGCAATTCTTCCCGACACCGACAATCTTCGGGTGTTGGCTATACTGTCAATCCACAGCGTTCTAGCGCCAACGAATCGACCGGCAATAATCCCGATGATGCCAGGGGCCGCCCCGGTGGATATGATGTGCGTCGGCCGAAGGAAAAGGACCTTGAAGAAAACCTTCGGGATCCCCAAGAGTGCCGCGAACGGGGATTGCCGATTGAAATCAGGAAGAGACACCACGGCGTCGTAGACGTCGCCCTTCAATTCCTGCTCGGCAGCTACCGTGGCAAGAGTCAGCGTGCCAGTGGTCCTTGCCGCAACGGCGATGCGCTGCATCTGCACCAAGTGGCCTCCGCCTGAACAGATGAGCAGTACCCGCTTATCCATTGAGCACTCCGGAAAGTGCGCTCGCTTGGGAACGCCATCGCTCATTCTTTAGCTGCAGGCCCCGCCTGGATGCCTCCTCAAATGCGCGGATATCAGAGAGTACCTCCAAGATTCCTTCTGATATCGATCGTGCGTCAAGTGTATCCACGAACTTTGCACCAAGAAAAAGTTCCCGAAGTGTCGGTGTGTCGGAAAGAATCATGGCCTTCTGAAAGCTGATGGCCTCGTTGGCAACGCTGAGCTGGACATTTGATCGGGTAGTAAGGCCAAGGACCGCGCCGCAATTGGCCAGAAGGTTGTCGAAATCCTTCAGCGGCATGAATCCAGTGAATCTTACATTGCTTGGTGCCATCGCAACGGTGTCGTTTGAAATCTTGCCATCAAAACGCCCAGTCACATGGAATTCAACATCCGGGGTCAACCTGGCAGCCTCAAGCACAACTTCTATCGGTTCATCCTCGTCAAACGAGCAAGGGAACAGAACGGATCGGCTGAAACCCTCTCTTCCAGTTGGCACGGCCTCATCGGCCGCGCGATCCTCGAGTACGAGGATGTTGCGCAGATTCGGGAAAATCGCTTGACACTCATGGCGCACTTGTTCGTTGTGAACAATCACCGCATCCGCCTTCGACATGCAGAAATTCAAGGCAGGGAAGGCGAGCCATTTCTGTCGAAAATAGCTGTTGTGCACGTCGATTGCTACTTTGACTTTTTCTCCGTGAAGAATCTTGTAAAGAGCAGCCAAGTAGACAAGAAAGCTCGGTGGAGCCTGAATCCAGACTGTTTTCGGCGCTCCAAGGACCAGGTGTCGCATGGTTTTGAGTATCCGCGCCATATAGTCAAAGAGCATGAGCTTTCGGCTTTTGAATACTTTTGGGAAGTATGCGATGTCATAACCCCAGTGCGCCTTCATTGTCTCTGCGCGACGCTGGAAGCCGACCCAGGCTATCATTGAGCTGTTTTTTTTCATATCGAGAAATGCACGGGGAATGAGGCGGTGTACTGAATGTCAGGTGATCTGCTTCCAATTCTACGCGCGGGTGAGCCGGCGACGATGGCAAAATCTTCCACCGGCTTGGTCACGATGCTGCCAGGATAAACAATTGCTCCGCGCCCGATGCTGGCCCCTGGCATGATTCGGACTCCCGGAAACAACCATGCATCATCACCAATGGTGACTTCGCTACAGAAGACCCGTGCATGAGGATCCTTCATATCATGGCCCATGGTGTATATCCTGCAGTCATGGGAGATGTTCACGTTGGATCCTATCGTCACGCTGCCTCGATTATCAATGAAACACCACCTGTTGATAGTTGTGTTGCTTCCGATGCGGCACTTCCTGAGGTCAAAGAATCTCACGAACCCATGAATGGTCGTCCCGCTTCCGATGGGGCCGAAAGCCAGGGAAGCAATAAATCGTCGAGCAGGGAAAAAGAAGGCTGCGCTGAGCACGACATTTGCAAGTTCGACGGCAAGCTTCTTGATGGTCAGTCGGGCGCTCAATTTTTGCCTCCATTGCAAGGTTTTAAAATTCCCTTTCGGGTCGCTGTGAGCCGGGCTCTATTTATTTTTTTTCAATTCTTCGGAACATGAAAACAGTAACGAGTGGTGCTATCAGGTACATGGGCTTGAAGATTCCGCGGTTCATCAGCTCCAGGGTGTAAAGGAAGCAGATGGTTAGCAACGCCAGTGTTTTCGGATCGCGCGTGACGTTGAAACGTGCTGTGAGCTTTCCAAGCAGCCAGCCTGACAGCAAGAAATAGACCACTACGCCAATATATCCGTAGCCGATCATCAAGCCCCCAAGGATTGAAGGTGTCAGCGACGAGTCTTCTCTGCCGTTCACGACCATGCCAAGAATGCGCCCAGATGTAAGCGAGTAGCCTGGGAGCATCGTCAGAAAGTCAGAGAAGAAGAACCACGACCGCTCGATATATGAGCTCATGTCATCGGCCCTGTCCATCGATGCCTCGGCAACGCCCATGCCCTCTCTGGAGGCAAGATGGAGTGGAATGTACGGCAGGCTGAACTCTGGCAATTTGACGTCAAACTCGCGAATCATCCCCTGCCAGCTCAGAGTCCGACCGATAGAGTTGTTGGTTCGAATCAGATATGAAAGACCAAAGGAAAACATCGCAACTGGCGCGATTGCAGCGAACGCCAGGCGAAAGCGCTTGACCTTCGCGTCATCCTTCAAAGACATCAGGACAATCAGCCCGATTCCCAGTACAAGTAGAATCGGCTGGTTTCTATAGCCCAGGCAAAGCAACATGAGCAATGCGAGAGTCGGAAGTCCGAGCATGGACCAGCGGAAACGCTGTTGACGGATCATGTCGATGCAGAATTTTGAAAGCACAACGGGAATTGAAAGTTCAACCAGGTAGGATGCCTTGGCAGATACTCCGAACCGAGCCTCCGGATTCAGCAGAACCAGCCCGTGCGTTGCCACAATCGAGAGGGCTGCGCCGGTTGAGGCAATAATAATTCCGTAGCAGGCCCAACTCTTGAGGCGATAGCTTGGGGCGTCGGTTGGCAATTGGCTGGTACGGCGTCCGATCTGGCGGCCTATTAGATACGCGGCTACTGCCAGCAGCAGAATGCCCGCCCACATGTATTGATTTATGTATCCGCGATATGTCGTGAAGGAAACAATTCCGAAGCCGTAATAGGCCACCAGTGCCGCTAGGAAGGCAACGTCTGGCTTGCGTGCTACATCTACTACTGCTGGGTACAGGATGAAGGAAAGAAGGAAAACAGGCACCAAGCCTACTATCGATCCGACCAGTGAGGCGGTATCCTGTTGGCCTGCGGAAAAGAGTGTGAGTATGCCGGCAAAGCCTGCCGCAAGGGCAGTTGCTGCAATGACGTTCCTGAAGGTTTTAACCATGGGCGTTGCTCTCCCGATTGCGCAGTCCAACGGCCGTTACGTAGAGCAACAGGCAAAGCGCGGTATCGCAGGCGATCGAAACGAACGCTGCACCCTTCCAACCTAGTTGCGGAATCAGAATTATATTTCCGACGATGTTTGCGCCGGCGACGATGATCTGTATGACGCTGCGAATTCCCTGGTAGTCGGCTCCCGTCATTGCATCTGCCATGAGGAAGTGGAATGATCGAAGCAGCGGAATTACTGCAAGGTACTTCAGGATCGTGGCCGTCTGCTCATAATCCTGCCCAAGTATCCATGTTGCCATTCCGGAGCACGCAAATATTCCCATGCTGCCGATCAGTCCCAGGCCGACTGTGGCTGGGAGATACTTTCTGGAATAGGCGAGAGACTCGGAAATGCCATTGGCTCCGGCCTTAAAAAAGCCCGGATATGTAACCGTCAGAAGAGCGCGAACTGGCGAGAAGGCAACGTCGACGATCTTATAGGCTGCAGCATAGTTTCCAGATATGTCGGCTGATGCGAGCCTTGGCATGATCAGTTTGTCTGCATCGTTGTAGATTCCCTGGGACGAAATTCCAAGTGAGAACTTGAGTCCGTCGAGAATTTCAGCGGTGTGCAGGCGTCTTTTGATGCCGTAATTTTTTATGAATACAGATACGTAGATCGCGCATGGGATGATTGCGCTCGCCATGTACAGCGAAAGCCAGATCCCAAGGCTGTCTTCGGCAATCATGAAGCCAAGAGCAGCTGCCGCGATCCTGAAGAGGGACGTCAGGATTGTGGCACCTGCCACGGCGTTGATCCGGCTTTGTGACTGGAATGCCTGAACCGTGATCTCCTGCAGTTTGGTTGCAAGGAGCTCCGAGAGAAGCACCGCTGCCGCAATTGCCCACCCTCCCGGTCCGAGGCTTCCATTTAAAATGAGTAGATAAGCGGGGCTGGCGATGAACAGCGTGCCAAGCGTGAACGCAAGTGCACTTCCATAGTAGGAAGAGAGTGTGCTTGGATCGCGCGAACACCGTTTTACGATCAGCGCACCGCTGCCCAGTCCAATAAATGGAGACATGATGATCGAGAGCGCTATGGCGGCCGAAAAATGGGCAAAGGTGTCAGGGCCCACGGATCTCGCAAATGCGACAAAGTAGAGAGCTTGTGCCGCTAGACGTGCGACATTAGCCAAAACGACCGTTATCGCCGCCTTTGCAGTTTTTCCGCTTCCGCCTTTGAGCTTGTTGCGAATAAGGTCAATCATCAAGAGTGCTGCGCCAGTTCTTCGGTTGCTGTTCTTCTGTGCTTAAGGGGGCCGGCGCCGTACGGTGCCTGTGCCTTGTGCGGCAGGGCATGCAGTCTGGCCCGCCGTAATGCCATCTATGGGCGTGGGGTTGTAGTTGCACGGAAGGTCGACGAGAAGGCGCTCGTCCAGGCTCCCCCTGCGACGTCGATGTGGGTGCGAGCATGCTGATGCGCCTTGTTATGCCTTGGGCCTGATCAATTTGCTGCGCGATTAGCGGTCCTTCGTCCTTGAGGTAGTCTGCGGTAGCTGTTGGAACTGCGGGCCGGTCTTCTTGTGCATCGTGCACATGAGGAGTCCTCGTAAGCAGCTTCTTTGCTGTCTTTGGCCCAACAAGAGGCCTTCTGGATGCCCGGCGGTTCGGTGCATAGGGCCTAACGCCCCATCATAGCAGGTAGGGATTTCCGGGCGTTCGGCCTCCTGATCATGCGGCGGTCTGGGAGGGTGCCGGGCAGGGCTGTCTGCGTGCTGCGCCGATGGCGTATCGGTTCGCATGGCGGGCAGGCTGTCTGCATCAAGATCAGGTACACTGTAAGGTTCTAGCCTGAAAAAATAGCATGGTCAATGCCGCATTGGCCCTGGACAGCGCGGGAGTTCCCCCCCTTGGGGAGGGGGTAGGCGGGCCATGATGTCGTATGCCGCTGGTTCGATTGCAATAGTGGGCGGGAGCGCTCGGCGCGTATCGCGTATTGATGGGCTTTGACGTCGATTTAAAACCTAAGTGGAAGCAATGAACAACAAAATGGAATCGCGGAATTCTTCTAGGGAAGACGACTTTGATCTGCGCGAACTTGCGGGCATCTTCCTTGATCGCAAGTGGTGGATCGTCGGCACTACGGGGCTCTTCTTCCTTGTGGGTGTTTCATACGCGCTGCTTGCGCCCCCCGTGTTCCAGGCGCAGGCCATGGTGCAGGTCGAATCCAAGGTTCCTACCATCCCGGGCTTGGCCGATCTGGCTTCGCTTGGAGGAAGCGGGAGCACTGCTTCTACCACGGAGGTGGCGCTCCTGACGTCCAGGACTGTTGTTGGCACGGCCGTGGATGACCTGCAGCTGGACGTGACCGTGGAGCCCTACCGTTTCCCGCTCATCGGTGGCTTCATGGCCCGTCGGTTCAGTCCGGAGCTTCCCAATGAGGTTTCTAGTCCTTGGCTCGGCATTGCTCGATATGGCTGGGGCGGCGAAGAGCTTCGCGTCTCAAGCCTTGTTGTTCCCCAGTCGAAAGTGGGCTCGGCATTGACTCTGATTGCAGGGGAGGAGGCCGGCAGCTTTAGTCTTCTGGACGAAGATGGTACGGAGCTGCTGAAAGGAAAGGCAGGCACGACCGCTCAGGTCAAGGACCTGAAGATAGACGTTGCCGCTCTTCGTGCAAACCCTGGGACGCACTTCCGTATCACCAAAATGCGTCGCTTGGATGTAGTGGGCGAGGTCCGGGAGAATCTACAGGCCAGCGAGGACGGCAAGGATTCCGGGATTCTCCAGTTGACGTATGAAGACGTGGATGCTGATCGCGCGCAGGCAGTCGTCCAGCGTGTTGTCGAATCCTATGTCAGGCAGAACGTGGACCGCAGTTCTGCGGAGGCTGCCTCGCAGCTGCAGTTCGTCAAGGAGCAGTTGCCCACCATTCGGCTGCAGGTCGAGCAGGCACAGGCTGCAATGAGTGCATATCAATCCCGTTCCAACGCGGTTGATATCACGATGCAGACCAAGGGTTTGCTTGAACAGGAAGTTGCGGTCGAGGCCAGCATCCAGCAGCTTCGGTTGCGACAGGCGGAAATGGATCGCAGCTTTACCCGTGAGCATCCAGCATATCGTGCGCTGCTTCGGCAGATCGGCGAATTGGAGTCTAGGAAATCTGGATTCCAGCGCGAAGTAGGTACTCTTCCAAACACGCAGCAGGAGCTTCTCCGTCTGACCCGTGATCTTCAGGTCAGCAATGAGCTCTACACTGCATTGCTTAACCAGGCTCAGCAATTGGATGTCGCCCGTGCTGGTGCGGTTGGCAATGTTCGGATTGTTGACGCCGCTGTGGTCGATACGGCGAATCCGGTTCGCCCGCGCAAGGGTCTGGTTGTTATCATTTCGACCTTGCTTGGTGCGTTTCTGGCTGCCGGTGTAGCACTGCTCCAGCGTATGCTGAATCCAGGAATCGAAGATCCTGCGGATATTGAAGCTCTGGGACTGCCTGTCTACGCCGCGATTCCTCTCAGTGTGTCAACTACGCTGCCAAGGCTGCGTAAGAGCAGACACGGTACGCGCGTAATCGCGGATGGTCGCCAGCACCTTCTTGCTCTCACGGCACCCGCTGATCCAACTGTGGAAGCGCTGCGGAGCCTTCGTACCAGCCTGCATTTTGCAATGCTGGAGGCAAAGAACAACATACTGGCGATCTCCGGCCCTCGCCCGGGCGTGGGCAAGACTTTCGTCTCCACCAATTTGGCTGCAGTTATCGCGCAGGCTGGACAGCGTGTCCTGGTCATCGATGCTGATATGCGCAAGGGCACGCTGCACAAGATTCTGGGCGTGCCAGCGCAGTCCGGCCTGTCGGATGTGATCAGTGGAAAGTTGGCTGCAGATGACGTCATCCATCCAGTTCCCGGCCTGGACAATATGCACTACATGGTGCGGGGAGACGTTCCGCCTAATCCGGCAGAGTTGTTGATGCATCCCCGGTTCGCGCAGCTGCTTCAAGATATGTCGAGCCGCTACGATCTGATTCTTGTAGATACCCCTCCAGTTCTAGCGGTCACTGATCCGGCGTTGGTGGCAGCGCACGCCGGGTCCAGCCTCCTGGTCACTCGATTTGGTGTGAACCAAGTCAAGGAGATCGAGCTGACATTGCAGCGATTTGAGCAGAATGGCGTTCAGATCAAGGGCGCGATCTTCAATGCAGTGGAAAGGCGCGCAACTGGCTACTACAGCTACGGGTACTACGAGTACCAGTCGGATGGTAAGGAATAGCGGATGTTGATATTTGAGCTGCGAAGACTTGCCCGTCTTCGCAGCTCTGCCCCTTGGATGTCTGCCAATCAGGGAGTGGAAGTGACAGCTGCACCGGTGATTTCCATGCCGTGCGTCGCGGTCTCCCAGATGAAGTGTAGTTGGCCGCGGCTTGGTCGATTCAAAGAAAGCCACTTTCCCGTATTTGTCATCGGGCGCTTCATGCGGCCGTGAAGTTGCGCGTAGCCGATTTCCAGAGTGCCGG
Source organism: Stenotrophomonas sp. 115C5 (assembly GCF_056861055.1). Taxonomy (NCBI): domain Bacteria; kingdom Pseudomonadati; phylum Pseudomonadota; class Gammaproteobacteria; order Lysobacterales; family Lysobacteraceae; genus Stenotrophomonas; species Stenotrophomonas sp. 115C5. Next base: position 237,439 of record NZ_JBSPUQ010000002.1, read on the forward strand.
CCAGTGAGCCCTTCAGCTGGCCGCTGCAGAGCCATTTGGGTGGCGTAGGAGCCAATGCCACGCTCGTCTGGAACTCCATGGCTTGTTGGAGTCGATCGGCGTAGTCCTGATACAGCGTGCCGCCTTGGATCCTGTTTGTCTCTGCAGCATTTATAAATGCGGCCAAGCCAAAAGCAGTGTGTGGCAGGTCGCGGCAGGTTTCCTGTGCGAGTCCAGACGCCATCTGCTTCTGGTTGAACCAGTTCGATGGTGATGGTTTGTTGCAATTTGGTTGGGGTTTTGGCTTGGCGCCATCGGACTTCATGTACACGTACGCGGGGAACTGTGATTTCCAATCCATCACAGCACTGTTATAGACGTCTCTCCGATTTGTGTACACGCCAATATTCATGCGAGCCTCAATGCCGCTCGCGTACCAATTGCCATTGACGCATTCGGGCATCGCGTCGATGTCGCCCAGGTACTGCTCAAGCAGCCATTCTCCAAATAGCTTTGCTTTATCTTCTGGCCAGGCCCGACTGGTATATCTCAGGATTTCAGCCGAACGCGTCCACAGTTCAGCTGCCCATGAAGCCTGCAATGATCTATTGGTTCCCAGATGGCCGCCGGTGAGAGTCTCAGACCAGGAATCCATGATTTCTGCGGAGACCATGAAGTGACGCGAATCACTCAGGTAGGCGCCCAGCAGTGCATGGGTGTACGCTGCTTGGGCATCGCGCACTTCATCCGAGCAGCCAATGTCGGGCCGTGAGTATGGGCCGCACAATACCTGCGCATGCGGCTGGGATTTGTAAGTAAGTCTAGCCAGTGGAGAATTTTTCATGACCTCAATCGCTTGGGTCCGAACTAGGTCATTCCGCTTTAGAAGAGTCTGTGTGTCGATAATTGATTGGCGATCGACAAGAATTCCCGGGTGAACAAAATCTGACGCGCCACACCTGAATGTCATCATCAAGGCAAGAGCCGCCTCAAAGCCTAGAAAGCGAACGTTCAAGAATGATGAGGGTGGTTTGGGCTGGGCGGTCAACGTGTTTTCCCCTAACGATTGAGCCTGTGGTTGTCTTGATCGATATCTTTGTCTCGAAGGCAATCGTAAGCAGTTTCTGCGTCGGCACGCCACTGGACAGGAGTATCCTATCGCCATGGCTGATACCCCCCTCACTTCGCCGCAGTCGCCGGCGACGCCGCGTTGGCGGCATTACTGGAGTCTGATGCGCGCCGATCGCCCGATCGGCACGCTGCTGCTGCTGTGGCCCACCTGGTGGGCGCTGTGGCTGGCCGCAGGCGGCCTGCCGCCGCTGTGGACCCTGTTCGTGTTCACCGCCGGTGTGTGGCTGACCCGCTCGGCCGGCTGCGTCATCAACGACTACGCCGACCGCTGGCTCGACCCGCACGTGGAGCGCACCAAAGCGCGCCCACTGGCCACCGGTGCGATCAGTGGCCGCGCTGCGCTGGCGTTGTTCGCGGTGTTGATGCTGGTGGCGTTCGGCCTGGTGCTGACCATGAACGGGCTGACCATCGGCCTGAGCTTCATCGGCGTGTTCCTGGCCGCCAGCTATCCGTACCTGAAGCGCTACACCCACCTGCCGCAGGTCTACCTGGGCATGTCCTTCGGCTGGGGCATCCCGATGGCGTTCGCTGCCGTGCAGGGCGAGGTGCCGATGCTGGGCTGGCTGCTGTATGCCGGCAACATCCTGTGGTCCACCGCCTACGATACCTGGTACGCCATGGTCGACCGCGAGGACGACCTGAAGATGGGCTCGCACTCCACTGCAATCCTGTTCGGCGACCTGGACCTAGTCATCCAGGGCGTGCTGTACGCGCTGTTCCTGGCCACCATGGCGCTGGTTGGCGTGCGTGGCGGGCTGGGTGGCTACTACCTGGCCGGCGTGGCTGCGGCCACGGTGCTGGTGGTCTACGAATTCTGGATCTGCCGCAACCGCGAGCGCGGCCCGTGCTTCAAGGCGTTCCTGCACAACAACTGGGTGGGTGCCGCGCTGTTTGCCGGCATCGCCGTGGATCTGGCGCTGCGCTGAGACGCGCAGCCGAGCGTGGGCTCGGCTCTACAGGTGGCAACCCCGAAACCGGATATCCGTAGCGCCCGAGCCCATGCTCGGGCGGCGGTGCGTAGCGCCGGGTATCCCGTCGCCTACGACCAATAGGTGGCAGACAGCCCGCACCCCACCGCCCAGAATCGGGCCATCGAACCTGGGAGGGTAGGCGATGGCCTCGACGGCAGCAGTACAGGACGGCTGGATGGCGCGCGCGGCGCTGCGCTCGGCCGCCTGGGCGGAAAAGTGGTTCCCCGATGCGTACGTGTTCGCGGTGCTGGGCGTGGTCATCGTCGCGCTGGCGGCGATGGGCTTCGGCTCGACCCCGCAGGCCACCGCCAGCGCCTTCGGCGACGGCTTCTGGAGCCTGATTCCCTTCACCATGCAGATGGCCTTCGTGGTCATCGGCGGCTACGCCGTGGCGACCGCGCCGGTGGTCGCTCGCTTCATCGATTTCCTCGCCCGCGTGCCGCGCACCGGCCGCGGTGCAGTGGTGTACGTGGGCCTGGTCAGCATGCTGGCCTCGCTGCTCAGCTGGGGGTTCTCGCTGGTGTTCGGCGGCCTGCTGGTGCGTGCGCTGGCACGCCGCACGGAGCTGCGCATGGACTACCGCGCGGCCGGTGCGTCGGCCTACCTGGGGCTGGGCGCGGTGTGGGCGATGGGCCTGAGCTCGTCGGCCGCGCAGCTGCAGGCCAACCCGGCCAGCATGCCGCCAGGGCTGGTCGAAATCACTGGCGTGCTGCCGTTCACCGAAACCATCTTCCTGTGGCAGTCGATCGCGCTGACCTCAGTGCTGATCCTGGTTTCGCTGCTGATCGCCTGGCTGACCGCACCGGCCGCCGGCAGTGCCCGCGCCGCTGAAGACTTCCCCGGCGCCGCGCAGGCCGAGCCGGAGCCGCTGCAGCGACGCACGCGCCCGGGCGAGTGGCTGGAATACAGCCCGCTGCTGACCGTGCTGCTCTCGTTGCTGGCGTTCGGTTGGCTGTTCAACGAGTTCGCCAACAAGCCGGTGATCACCGCCATCGCCAACCTCAATACCTACAACTTCCTGTTCATTTCGCTGGGCCTGCTGCTGCACTGGCGCCCGCGCAGCTTCCTCAACGCGGTGGCCAAGGCGGTGCCCAGCACCACCGGCGTACTGATCCAGTTCCCGCTGTACGGTGGCATCGCGATGATCCTCACCCACGCTGTCGGTGGCGATGGGCAGACGCTGGCGCACCGGCTGTCGAGCCTGTTCGTGCACGTGGCCAGCACCGATACCTTCGCGCTGGTGATGGGCGTCTATTCGGCCGTGCTGGGCTTCTTCGTGCCCTCCGGTGGTGGCAAGTGGATCATCGAGGCGCCGTACGTGATGCAGGCCGCCAACGAACTGAAGGCGCACCTGGGCTGGGCGGTGCAGGTCTACAACGCGGCCGAAGCGCTGCCGAACCTGATCAATCCGTTCTGGATGCTGCCGCTGCTGGGCGTGCTGGGGCTGAAGGCACGCGACATCGTCGGCTTCACCTTCATCCAGCTGCTGGTGCACATTCCGCTGGTGCTGGGCCTGTTGTGGCTGCTGGGGATGACCCTGGCGTACGTGCCGCCGGTGATGCCCTGAATGCAGCGTTGGCTTCCCTGCGTGAGCCGGGAAGCCAGCCTCGTTCAGCGCGTGTTTCCGGCTGCGAGCGCCATGAATGCGTGCAACGCCGATGTCGGCATGAGCACATGCCGAACCCGCATGAATCCTTCAGCCGCTTGTGCCACAAGGGCTTCTGCGCGTTCATTCACAGGCGTACACACAGATGTAGCCGCCCACCCACGCGTGATTAACCATTCGCTGCAGACGATGGCCACGTCCACCGCATTCCGCGTGTGGCTTTGGAGATCGGACATGGCACAGCAGAACCAGAACCCGAACCAGAAGCAGCAGGGCCAGCAGAACCAGCAGGATCAGCAGCAGGGTCGTGGCCGCGACCAGCAGCAACAGCAGCAGGAACAGCAGAAGCGCAACCAGAACCAGCAGCAGGGCGGCCACGACGAAGAAGAATGATCGCGTTGCGCGTGCAACGTGACCGGCGAAGCCCCGCCCCGTGCGGGGCTTTGCTTATTCCAGCACGCCGATACGCTGCAGCACCGGCGCCGCCGACATGTCGTTCGGATTGGTGCCCGGCTGATCCTGCGGCACGTCCATGCCCATGCCGCGGTAAAGATCGACCCAGTGCTGGGCGATCTGCCCGGTCTGCGGGTTGCGGAAGTTCATCGGCTGCAATGCGAACACGTGGTGCGCACGGAACGCACGCTCGATGAAGTCCGAGCAGTAATAGCTGTCCTCGTTCAACACATACGACATGTTGTAGGGCTTGCCCAGCATCGTGCGCGCGGTGGCGACCGCATCCTTGATGGCCGCCTGCTGCGGCGCGCGCAGGCGATAGACCACGATCTGCCGCTGCTTGGCGCGCGCCTCCTGGCGGAACTCGACCAGCGATTGCCGGCGCGATCCTTTCTCGTCCGCATGCAATACCTCCCAGCCCTTCGGCGTGGAAGCGACCAGGGCGACGTGATCGAAGCTGGGTGCGCCCTGCGTGCCGGTGGCATCGTCGATGGCCGCACTCAGGCCGCTGCGGCCGGCGGTGACGAACAGCAGGTCGCCTTCGTGGACATCGACGGCCAACGCCACCGCCGGCCACAGGGCGGGCAGCAGCAGGCCGATCAGGAGCAGGAGGCGATGCATGAGGACTCTCGGACAGGCGGAATGTCGGAATTGTAGGGTGCGCGGTAGCATGGAGCGACCGGACCGGATTCAGGATGAGCCCATGCGTCGATACCCTTCTGCTGCACCGCTGATGCTCGTGTGTGGCATCGGCTTGGTGGGGTGCACGCCTGCGCCGCAGGCGATGCCCGCCGACGCCGCGCCTGCCACGACGCCGGCTCCCCCCGCGGCGCCAGCAACCACCGCCGCAACGGTCGAGTCCGCGCCGGTCCCTGCCCGCAATGAATGCGCCTACCCGGAATTCGATACGTTCCTGAAGCATTTCGGCAACGAGATCACGCTGCAGGAAAAGGCCACTGCCGATCCGCTGCTGGACAGCTACATCGATGCGGAGGCCGAGCCGGAACCGCGCAAGGTGGAAAGCCGGTTGGCGCTGGCCGATGTCGAGTGGCCGGTGATGCCCGATCCTGCCGCGTTGGCCGGGCAGGGCCGTGAAATGCAGGTCAGCCACCTGGCCGATGGGCAGCGGCAGGTGCAGATCCGTACGCCGGACAGCAGCGACCAGCAGACCTATACCTTCGCGCAGGCGCCTTGCTGGACACTGGTCAAGCGTGAGGACGAGTCGATCTGAAGCCTGATCCGGCACAGGCGCGACGGGCCAGTGGCTGCTAGGCTCGATCCCTGGTCCAGGCAGGGAGACGCCGATGCAGGCTTTCAGGAAGCGCACCACCACCGCCGCCGTCGTCGCCGTATTGGCGATAGCTCCCTTCAGCGGCGCCCAGGCACAGTCGGTGCATGCCGATGACCGCGCCTACTTCGCCAATACCACCGCCGAACAGGCCGCGCGTGTCACCTTGGGCAAGCGCGTCGAGGCCCTGCAGCAGGCGTCCGCCCTTGCACCGGCGGAACGCTTCCAGCAGGCCGAGGTACTGGAAGCGCAGTGCCTGCGTCATCTCGGCTACCTGCACCTGCAGTCCGCCCGCAACGCACGCGATCTTCGCCCGGCACAGGCGATGGAGCAGGCAGCGGGGCTGTGCAGCCGTATCGCTCGCAGTGGTCGCGCCGCACTGCGCGAGGCACCCGCAGATGCAGCGTGGGCAGCACCGTATGGCTTCCTGCGCGCACGCGCGCTGAAGGAAGCTGCCACCCCGGCCAACGCCGCGCTGGATGAGGCCGTGGAGGCACTGGCCGATCCGGCGCTGGACAGCTTCGCGCGCCTGCGCGGGCAGATCCTGCGCAGCGCCGAGTACCCGCAGATCGAGCACGGCGGCCGGCACTGGGACACGGGGCGCGACAAGCAGGCGCTGGCCCAGCAGCCCGACCGTGCCCTGCGCGAGGCAGGCTGGAAGGGTTACTGGCAGGGGCTGCACTCGCGCCGTGAGCCGATGGCTTCGGTGCTGCTGGGGCTAGTGCAGGTGAATGACGCGGCCGCACGCCTGCAGGGCGATGGCTCGGCGCCGGCACACGGCTACCAGCGCATGGGTCTGGATACCGCCGTAGTGAATGCAACGCTGGTGGCGATCGAGCAGCACGCGGGGGACCGCCGCGCCTACCAGGACATGCTGCTACGCCACGCTGCGCGATCGGGCATCGACGCGCCGCAGATCTGGGATACCACCGTGCCCGATGCCGGCTACACGCCACCAGTGCTGACGCTGGCGCAGCTGCGCGACAACGCCGCCGATGCCATGCAGCATCTGGGGCCAGCGTACGTCGCCGAACTGCGCGCGCTGCTCGATCCAGCCAACCAGCGCATGGACCTGGCCACCGAACGCGGTGACCGCAGCCAGGACGCGTTCTCGGTGAGCGCTCCCGGTGTGCCGGCAATGCTGTTCGTTGGCGTGCGCCGTGGCGATCTGGAAAGCGATGTCGAAATCGCGCATGAAGCGGGTCATGCCGTGCATGGCGAGTGGATGCAGCGCGGTCATGCGTCGCCGCTGCAGCGCAATGGCAGCCAGTGGCTGACCGAGGCGTTCGCGATCTACAACGAGCTGCGCTTCCGCGACCAGCTGTACCAGCAGGCACAGGACCCGCGTGCCAAGGCCTATTACCTGAAATCGCTGCTGGACGACATGGTGCTGCAGCTGTTCACCTCCTCCGAGGAAGCGCAGCTGGAGCAGTCGATCTACCAGGGCGTTGCCGCCGGTACGCTGGGCACCGCCGATGATCTGGACGCGCTGACCGGGCAGGTGCTGGCGCGCTTCGGCCAGCAACCGGAGCGCTACCCGCAGCTGCGCAACACCTGGATCGGCAAGCGCCTGATGTATGAAGACCCGAACTATCTGGTGAACTACCTGTATGCGGGGCTGCTGGCCGTGCAGCTGTATGTGCAGGACCAGCGCGACCCCGACGGGTTCCGTGAGCGTTATCTTGCCGTGCTTGGCGAAGGCTTCGATCGCGCGCCGGACGAGCAGGTGGCGCAACTGCTGGGGCACGCGCCAGACTGGGCGGCCCTGGTGGATGCCGATCTGCAGGTGTTCAACCAGGCGGTGGCACAGCTGCAGGCGCTGCATGCGCGGATCGAGGCAGGGCAGGGTACGTGAGCATGCTGCGCGCAGGACAGCGGACTGCAGCCATGAGGTGGCTGTTGTTGCTGCTGTGCCTGCTGCCGATGGCGGCGCTGGCGGCAATCCCGGTCCCGGCGCTGGACGATCCCGTGGTGGACACTGCCAACGCGCTGTCCGCTGAAACCCGCGCCACCCTGCGCAGGCAGGCGCTGCAGCTGCAGGTGCAGAAAGGTGCGCAGCTGCAGGTACTGGTGGTACCCAGCGTGGGCAACGAGGGCATCGAGGCCTACGCACAGCGGGTGTTCGATCAGTGGCAGCTGGGTCGCGCCGGTGTCGACGACGGTGTGCTGTTGCTGGTGGCGGTGCAGGACCGCCGCGTACGCATCCAGACCGGCTATGGCCTGGAAGGTGCGCTACCGGACGCGTACGCCGCTCGCATCATCGACAACGCGATCGTGCCGCGCTTCCGTGAGGGTGATTTCGACCAGGGCGTGCTTGATGGCACGACGATCATGGTGGCGCTGATCGAAGGCGAGGACCTGCCTGCATGGGAAGCGCCGTCGGCCAGCAATGTGCTGCCTGCGGACTGGCGCCGCGCAGACTCGGTGGTGGCGTTGACCCTGCTGGCCGGCTTCCTGGCCGGGCTGTGGCGCTCGCCGCCGCCCCTCCCGCCAGCGAAGACCGAGGACGATTTCAGCGGCAGCCGTCGGGAGCGGCGGCGCAAGGCACTGGCCGCCAATGCGTCGGCACCGAGGCCGAGCTGGCCGACCTTGCCGGCCTGGGGGCGTCCGATGCTGCTGACAGCGGTGGTTGCCGCAGGGGTGCTGTCCGTGGCGTTGCTGCTGCCACCCCACCTGCTGCCGGGCCTGTGCTTTGTGATGGTGCTGGGCGTGCCGGTGGCGGCCCTGCTCGGCTGGTGCTGGCGTCGCAGCCGCGGGGTGCGCATCGTCCTGTGCGGCATGCTGGTACTCAGCATGGTCTTGCTGGTACAGGCGCTGCTTCGTGGCCAGCTGCCGCCGAGCCTGGCCCGGCACCTGCTGCTGCAGGCCGCCGCGGGTGTTGTCACCCTGATGGTGATCCTGCTGGTGCAGGCCTGTCGCGCACGCTGGAAGAAGAATCGCAGCAGCTTCGTCGTGCGCATGACGGTGCTGGTGCTGTTGACCCTCGGTTATGCCGCGGGCGCGTTGCTGGCGATCCATCGTGCCGAAGGTGACGATCCACGGCTGCTGGCGATGATTGTGTCAGGTGTGTGTGGCGTGCTGCTGTACTTCGTAGGGTTGTTCACCATGTTGCCGGGCGAGCGCGCACGTGGCCGGGTTTCGTCACGCCGCGAACGCAGCGCGTCCAGTTCGTCATCCAGCAGTTCGTCGTCGAGCAGCTCCAGCAGCTGGTCCGGAGGCGGTGGCCGCAGCGGCGGAGGCGGCGCGTCCGGCAGCTGGTAGCTCAGATCGCCTGTACCCGCCAGCCGAGTGCAGCGTCCTCCACAACGCCAGGGCCGGCCACGTCGCCGACCTGCAGCAACAGGCCTTGTGCATTGGGCAGGTCCTTCTGCTCGGGGAACCAGCGCCGGTCCGCAGCGACCACGATCAGCAGGCCCTCGTCGTCGCCCATCGGCGCGAACTGCGGCGAAGGCGGGCTGATCGGTTGCAGGCCGAACCGCAGGCTGGACTGCTCGCGCACCGCATCAACATCATGACTGGGCAGGCCGACTTCGCTCAGGCAGGTCAGTTCGCTGCCGTGGAAGGCACCCTGATGCGCACTGGCCGGCAAGCGACGGCGGCCGATCAGTTCCAGGATCAAGCCATCGGGGCCGGTGAAGTACACCGACTGCGACTGCCAGCTGCTCTCCAGCGCGAAGTAGTCCAGTCCCGCCGGATTGCGCTGCAGTGGCGTGCGTTCGCGCAACCAGGTCATCGCCTCGCCGAAGCGGTTGTCCGGCACGTTGAACGCCAGGTGCACACCACCGAGCGGACGTCCTTCAGCGGGCTGCAGTTCAATCGTGCTCCAGCCGATGTGCACATGATTGCCGACCACGCGCTGCTGCAGCACATCGTGGAAGTAGCTGGCCACGGCACCCACGTCAGATACCGGCAGAGTGAGGTGCAGCAGGCGCATGATCGGTTCTCCGTGGACGCGTCCACTGTAGCGCCAGGCCATGCCCGGCGGCCACTAGCGCAGTGAATGGTCGAAGAACCGTATCGCTGCATCCACTGCCTGCGCGTGGGTCTGTGCCTTTGGCACCGACGTAGTGCACAGGTCCTGCAGCCGCTGCTGCCCGGTCGCGGTGCACGTGGCCAGGAAATCATAGTGGCCCACATCGGCCAAGCGCTGCAGTTCCGCGCCCGGAATCAGGACCCCGGCGGCCGCGCCATTGGTCTGTGGCGGCGCAACCGTGTCAGCCTCACCCAGCACGATCGACACGGGCAGCCGCAACGAGGACAGCTGCTCGGGCGCGAAGGCCTGGATGATCGCCGGAGCCAGCAGGAATGCCGCCCGCACGCCGGGAATCGCGCGCGCGTCGTTGGCCTGGGAGATCCAGGGCGCCAGTGCGGGAGAGGCCGCAGCGGCAACGCGCGCTTCCATTGAGTGCGTTGCGGCCTCCTGTTGAGGCCGGCAGACGCCGTCATCCGGATGTGCGGTGCAGAAGGCCAGCAGTCGCTGCAGGTCCGGTCGTGCACCGGCTGCCAGCAGTGCCGTGTAGCCACCGGCCGAGAACCCGGCAACACCCAGGCGTTCAGGATCGACGTGCGGGCCCAGCACTGGATCGGCCCGCACGGCCGCCAGGGCGGCGCGCAGGTCATCCGCACGCAACCAGCTCAGGATGCTGCCGGGCAGGGTCATCGTGTCAATGCCGTTGTTGCCTGGATGATCGACCGCGATCACCAGATACCCGGCCCGCGCCAGCGCGGTGCCCAGCCAGCCCATCATGCGCGCACTGCCGCCGTTGCCATGCGAGAGCAGCAGTGTTGGCAGGCGATCACCTGTGACGGGAGCCTCCATCGCGGCACGTCCGACGTCGAACAGCGGCGCGTCGGGCGGGCCGATGGTCAGGGCGGTTTCCCGGCTGCCGGCCAGCGCTGGATACCAGACCGTGTAGCGCAGCGCGTCGTGGTGCTGCGCATCGCGTACAGCCGCGCTGGCCACCGTGGTGGCGCCGTGGCGCTCGCCGGCTGCCTGCGTCTCGCTGGCATCGGCCACGACAGTGAAGACCATGAGGATCATTCCCAGCACAGCAACCGTCATGCGCATCTTCAGTTCCTTGTCAGTTGGGACGTTCGTCGACTGGCAGCCAGATCTCCACGCCGCCGTTGCCGGTGTGCTCATCGAATCGGGCGTCGTAGCATTCCAGATCCGGTGCATCGGCAAGGCTGAGGTTGGACGCAGGAAGATAATGATCCAGCAGCCAGAACCAGGTCGAGCGGATGGCCGAGATATGCCCACCATGCCAGGCCACCAGGTAGCGCCGCGCGGGTACACCCACGCGCTGCCAGTGCGCAGGCACATTGCGCAGCGAACTGACCGGCAGCGCGGCGACGTAGTCGAAGCCACCGTCGTCATCACTGTTGCAGCACACACCGAAACTGATCGGGGCCGGCGCCGGCCATTCGCGATTGAGCTGTGCCCACTGCCCGGGAATCGCACCGCCGCTGTCGCGCGTGTGGCGCATGCCGATCCCGGCCAGCTGGAACGCCGGGGGGTCGAGCAGGCGTGGTGCCTCACCGCAGGCCGCCGGTGCATCGTCCACGCGGATCGCCTGCACCAGTGCCAGTCCATCGGTGCCCTGCTCGCGCACCCGCTCGGGCGTCTGCCCGAACTGTTCACAGAAGGCGCGGGTGAACGCGGCATGGGTGGTATAGCCGGCCCCCAGCGCGACCTGCAGGATGTCGCCCGCACCGTTGGCCAATCGTTGCGCGGCAGCGGTCAGGCGCCGTCCCCGCAGGTAGCGCACCACCGAGGTACCGGTGCGGGCCTGGAACAGGCGTGAAAGATGGAAGGGTGACAGTCCCGCCGCAGCGGCGATATCGGCCAGTGCCAATGGCCGGTCCGCATGGGTTTCGATGTACCACAACGCCTTGCCCGCCGCGCTCATCTGCCTTTCCCCGAATCCAATGCCGGCACAGTAGCGGATCGGCAGGCGCGGCGCTTAGCAGTTCTTGCGCCTGTGCGGCATCAAGCTGTCGTACTGACGTCATGCCTCCTTCACACATCGGGCCGAGACTGCGCGCCTTGTCCAGGCCTGTTGTGTCCGCACAGGTGCTGGCCCTGTCGCGTCCTCCCGGAGTCCTGCTGTGCATCGTTCGAAGCTTTCGCGCTCCATCCTCCTTGCCCTTTCCATGGCCAGCGCAGGAGGCGCGATCGCAGCGGAGGCCGATGCGATCGACGCCGCAGGCGGTAGCCGTGCCGTGCCCACCCAGCTCGATGCGATGGTGGTCACCGGTACCCGTGCCTTCAACCGCACCCAGTTCGAAACGCTGGCGCCGGTAGACGTGTTCACCAAGGAAGACATCAGGTCCGTTGAATCCACCGACCTGAAGGACGTGCTGGCGCAGCTGGTGCCGTCGTTCGTGGTGCAGCGCCTGCCGATGGCCGACGGGCAGGTGTTCGTGCGTCCGGCCACCCTGCGTGGCCTGTCGCCGGACCAGACCCTGGTGCTGGTCAACGGTCGTCGCTTCCACCGCAGCGCGCTGCTCGGCAACCGTGGCGCGCAGGCCGCCGACCTGGCGCAGATTCCGACCAGTGCAATCAAGCGCATCGAGGTACTGCGTGATGGTGCGTCTGCGCAGTACGGCTCGGACGCCATCGCCGGTGTCATCAACATCATCCTCGAGGATGGTCCGGGCACCGAGATCAGCGCAGGCTATTCGCAGTACGCGCAGGGCGACGGTGCCTCGCGCGATTTCAGTGCGCGCACCGGCTGGTCGCTGGGCGACTATGGCAGCCTGGTGCTGTTCGCCGAATCGTCCAACTCCGATGCCACCTCGCGCACCCGCCAGCGCCCCGATGCCATTGCTTTCCAGGCTGCGCATCCGGAGCTGGATGTGCCAAACCCGGTGCAGCGCTGGGGCCAACCGGAACTGGAGAGCCGCCGCGTCGGCTTCAACGTCAAGGCCAACGCCAGCGAGACGCTGGAGCTGTATGCGTTCGGCCTTTACAGCCACAGCGATGGCGTCAGCGATTTCAACTGGCGCAACCCGGACACCACCACCGGCGCCTACCGCACCACCGCCATTTTCCCGGGCTGGAACCTGCGTTCGCTGTACCCGGTGGGCTTCAGCCCGCAGTACGGCAACGTCCAGAACGATCTGCAGCTGGTCGGCGGCCTGCGCGGTGAGATCACGCCCAAGCTGCGCTGGGATGTCAGCGCCTCGTACGGCCGCAATGCCATCGACTACAGCCTGAAGAACTCGATCAATGCTTCGCTGGGTCCGGCCAGCCCGACCGCGTTCGAGCTCGGCCGCCTGACCCAGACCGAGAAGAACGCCAACGCCGACTTCAACTACGAGTGGGACGTGGGCGCGCTGTCCAAGCCGATCAACGTCGCCTTCGGTGGCGAGTTCCGCCAGGAGACCTACCAGGTGCGCGCTGGTGATCCGGCCTCGTACGCGGTGGGCCCGGGCGCGGCCGCAGGCCTGGAGGCCAACTCCAATGGCGCACCGGGCTTCTCGGCCAGCCAGGCTGGGCAGTGGAGCCAGCGTAGCAAGGCGGCCTACGTGGATATGGAAGTGCCGCTGGGCGAGCGCTGGAGCATCGGTGCGGCCAGCCGCTACGAGGACTTCTCCAGCTTCGGCAGCACGCTGGACGGAAAGCTGTCGGCGCGCTTCGCGATCACGCCGGACGTGGCCCTGCGCGGTACCGTGTCCACCGGCTTCCGTGCGCCGACGCCGGCGCAGCTCAACACCACCAGTACCACCCAGGGCCTGGACACGCGCACCCTGCAGATCTTCACCAGTGGCCGCCTGTCGCCGAACGATCCACTGGCGCAGCTGCTCGGTGCCAGGCCGCTGAAGCCGGAGGAATCGCGTACCGCATCGCTGGGCCTGACCTGGCGCACCGACCTGGGCCTGTCCGGTTCGGTGGACGTCTACCAGATCAAGCTCATCGACCGCTTCAGCCAGTCGGCCAGCTTCGCCATTCCGGCCGGTACTCCCAACCCGCTGGGCTATACCTCGGTGAACTACTTCACCAACGACTTCGATACCACCACCACCGGCGTGGACGTGGTCGGCAATTACCTGCGCGATCTTGGCGCAGGCCGCATGACGTTGACCCTGGCCTACAACTACAACCGCACCCGCGTGGACAACGGCAGCACCTCGGTGGCCACCAACGAGACCCAGCGCGTGCTGTTCGAAGACCGCCTGCCCGAGCACAAGGGCAGCCTGACCGGCAGCTGGGATGTCAGCGCCTGGTCGCTGATGGCGCGCATGCGCTACTACGGTGCCTGGACTGATTCCAGCGGCAATGCGGTGGGCGACATCTACCAGCGCTTCGGTGCGATGAGCTTCCTCGACCTCGCGGTGGGCTATCGCATCAACGAACACCACAGCCTTCGCGTCGGCGCCGACAACGTACTGGATCGCTACCCGGATGAGGCCGTGTTCCAGGCCAGCCGCGGCCTGATCTACTCGCGTAATGCACCATATGACACCGACGGTGCCAACCTGTACGCACAGTACCGGTTGAGCTTCTGATGGACCCGGCCCGCCGCTCCCTGTTGCGTGCCGGCACCCTGCTGCCCGCCGCAGCCGCCCTGTCTTCACTGCCGGCCAAGGCGTCCGCGCGTTACGCTGCGCCCATGCAGATTCCCGCAACGACCGCGGCGCCGGACGTGCTGGCCCGCGATGAAGGCTACTGGGCCGCCGTGGCCAGCCACTTCGACATCACCGATGAAGTGAACCACCTGGAGAACGGCTACTGGGGCGCGATGGGCCGCGAGACGCTGGCCAGCTACCAGCGCCACACCGCTGAAGTGAACCGTGGCAACGCCTGGTACGGTCGTCGTGAGTTCCCGGCGCAGTACATGGCGGTGCAGCGGCAGGTAGCCGAACTGCTGGGTGTGGGTGCGGATGAGATCGCACTGACTCGGGGTGCCACCGAGGCGATGCTGGCGTTGATTGGCGGCTACAACCGCCTGCTGCCCGGCGACCAGGTGCTGTATGCCGACATCGACTACGACAGCATGATCGGCGCGATGCGCTGGCTGCAGCAGCGTCGCGGCGTGCAGGTCGAGCGTATCGCGCTGCCGGCGGTGCCGGACCACGCGCAGATCCTGCAGGCCTACGAGGCCGCATTCGCGCGGTTGCCGCGCCTGAAACTGGTGCTGCTGACTCAGGTCAGCCATCGCCACGGGCTGGTGCTGCCGGTGGCGGAGATCGCCGAGCGTGCGCGCGCACGCGGTATCGATGTGATCGTCGATGCTGCGCATGGGTTTGGCCAGATCGACTACGCGGTGCCACAGCTGAAGGCAGACTTCGTGGGCATCAATCTGCACAAATGGATCGGCGCGCCGGTCGGCGTCGGCGCGATGTATGTGCGCAGGGGCCGCGTTGCGGACCTCGACCCGTACATGGGCGAGACCGACGACGGCCGCGTGGGCAGCCGCGTACACACCGGCACGGTCAACTTCGCCGCCTACCTGGCACTGCCGGAAGCGATCGCGCTGCACCAGCGCATCGGCGTGGCCAACAAGCAGGCGCGCCTGCGCTACCTGCGCGAGCGCTGGACGCTGCCGGCACGGCAGATGGCGCATATCGAAGTGCTGTCTTCGCCGGATCCGGCGCTGGCCAGCGCATTGGCCAGCTTCCGTTTGCGTGGGCGCACCAGCGTGGCAGACAACATGGCGCTGCAGAAGCGCCTGCTGGACGAGCATCGCGTGTTCACCACGCATCGCGACGGGTTGGACTCCGGCGCCTGCGTGCGGGTGACGCCGTCGGTGTTCACCCGGCCGCAGCAGATGGATGCGCTGTTGCAGGCGCTCTCCGCCCTGGCCTGACCCTGCTTTGGTAGGTGCCAACCTTGGTTGGCACATTCCAACCGTGCCGGGGAATCTTCCGCCGGCCAGCGGCCGGCACTACCGATCCTCCTCCAGCCTGGTGGGTGCCGACCGTTGGTCGGCACATTCCATCCACGCGTGGCGTGCACGGGCATTGCCAACCAAAGTTGGCATCTACCGAAGCGGGTCCCGTAGATCCACGCCCTGCGTGGATGCTCTTCGCCTACCGATCAATCGCCGGCAACGCATCCGACAACAACAACCGGTCAATCCGCCGCAGCGCACTTTCCAGCTGCCGTCGGTCCGCGGCCAGCCCCAGCGACAACCGCACGCCGCACTGGTGCGAGACCCCCGGCGGGCAGAACGCCGATGACGGCGCAATCGCCAGCCCCTGCAGATGTGCGGTACGCACCAGCGTGGCGTCGGTCCACGGCGCCGGTATCCGGCACCACGCATGCAGGCCTTCCGCGCGCTGCAGCAGCGAAGGTGCCAGCAGGTAGCGCGCCATGCGCGTGCGCTCGCGTGCCTCGGTGCGCACCTGGGCCAGCAGCGACTGGGCCGAACCATCCAGCAGCAGTTGGCTGGCCAACGCCGAGACCAGCGGATGCCCCATCAGTCGCGTCGCCCGCAACGCCGCCGTCATCGCCTCGGCATGCGCCGCGCTCGGGCAGCGCACGAACGCGGTGCGCAGGCCTGGGCTGATCACCTTGGACAGCGTCGCCACGTAGAACACATGACGCGGTGCCAGTGCCGCCAGCGGTGTAGGTGCATCTTCGGCAAGTTGCCAGTACGGATCATCCTCGATCGCCAGCAGGCCTTCGCTCTCCAGTACACGCGCCAGCGCCTCGCGCCGCTGCAGCGGCAGGGTCAGCGCGGTCGGGTTCTGGCAGGTGGGATTGAGATAGACCAGGCGCGCGCCGCTTTCGCGTGCCTGCCGCAGCAGCGCTTCAGGACACATGCCGTGTTCGTCGCCGTCCACCGGCAGCAGCCGCCGACCCAGTGCGGCGGCGGCCTGCAGCAGGCCCGGGTAGACCAGCGCATCGCAGAGGATCGTATCGCCATCGCGGCCCTGGCTGACCAGGATCGCGGCCAGCGCCACCTGTGCGCCTTCGGTCAGCAGCAGGCAGTTGTCAGCCACGACGCCCAGCATCGGCTGCAGCCAGCGCGCCGCGGCATGGCGATCAGTGGGGTTGCCGCCCCCCAGGTGATAGGTCATCAGGTTCGGTGCGTTGCTGCGCGCAAGCACGGCGGCGGCACCACGGCGCAGCGTCTCCGCCAGCGCGTCGGCATCAGGCACCGGCGGCACGTTCATGCTCAGGTCCACCACCTGGTCGAAGCCGGCCTTGGGCGGTGCGATGAAGCTGCCCTGTGGTCCACGCGCTTCGATCAGGCCACGCTTGCGTGCTTCATCGAAGGCGCGGGTGACCGTGGTCAGGTCGATGCCCAGCTGCTGCGCCAACGCGCGCTGCGAGGGCAGGCGCTGTCCCGGTGCCAGACCACCACGGCGCACCGTGCGTTCCAGCGAATTGACGATGCGCAGGTAGATCGGACCGCTGTGCGCGAGCACGTCCTGCACCCACTCGCGCGCTGCGACATCCGGTCGCGGCATGTACGGAGCATGTCGGGGCGTATCGTTGCTTCCAACGGCGGGAGCCTGTCCATAACCATCGGTCGGTTCGGACAGGTGACCGCCGTTGTTGTTTGCGGCGGCCACGTCGGCCGGCGTCAGTGATGTCATTGCGCGTCCTCAGCGCTTGGCCTGCCACGGGCAGTAGCAGCCCACGGCAAGCAGTCCTTTCGGGCGTACGGTCTCACCACGTACCAGCTTGTCCAGCAGCGGTTCGACGAAACTGTTGGCCGAGTTGCAGACCATGCCGATGCTGTACGGGCCGGCGTACGCCAGATGGCCGTGCCGGTCCCAGATGGCTACGGCAGGGCTGGCCGGGATGTGGTCGATGCCATCGATGGTCGGCAGGTTGATCACCTTGTTGCGCAGCGGCTCGGGCAGCTCGCCCTGTGTACCCGGGCGGCGGATCGCATAGAAGTCGATGCCGGCGCGGCGATACATGCTGATCAGGTAGCTCAGGTGGGCACCGGTCTCGCGGTTGCACACGCCGCAGGCCGGGTCCCAGAAATGCACCACGCGGATGCGGCCGGTATCTCCGGCCAGATCGGCCGGCAGGCGCAACTGCGAGTCGTCGAAGACGATGGCCTGTTCGGTGAACGTGGACTGCGCGCTGTAGCCGAAGTATTGCCACAGCGCAGCCGCCACGCCGGCCATGAACAGGCAGGCGAGGGCGATCATCGTCGGCAGCAGCCAGCGGCGACGCGGCGCGGCTGCGCCCATCAGGACGCGTCCCCGCCAAACTTGTGCACGTACTGCTTGCGCATCTCGCGGCAGGAGTCGGCCTGGGCGCGACGCTGGATCTCGCTACGCGACGGATCCTCGCTGCGCTGCAGGCACTGCTCGATGGCATGGCGTTCGGCGGCCTGTACGTCCACGGTCTGCGGCTGCAGGCAGACCCAGGCCAGCGCGGCCAGCATCAGCACAACAAAGCCACCGCACCCGGCCATCACCAGGTGGAACTTCAGTTTCTCGGCGCGCATCGATGCACGTCCCTTCATCCATACATTGCATACAAAATATCATCTTGTATGGATGTCGTGCCACGTGGATGGCTCAAACGATGGCGTTATGCCGGGCCTCGGGGGCTTCAGACAGGATCTCGTTCAGCTTGGCCAGCGCCCCGGCCAGCGCGCCCTGGTCGACCGCGCCGCCCAGCGACAGGCGGATCGCGTTGCCCGGCGGCGGTTCTTCCACGCTGAAGGCGTCGGAACTGGCGATGCCCAGCCCCTGCTCCTGTGCGGCCTGGATCAGCCGGTACTGGTCCAGCCGCGGCGGCAGCGGCAGCCACACGTGCAGGCCGGCCGGGTGCGCCCGCGCGCGGGACGGCAGGTACCGGGCAGCAATGGCCTGGCGCTCGCGCAGCTCCTGCTGGAAGCGCAGCACCATGTCCTGGGCCTGGCCGCTGCGGATCCACTGCGAGGCCACCGCCACCATCGACTGGGTCGGCATCAGCGCGATGGCGCGCAGCGCGTCCAGCACCGGTTCCATCGGCTCGCCGGCCGGTACTATCAGGTAAGCGGTGCGCAGGCCCGGGGCCAGGCACTTGGACAGGGTGGAGATGTAGTAGACCGGGCAGCCGGCGTCGCGATGGGCGGCCAGCGGCGGCGCGGCGTCACCGGCCAGCAACCAGTAGGGATCGTCTTCGATCACGGTCAGATCGTGGCGCTTGGCGACATCCAGCAGGGCCTGCCGGCGCTGCGCCGACATCGTTGCCGTGGTGGGGTTCTGGATGGTCGGCACCAGGTACAGCAGGCGCGGGCGGCGCAGCTGGCAGGCTTCTTCCAGAGCCTCGGGCAGCATGCCTTCGGCGTCCATCGCCACCGGCACCACGCCCCGCTGCAGCACGCGCGCGGCCGCCAGCAGGCCCGGGTAGGTCAGCTGCTCGGCGGCGATCAGCTCGCCTGGCTGGGTACGGGCCAGGATCAGCGCGCACAGCGCGGTCTGCGCGCCGGGGCAGATCACTACCTGGTCGGCACCCACCGTGCCCAGCATCGGCGCCAGCCACTGCACCGCGGCGGCGCGGTCCTCGCGGGTGCCGGCGCCAACGTGGTAGCTCATCAGTTCGCCCTGGCCCAGCTGCTGGCCCACGTGCTGGAAACCGGCCTCCATGCCCTGTGCAAAGGGCGCGCTGCCCAGCAGCGGCGGGATGTTCATGCTCAGGTCGACCGAGGTGCTGCGGTTGCCGGCCGACAGTGCGATGAAGGTGCCGCCGGCGCCCTGGGCGTCGAGCAGGCCGGCCTGGCGCAGCTCGGCGAAGGCACGGGTGACCGTGGTCAGGTCCACGCCCACCTGCTGGGCCAGGTCGCGTTGTGGCGGAAGGCGGTCGCCCGGGCGCAGCACGCCGTCATCCACCGCCTCGCGCACCTGCTGGGCAATCTGCAGGTACAGCGGGCCGGCGCCCTCGCGGAAGGGGCGGACCCAGGTGCGATTGGGATGTTTCAGGCGGCGGCCGGCGGCAGGTGGCGTCATCGGTCAGATTTTTCCATACGTGCAGATGCACAAGTCCATACAATGATGTATCTTGTATGGGCTTGATTGGAGTGGGTCGCCTTCTTGTAGGCGACCTCGTACCCACAGTGTAGCCGCTCCACGCCCGAGCGCTGCGCGCAGGCGAGCCGGTCAAGCGCGCTTCTTCAACAGGGTTGACCTCCAATGAATATCTGCTGGAACCGCATCCGCCTGGCGCTGGTCGCCCTGGCCTGCGTCGGCCTGTCGGGCTGTGACTGGGTGCTGCTGGATTCGAAGGGCATGGTCGGGCTCGCCCAGCGCGACCTGATCCTGATCTGCATCGGCCTGATGCTGATCGTGGTGATACCGGCCATCGTGCTGACCTTCGTGTTCGCGTGGCGCTACCGCGCCGGCAACACCAAAGCGAAATACATGCCTGACTGGTCGCACTCCACCAAGGTGGAGATCGTGGTCTGGGGCGTGCCGCTGATCATCATCGCGGTGCTGGCGGTGATCGTGTGGAAGTCGACCCACGAGCTAGACCCCTACAAGCCGCTTGACGTGGCCGGTGAGCCGCTGCACGTGGACGTGATCGCCACCGACTGGAAATGGGTGTTCGTGTACCCAGACCTGGGCATCGCCACGGTCAACCAGCTCAACTTCCCGGCCAACCGCCCGCTGGCATTCAACATCACCTCCAACTCGACGATGAATACCTTCTTCATCCCGCAGCTGGGTGGGCAGATCTACGCGATGGCCGGCATGCGCACGCAGCTGCACCTGATCGCCAACGAGCCCGGCCAGTTCCGTGGCATGTCCGGCAACTACAGCGGGCATGGCTTCTCGAACATGAAGTTCATCGCCACTGCCAGCAGCAACGAAGACTTCGAGCGCTGGGTGGCCGAAGTGCGCAGCGCGCCCGACGCGCTCAGCTTCACGCAGTTCAAGGCGCTGGCCGCGCCGTCGAAGAACGCACCGGTGCAGCACTTCTCCAGTGTTGAACCGCTGCTGTTCAAGAAGGTCATCGACCAGTTCATCGGCGTCGGTGAGAACACCGCAGCTGCTACCCCGGCGGGCGCTGCCGGCGGTGCCCAGGTTTCCCAGGAGTAACGAACATGTTGGGTAAATTGACGTGGGAGGCCGTGCCCCTGCACGAGCCGATCGTCGTGGTCACATTGGCGGCCATGGTGCTGGGTGGCCTCGCGCTGCTCGGCGCGGTGACGTACTTCAAGCTGTGGGGCCCGCTCTGGCGTGACTGGTTCACCACCGTGGACCACAAGAAGATCGGCATCATGTACGTGGTGGTGGCGCTGGTCATGCTGGTGCGCGGCTTCGCCGATGCGCTGATGATGCGCGCGCAGCTGGCCGCGGCTGGGCCGGGCAGTGATGGTTTCCTGCCGCCCGAGCACTACGACCAGATCTTCACCGCGCACGGCGTGATCATGATCTTCTTCGTGGCCACCCCGTTCGTGGTCGGCCTGATGAACATCATCGTGCCGCTGCAGATCGGCGCACGCGACATGGCGTTCCCGTTCCTCAACGCCTTCAGCTTCTGGATCTTCGTGGTCGGCGCAGCGCTGATGATGATCTCGCTGGGCGTCGGCGAGTTCGCCATGACCGGCTGGGTCGCCTATCCGCCGCTGTCGGGCATCGAGTTCAGCCCAGGCGTCGGTGTCGATTACTACATCTGGGCCTTGCAGGCGTCCGGCATCGGCACGTTGCTGACCGGCGTCAACCTGTTCATCACCATCCTGCGCATGCGTGCGCCGGGCATGACGTTGATGAAGATGCCGGTGTTCACCTGGACCGTGCTGGTCACCAGCGTGATCATCATCGCCGCCTTCCCGATCCTGACCGTGGCGCTGGGTGCGCTCACCCTGGACCGCTACCTGGACTTCAATTTCTACACCAACACGTTGGGTGGCAACCCGATGATGTACGTGAACCTGGTGTGGGCCTGGGGCCATCCGGAGGTGTACATCCTAGTGCTGCCGGCGTTCGGCATCTTCTCTGAAGTGACCGCCACGTTCGCGCGCAAGAAGCTGTTCGGCTACAAGTCGATGGTCGGCGCCACGCTGGCGATCGGCATCCTGTCGTTCATCGTCTGGCTGCACCACTTCTTCACCATGGGTTCCGGTGCCAGCGTCAATGCCTTCTTCGGCATCATGACGATGATCATCGCCATTCCCACCGGCGTGAAGATCTTCACCTGGCTGTTCACCATGTATGGTGGCCGCGTCGAGTTCAGCGTGCCGATGCTGTGGACCATCGCCTTCCTGGTCACCTTCACCATCGGTGGCATGACCGGCGTGCTGCTGGCCATCCCGGGCGCGGACTTCCTGCTGCACAACAGCCTGTTCCTGGTTGCCCACTTCCACAACACCATCATCGGTGGCGCGCTGTTCGGCTACCTGGCCGGCTTCGCCTACTGGTTCCCGAAGGTGTTCGGCTTCACCCTCAACGAGCGCCTGGGCAAGTGGTCGTTCGCCTGCTGGGTGATCGGCTTCTACCTGGCCTTCATGCCGCTGTACATGCTCGGCTTCATGGGCATGACCCGCCGCATGAACCAGTACGACAACCCGGCGTGGACGCCGTACCTGATCGCCGCCTTCATCGGTGCGCTGTTCGTGTTCGCGGGCATCATCCTGATGCTGGTGCAGATCTACGTGAGCGTTCGCGACCGCAAGCGCAACCTGGACCTGACAGGCGACCCGTGGAATGCGCGCACGCTGGAATGGGCCACGCCGTCGCCGCCGCCGTTCTACAACTTCGCGGTGGTGCCCAAGGCCGATGAGCTGGACGCCTTCCACGAAGCGAAGAAGCGCGGCCTGCCGCCGCCGCCGAAGAAGTACGCACCGATCCACATGCCGAAGAACACCGGCGTGCCGCTGATCCTCAACATCTGGATCCTGGTGCTGTGCTTCGCCCTGGTCTGGCACATCTGGTGGATGGCCGCGGCCAGCTTCATCGCGATGATCGTCACCCTGATCGTGCGGTCCTACGACGAGGACGTGGACTACTACGTCAGTTCCGAAGAGGTGGCGCGCACTGAAGCGGCCAACCTTGCCAAGCTGAAGGAGGTACGCGCATGAACCTGTTGACCCGCCCGGAGCTGGCCAGCGACACGCAGGCGCACGAGGACCACCACGAACACGACCACGGCCACGAACAGGGCGGCATGAAGGTGTTCGGCATGTGGGTCTACCTCATGTCCGACCTGGTGCTGTTCGGTTCGCTGTTCGCCTCGTACGCGGTGCTCAGCACCGCCTACGCCGGCGGCCCCACCGGCAAGGAGCTGTTCTCGCTGCCGTTCGTGATGGCCGAGACCTTCCTGCTGCTGGTCTCCAGCATCACCTATGGCCAGGCCGTGCTGGCGATGCATCGCCACGATGCCTCGGCGGTGCTGCGCTGGCTGGGCGTGACCTTCGTGCTCGGTGCCTCGTTCATCGGCATGGAGATCTATGAGTTCTCGCACCTGATCCACGAAGGCGCAGGCCCCAGCACCAGTGCCTACCTGTCGGCGTTCTTTGCGCTGGTCGCCACCCACGGCCTGCACGTGGCCAGCGGCCTGATCTGGATGGCGGTGGTCATGCACCAGGTCTACCGCCGTGGCCTGACCCCGACCAACATCACCCGCGTGTCGTGCCTGAGCCTGTTCTGGCACTTCCTGGACCTGGTGTGGATCTGCGTCTTCACCTTCGTCTACCTGATCGGAGCCTTCTGACATGGCCCACGTCGAAACCTCGCGCGCCGGCAATGCGCACGGCTCCACCAAGTCCTACCTGATCGGATTCGTGCTGTGCGCGCTGCTGACCGTGGTGCCGTTCGCGCTGGTGATGAACCCGGTGCTGTCGCGTCCGCTCACGCTGTTCCTGCTGGTCGGCTTTGCGGTGGCGCAGATCCTGGTGCAGCTGGTCTATTTCCTGCACATGGACCGCAAGTCCGAAGGTGGCTGGAACCTGGCCAGCTTCGTGTTCACCCTGGTGATCCTGTTCATCATCGTCGCGCTGTCGGTATGGATCATCTGGAGCATGCACTACCACATGATGATCAACTGACCGTGGCCGGGGTGATCGGCACGGATCGCGCGATCACCCCGGCACCTCAGCCCTCTTTTCCCCCAAGGGCAGGCCTGACCGAGACCCCGCCCGCATCTGCGTTGGTGGTACCCGTGAAGCGTCCTGCTGCTGTTGTCCGTTCGTTGTTCTCTCCCCGTTTCCGCCTGCCGCTGCTGGCAGGCCTGGCCATCGGCCTGCTGGCCGGCTGCAGTGCGCAGTCGCGCATGGACTTCTATTCCAAGGACATCGCCTGTGAAGAACTTGGCCAGCAGTGGTCGATGCCCGACAGCCACGGCACCGTGCGCGGCCCGAAGGACCTGCAGGGGCAGGTGACCTACCTGTTCTTCGGTTTCACCAGCTGCCCGGATGTGTGCCCGACCACCATGGTCGAGTTGAGCCAGGTGAAGCACCTGATGGGCAAGGATGCCGACCAGCTGCAGGTGGTGTTCGTCAGCGTCGACCCGGCGCGTGATACGCCGGAGGTTGCGCGCACCTATGTGGAAGCCTTCGACCCCAAGGCGATCGCACTGGTCGGCAACGAGGCACAACTGGCCGCGATGGCCAGCGACTTCAAGGCGTTCTACGAGAAAGAGCCCGGCCAGGTGCCGGAGACCTACACCATGAGCCACATCGCGGGCGGTTACGTGTTCGACCGCCAGGGCCGCCTGCGCCTGTTCGCGCCCTATGGCATGCCGGTGGACAAGCTGTTCTCCGACGTGCAGCGCCTGCTGCTGGAACCGGCACATCCGGCGGCAGGCAATGACGCGCTGGCCAGCTGCAGCCGCAAGCACAGCGACACACTCGCCGCGCGCTGACGTCACCTCCACCGCTGTGGGTGCCGACCGTTGGTCGACACGTGATGCATGAATCCGGTGGGTGCCGACCGTTGGTCGGCACACCCTGACACCAATCCCCCGGCCGGCCAGGAGAGCCAACCGGCCGGGGGCACCACTCAACGCCTTACTTGGTTTCTTCCCACTGCACCACGTCCGGTTCGGCCGCCTTGATGCCGGCGTTCGACAGCAGCTTGGTGGTTGCGTCCAGCGCCGCGTTCACCGACGGGTACTCCACAATCGCGCGGCCCGCGGCCTTGGATACCTTCACCACGGTGCCGCCGGTGGCGGTGGCCGCACGCTGGGCCGAGGCCGCATCGGTGAAGAACACCTTCACCCGAGAGGTCGCCACCACCGGTGCGCCGTCGTTGGAGACGGCGGCGGCGAACTTGCTGGCACCGGCATCCGCACGTGCGGCCACACCGGTAGACGCATCCGTGGACCGCTTGCTGCGGGTGCCGACGGCCGCCGCGCTGGCATCAGCCCCGGTGGTGATCCGGAACTGGCCG
Source organism: Stenotrophomonas sp. 115C5 (assembly GCF_056861055.1). Taxonomy (NCBI): domain Bacteria; kingdom Pseudomonadati; phylum Pseudomonadota; class Gammaproteobacteria; order Lysobacterales; family Lysobacteraceae; genus Stenotrophomonas; species Stenotrophomonas sp. 115C5. The sequence continues at coordinate 262,154 of NZ_JBSPUQ010000002.1, forward strand.
CCGCTGGCCTGCTGCACGCTTGCCGACGGCGCCAGCTGGAAGCGGGAGCCGCCCACATTGAACGAACGGCCTGTGGCCTCCGCCTTGAGTTGCTGCGCGTCTACGGTCGACAAGGTCTTCGCCGGTGGTGTCTGGCCCGAACTCTGGGCCCAGGCGGTGGTGGTCATCGCCGCGAGGGCGAGGGTGCTCAACAGAATGGTTGTCTTCATCATCAGTGCCCCAGAACGCGGATCTTGAAGAATTCGAGGTTGCCACGCGATGCAGCGTTCGCGGCCTGCCCCAGGTCGGTGACTTCCAGCGTCCAGGTGCCCGTGGCGTTCTCATCCAGGAAGGCATTGCTGGACAACAGGTCCCAGTTGGTGAAATTGCGCTGCACCCCACCGGTGCCCGAACCGATCCCGGTGAACGCCGGCTGCACCACGCTGCGCGTGCCACTGGGCGAGATCAGCACGAACTGCAGCTGGCGGGTGTTTCTGTGGTTGACCCGGAAGCCCAGCTGCACGCTCTCGATGCTGCGCGCACCATTGGCGACCTGGAAAGTCAGCCGCGCCGCGGCGGCCGAGGTATTGCCGATGGCCACGGTGCGCGTGGTGGTGCGCCAGCCGCTGTCGACCAGTGCACCCAGCGACTGGAAGTTCTCCGCGACCTGCACTGCGCGCGCAGCGTTGACCACACCGAAGCCGTACCAGTTGCTGTACGCGCGGCCGGCAGCGTTCACCGTCCAGCCTGGTACAAGCACGCGGCCATCAGCCAGTGTCACGGCCGCCAGGTTCGGGTCGTTGCGGGTGGCGGTGGTGGCCAGGATGTACTTCACATCGCGGTAGGAAAGGTTCGGGTTGGTCTCAAGCACCAGTGCCGCCACGCCCGAGACCATCGGTGTGGCTGCCGAGGTACCGTTCATCTTGCCGGTGTAGTTGCAGGTTCTGTCGATGGCCGACTGGTCGCCGTCCAATGTGTTGCGCAGGCTCGCGTTCTTGTTGCTGCCCTGCGCGCAGCCGGTGACATCGGTGGTGAGGATGGCCGGATCGTAACGGATCGCCAGCTGCCCCGGCACGATCTGCCGCTGCCAGCCGTTCTCGCCGCCGAAGGCCGACACCCACAGCGCCGAACCGGTGGACGAGTAGGACGAGCGCACGCCATCGGCGCGCACCGCACCCACGGTGATCACGTTGAACAGGTTGTTGCGCGGATCGCGGCCGGCTGGAACGCAGCCGGTGTTGCGGTTCTTGGTGTCATTCGAGCAGGTTTCGTAGCCATTGCCGAGGCTATCTTCCCAGTACCCGTTGTCGTGGTTGTTGCCAGCGGCTTTCACGTAGATGCCACCGCGCCCGCCACGGGTGCCGGACATGGCCTGCTCATAGGCAGTGATGTCGTTCTGGCTGTAGGCCAACGGCAGGCTGGGGTTGCCCGGGCTTGAGCCCCAGCTGTTGTTGAAGACCCCCACGTCGGCCACTTCGGCGCCATCCCACCATGAGTACTCGATGTTGGAATTCGAGTTGCCCTGGGCATTGGATGCCAGGAAATTGAAGCCCTTCAGGGTGGCCGCCGAGGCCACGCCGCGCACGCCCAGGTTGTTGGCGCCCACCGCACCGGCGATGCCGCCGACCATGGTGCCGTGATTGTCGCGGTCCGGATTGGACGGTGAAGGGTTGTTGCTCTGGTTGGCGAAGTTCTTGCCCGCGACTGCCGCGACGTTGGCGGCCAGGTCCGGGTGGGCAATCTGCAGGCCGTCATCGACGATGGCGATGGTGACGCCCTGACCACGGATGCCATTGCGGAACAGGCCATCCACGTTGAGATCGTTGCCGGCCACCGGCAGGGTATCGCCCAGTACGGCCTGCCCGGTGTTGAGCAGGTGCCACTGGCGTCCGGCCAGCGGATCGGCCTGCTGGGCCTGGGCGGTGACGGCCAGGCTGCCCAGTACCAGGGCAGTGGCCAGGGCCAGGCGCGCGGAGCGCGGTGGCGCGGAGCGTTGCGTGTGTCGCTTCATACACGAATCCTTCTGTTGTGAATCGGCATGGCAGGACGGCGGGGCGGAACTGCCCCATCGCAACGAGCCAAACGCGACACAACGAACAACCCCCTACCTCTTCACACACCCAATCTGCAGATGTGCCGATTGCGTCACAAACGCTTATGCCGCGGGGTAATGACGACTGCGCGTTCCTGTAGAGCCGAGCCCATGCTCGGCTGATCGGACGGTCCCGTGTGTAAAGCAGCCGAGCATGGGCTTGGCTCTACACAGGCAGTGTCATCGCGCGCCCTCACATCCGGCTGTGCTACTACAGCCCGTGCACCCTTCCGCGTCGGAGCACGATGATGGTCAATCCGCTCGCCCAGGCCCATCGCGGCCTTGGCACCACGCTGTTCAGCCTGTTGAACCCGATACCTTTCGGCTTCTTCGTCGGCGCACTGATCTTCGACGCGATCTATCTCAACAGCGCCGAGGTGATGTGGGGCAAGGCCGCCGCCTGGCTGATCACCTTCGGCCTGCTGATCGCCATCATTCCGCGCCTGATCAACCTGTTCACGGTCTGGCGCCGCAACGGCACGGCCACCCGCATCGATCGCATCGACTTCTTCCTCAATCTGGTCGCAGTGGTGCTGGCCATCTGGAACGCCTTCGTGCACAGCCGCGACGCCTATGCCGTTGCGGTGCCAGGCACGATCCTGTCGGCGCTGACCGTGGCCCTGATCGCACTGGGCCTGATCCTGCTGTCACTGCAGCCGCCGGTGCTGCAGGGAGGTCGTCATGGTTAAGCACATCCTGCCCACCGTGGCCGCGCTGGCTCTGGCCGTCACCCTGTCGGCGTGCGCGGGCAAGGCCGAATACCACCCCACCGACCAGTCGGGTGCGAAGCCACCGCTGCCGGCACCGAAGAACTTCCTGATGCCGCCGATGCAGGTGCCACGCGGCGTGGGCTGGGCCGATGGCCAAGCGCCCACGGTAGCCGAGGGCCTGAAGATCGAGCGCATCGCCGCCAACCTGCAACATCCGCGGCGCCTGCTGACCCTGCCCAACGGCGATGTGCTGGTGGTGGAGGGCAATGGCCCCGGTGAGGAACCGGTGACCACACCCAAGCAGTGGATCGCTGGCAAGGTGAAGGCGCGCTCGGGCAAGGCCGGCAAGGGCGGCAACCGGGTCACCCTGCTGCGCCGCACGCCGGGAACGAACACCTGGGTCCAGCACGTCTACATCGAAGGCCTGCATTCGCCGTTCGGCATCCAGCTGATCGGTGACACGCTGTACGTGGCCAACACCGGCAACATCATGCAGTACCACTACGTGCCCGGCGAAACCCGCATGTCCGACAAGGGCCGCGAGTTCACCGACCTGCCCAGCACCATCAACCACCACTGGACCAAGGAACTGCTGGCCAGCCGCGATGGCCGCAAGCTGTACGTGGGCGTGGGTTCCAACAGCAACATCACCGAGAATGGCCTGGCCGTCGAATACCGCCGCGCGGTGGTGCTGGAAGTGGACGTGGCCACCCGTGGCAGCCGCATCTTTGCGTCGGGCATCCGCAACCCGACCGGACTGGACTGGGAGCCGAGCACCGGCACGTTGTGGGCGGTGGCGAACGAACGCGACGAGATCGGTGCCGACCTGGTGCCTGATTACTTGACCTCGGTGAAGGAAGATGGCTTCTACGGCTGGCCCTACAGCTACTACGGCCAGCACGTGGACGAGCGCGTGCAGCCGCAGCGACCTGATCTGGTAGCCAAGGCGATCGTGCCGGACTACGCCATCGGCTCGCACGTGGCACCGCTGGGCCTGCTGTTCTACACCGGCCAGGCACTGCCGGCGCAGTACCACGGCGGCGCCTTCATCGGCGAGCACGGCAGCTGGGACCGCTCGCCGCTGAGCGGCTATGAAGTGGTGTACGTACCGTTCAAGGACGGCAAGCCGACCGGGCGGCCGCAGACTGTGGTCAGCGGCTTCGCCTCGAAGGACGAGAAGACGCTGATGGGTGCGCCGGTGGGTATGGCCATGGATGCAGAGGGCGCGCTGCTGGTCGCCGACGACGTGGGCGACGTGGTGTGGCGGGTGTCGGCCAAGTAGTTCTGTAGAGCCGAGCCCATGCTCGGCTTACGCGCGCAGCGCGGGGATTTCCGTGCACCGAACGAATGGCAGCCGAGCATGGGCTCGGCTCTACAGTTCCGCAGTACTGCTGCGGAACCCGCTGAACACCGACTCGGCAGCAAACCCGACGCCGCCCAGCAGCACGCCGAAATACACCACCGTGGCCACCACAAAGCCGTATCCGGCCGCTACCGCCGCGCCATCGCGCTGGATGAAGCCGATCGCAAAGGACATCAGCGCCAACGCCGGCAGCGTGTTGCTGAAGGGAATCGGCCCGGCCGGCGCCATCAGCAGCAGGGTCGCGAACACCAGCATCAGGTTGTTCAGGCGCATCATCTTCTTCGAGCGCACCATCACCGCCAGCCGCATCGGCCGCGACAGCCGCTCCATGCGGTGCACCCACTTCAGCGCACGGCCCAGGTTGGCCTTCAGCTTGTCGGTGGCGATCTCGCGGCCCGCCAGCTTCTGTGGCACCCACAGCGGGCGGTTGCGCACGCGGCTCAGGCCGATCAGCAGGATCGAGGCGCCAAACACGGTACTCAGCCCCGGAATCGACACCGGAATGATGAAGATGGCCGAGAGCAGGATCACGATCAGCAGCAGGCCTTCATCGCCCAGCGCGCTGAGCAGGGTGCCGACGCTCACCTGGTCGCCGGGCAGTTCGTCGATCATCTGCTCGATCTGCTGGGCCAGGGGCGCGCTGTCATTGGTTTCGGGGGCACGGTAGGTCATGCGTCGCAAGGTTCTCCAGGGAAGGGCGGTCAGCGGGCCGTCCTGCGGCGGGGGACGCACAGGCTCCCGCAGTATCCCGGCCAGCGTGGGCAAAGAGGTGAACCGGGCATGAGGGGTTAAACTGGCGTGCCCCGCACGAGTTGAACGCAATGGACATGGGCCGCAGGCAATCGACCATCGAACTGGTCGCCATCGATATGGATGGCACCCTGCTGGACCCCAGCCACACGCTCACCGCGCGGGCCAGGCAGGCCATCGCGCAGGCACGCGCGCTGGGCGTGCATATCGTGCTGACCAGCGGCCGCCCGGTGCCGGGCCTGGCGCCGTTCCTGCACGAACTGGGCATCGACGGCGACGACGACTACTGCATCGCCTGCAATGGCGGCCTGGTGCAACGCATCGGCACGCGCGAAACCGTGGTCGAGTATCCGCTCAGTTTCGACGATTTCCTGTTCTGCGAGCAGGTGGCCCGCGAAGTGGGCGTGCATTTCCAGGCGCTGGACAGCCAGCGCATGTACACGCCCAACCAGGACATCAGCTATTACACCGTGGCCGACTCGCATCTTTCGCGGATGCCGCTGTCCTACCGCCGCGTGGAAGACATGGACCCGTCGATGTCCTTCATCAAGCTGATGATGATCGACGCGCCCGACGTGCTGGATGCCGCCATCGCGCGCCTGCCCAGCGAACTGACCGAGCGCTTCGCGGTACTGAAGAGCGCACCGTTCTTCCTGGAAGTGTTCGACCGCCGTGCCGGCAAGGGCCCGAGCCTGCAGAAGCTGGCCGAACACCTGGGCATCGACCGGGCCAACGTGATGGCCATCGGCGACCAGGAAAACGACCTGACCATGCTGCAGTACGCCGGTACCAGCGTGGCGATGGGCAACGCCATCGACGCGGTGAAGGCGGTGGCGCGGTTTGAAACCACCAGCAATGCCGATGAAGGCGTGGCGCGCGCCATTGAGCGTTTCGTCCTGCAGTAACCACGCGTCCAGCTGCCCCGGTAGATGCCAACCTTGGTTGGCACACGCAGACCGTAAGCACCGGTCAAGGTTGGCCTCCACCACGCCGGGGCTATACCCACGTATAACCCACCCATCCCTATCGCCATTCGCGCTGTACCACCGCGCAATGGCGAATGCGGCAGTGCGATGCAAGAATTTCGCACGTCGAAATCACCCCACCGAATCCCACGGCAGATGATCGTCTTCGTCTGCTGACCGGCGCGCACTGCGTCGTCGCTCCCTCAACGCAATCGCATCGCCAGCCAGGGCGCCGACACCGGTGCTGCAACGCGCTGGGCGTGCGCCTGCGCCGCTCTCTCCCTGCACCTGGATCTGTCCATGAACACCCCACCCACGACGCGCCTCGCCCTGGCCATCATCGCGGCCATCACCGCACCTGCATACGCCGCAGAAACGCACGATGCCGCGCACGACACGCCCACCACGCTCAATGCCCTGCAGGTGATCGCCACACCGCGCGGCGCCGCCGTTGCACCGACCCAGGTGGTCGGCCCCAACCGCTACATCATCAAGGCAGAAGACCTCGACGCGATGGTCACCGGCAACAACGGCCTGGCCATGCTGAAGCAGGTGCCCGGCGCCAGCTATACCGCCACCGACGGGCTGGGTCTGGATATCTCGGCCACCAGCCTGTTCGTGCGCGGCTTCCGCATGAATGAAATGGGCATCACCTTCGAAGGCGTGCCGCTGAACGACAACGGCTTCCTCTCGCTCACCGGCACCAGCGTGGTGAACGTGGGCGCGCCTGATGGCATCGGCGCGATCACGGTCAGTCCCGGTGGCGCACCGGTCAGCGTGTTCTCCAGCAGCGTCAACGGCGGCAGCCTGGAATACCGCCTGCGCAACCTGCAGGACACGCCCAGCCTGCGCGTGAAGCAGGGTGTGGGCAGCAACAACACGCTGGTCACCACCGTGTCCGGGCAGAGCGGCCAGCTCGGTGAGCACGGCCCGAAAGTGCTGGTCGACCTGCAGCGTGTATCGGCCGACAAGTACCAGGGCGAGGGCACGCAGAACTTCCTGCGCGGCGACCTGAAACTGCAGCAGGACGTCGCCTGGGGCGATTTCACCGTGTTCCTGTCCGACAGCAAGGCCAAGGTCTGGGGTTACAACAACATCTCCTTCGACATGATCCGCAAGCTGGGCTGGAAGGCCGACATCTTCTATCCCGATTACGCGTGGGCCTGGTACGTGGCCTCGCCGGAGAACGCAGACAAATCCTGCGGCGCCTACACCTGCGGTGAGCTGTCCGAACTGATTCCGTACGACACCGGCCAGACCACCCGCGACCGCGTGTCCTCGATCAACCATCGCTTCCAGATCACTCCGGCACTGAGCGGCAACGTGCAGCTGTACAACGCCAACAGCCACACCCAGGCCACGCTGACCGACCCGACCGTACCGTCGCCCAACGGCGCGCCATTCTCCGAACAGGTGCAGACGCCGCGCCTCAACCGGCTGGGCGGCATGCTCAACCTGCAGTTCGAGACCGGCGCGCACACCTTCACCGCCGGCTTCTGGCAGGAGAAGAGCAAGGCTGCGGCCAAGACCGAGTGGTACCAGCAGCCACTGCTGGGCGAGGGCCCGCCGCTGAAGGCCACCGGTCCGTTCGATGTGTACGGTCCGGCGTTCAAGACCGACAACGCATCGAGCTGGGTGACCCGCTCGCGCCAGTTCTACCTGCAGGACGACATCGTGCTGAACGACACGCTGAAGCTGGGCGTTGGCTTCAAGGCCGTCGACTTCCGTACCAGTGGTGGCGGCCTGGGCGATGCCGAGGATCGTCCGGTGAACGGCACGCTGCGCGCGAAGAGCAACTTCCTGCCGCACGTCTCGCTGTTCTGGAGCCCGACCGAATCCACCGATGCCTTCATCGACCTGGCCAACACCATGAACGGCTACCGCGTGGCCCAGCGCGGCAACATCGGCTACACCGCCTCGGCGTGGACCATCACCGACCAGGAAGAGTTTGACCGCGTGGCCGGCACGCTGCGCCCGGAGAAGAACTGGAACCTCACCGTGGGCGCGTCGCATCGCTTCGATCGGCTGACGATCACCGGCGACGTGTTCTACAACGACATCCGCAACCGCCTGCTGTCGGCCGCCATCGGTACTCAGTTCGCGCAGATCAACACGGTTCGGCTGATGCCGAAGATGCACGTGATCGGTGCCGACCTCGGCATCACCGCCGATCTGAGCGACCACTTGCAGTTCTACCAGGGCGTGGCCGTGGCCCGTTCGTACTACGACAGCGATTTCGTGGTGGGCGACACGGTGTACCCGATCAAGGGCAATGCCCAGCCGGGCTACCCGCAGATCTCGCTGGTCAGTGACCTGTCCGCCCACTTCGGTGACTGGCGCTTTGGTGCAACCAGCACCTCGTACCTGCGCCAGCCTTTCACCTACGAGAACGACATCCGCGTGCCGACCTTCTGGCAGGTCAACACCTATGCCGCCTACCGCTTCGGTGCCGACAGCGCCGTGCCCGGTCTGGAGTTGCGGCTGGACGTGAGCAACCTGTTCAACCGCCACAACATCGGCACTGCCACCATCGCCGGCTCGTCGTTCTCTGGGGATTACCAGACCCTGCAGCGCAGCGCGCCACGGCAGCTGATGTTCAGTACCTCGATGGCGTTCTGAGACGGGGTCAGAGCCCTTTGCCGTGCAAAGGGCTCTGACCCCCAAACCCCGCCTTGCGCAATCGGCAGGGATTTTCTGGCGGCGACGCAAGGTTCCCACAATGTTGCTGGGTCATGCTGTCGGCATGGCTCAGCACAACCCGCGAACCCCGTTGTTCGGCATCCGGGGCCTAGGACGGCCCCTGCAGGCGCTGTCCGTGGCGCCTGCAATCGACCTGCGCGCCGAATACCAGTTCTGGCAGGTCTACGAACGCGTGGTCCGCCCGCTGCCCGGTGGTGGGCTGCCGCAGGCGTGGCTGGTGTGCCAGAAGGTGTATCGCGACCGCTGGCAGCACCCGGAGGACAGCGAGGCGGCGGGACTGTCGCGGGTGCTGTTCGGCGACAACATGACGGCTGGCCGGGCATCGGAGCTGGCGGAGCTGCACGCGCTGGTCAGCCGTCGGGTGGCGTTGCTGGCGAAGCGGGGTGTACTGTTCGGACGCGGCCGCTGAACCGCAAATCTGCTGAGAGTTCCGATGACCCTTCTTTCGGGGCAGTACCGCATCCTGGCGTATCGCGGATTCCATGACCTGCCGCGAATGATGCTGGTAACCGATAGCGCATCAAAGCGCTGGGTGCTCGACTGTCCGTTCGAGGAAGAACGGGATGGCTACGCGCCGGTGTATCGCATTCACGCCGTGGATGCTGACATCGCGGGGCCTTCGGAGGTATGGGAGCATCACACTCGTGGGCTACTGCCCGACATTGGCGTCCTTCCAGTGAATAGCCTGCAGTTTGACGAGACGCGGCGCGCCTCATTCATCCTGATGTGATCTTTCGTCATACCCCCGGTTTTCCCCGATCCAACTGCCGATAGCCAATCGCCTCAGCCAGATGCGCCGTCTGGATAACCTCGCAACCCGCCAGATCCGCAATCGTGCGCGCGACCCGCAGAATCCGGTGCATGGCCCGCGCGGACAGCTGCAGGCGCTCGATGGCCTGTTCAAGCATGTCCTGATCACCCTCGCTCAGCTTGGTGCACGCCCGAAGCGCCGCCGGCGGAAGATGGGCATTCAGCCCACCACGTGCCTGCTGCCGGGCATGTGCGGCTTCCACCCGTACGCGTACCGCAGCACTGGGCTCCCCCAGCGGCGTGCTTTCCCGCAGCTCCACCGCGTCCATGCGCGCCACGCTGATATGCAGGTCGATACGGTCCAGCAGCGGGCCGGACACCCGCGCGCGGTAGCGGTTGATGCGCTCGTCGCTGCACAGGCAGCGGTTGCTGCGGTCGCCCGCCCAGCCGCAGGGGCAGGGGTTCATCGCCGCCACCAGCTGGAATCGCGCCGGATACTGCACGCTGCGTGCCGCGCGGGCGATGCGGATGTGGCCGGACTCCAGCGGCTCACGCAGGGTTTCCAGCGCACTTCGGTTCCACTCCGGAAGTTCGTCCAGGAACAGCACGCCGTGATGCGCCAGCGAGATTTCGCCGGGGCAGGGCGGATTGCCCCCACCCACCAGCGCCGCGGCGCTCGCACTGTGGTGCGGCGCCCGGAAGGGACGCTGCCGCCACCGTCTTGGGTCCAGTCCTTCGCCACTCACCGACGCAATCGCAGCCAGCTGCAACGCCTCGGTTTCCTCGGTGTCCGGCAACAGGCTGGGCAGGCGCGAGGCCAGCAGCGTCTTGCCGCAGCCTGGGCTGCCGATCAGAAGTAGATGGTGGCCACCCGCAGCGGCCACTTCCAACGCACGCCGTGCATGCGCCTGTCCGCGCACATCGGCCAGATCCGGTAGCGGCAACGGCGTCGTGTCCACGCGCTCCACGGACGGCAACAGGCGTGGATTGCCCAGCCCGGCACAGCATTCCAGCAGCGTACGCGCTACACGCACATCGGCGTGCTCGGCCAGTGCGGCCTCCGCAGCATTCCCGGGCGGTACCACCAGGATGCGCCCGGCCTCGGCGGCGGCAATCGCGGCGGGCAGCGCACCCGCCACCGGCCGAAGCTCGCCAGCCAGGCCCAGCTCGCCAAGGAATTCGTACTGCAGCAGCGACTGAGGATCGACCTGGCCGCTGGCCGCGAGAATGCCCAAGGCAATCGCCAGGTCGTAACGCCCACCTTCCTTGGGCAAGTCAGCGGGCGCGAGGTTCAACGTGATGCGTCGCTGCGGGAAGTCGAAGCGCGCGCAGAGCAGGGCGGCACGCACGCGCTCGCGCGATTCGCGGACGCTGGTCTCGGCTAAGCCAACGATCTGCGTGACAGGCAGGCCGCCAGAGAGATGCACTTCCACCCGCACCAGTGGGGCATCAACCCCGGCGCGGGCGCGGCTGTGAACCAGCGCCAGGCTCATGTGTGGTTTCCTGCGGAGGGGTGCTTGATGGTGCGACAGGTGGCGTGCCGATCACCATCGGAATACTTCGGCGTGATATCTAGGACTTATCCGGCCAGCCACTACGTGTGGTTCAGTCGTCGGGACGACGTCAGATATGGCGTTCGGCAGACCTCATCAACTCAACAATGTTGTCGAGGAGGGAGATCGGAAGGTTGCGCGATGCCGTCAACATGCGTGCTTCCAATTGCAGGCGCATTCCTTCCGGCTTCCCACCATTGGCGATGGTGTCACCTGAAATCAGCCAAGATACGCTCACGCAAGTGACCCTGCTCAACGCATGCAGATGGTCGATAGACGGCACGAAGCCTAGTTCGCGTTCCCAGTGGCCCACCGTCGCCCGGTTCACGTTCAGGGCTTTGGCGAGATCGGTTTGAGATAGCCCGCTGCCGATACGAGCAGCGCGGATCCGAGCCGACAGTGAATCTGTGCGGAACTCCATGAATACCCCCCTTCCTAGGCCGCCTTGCACAGAACATGCAGGGAAGTGTGTGGGCGTCAAGACAGATCGTCAATTCTGTAGCAGGTCTATATATGTCGGTTCTCGCACGAATCTCTTCTTGAATGTGCTGAGGACGCTGCTTCTCACAGGTCACGATACGGGGTGGCAGTCGTGTCCTCCCTATCCCTGGCCAAGACATTCGCGACAGTGACGCCCTTTCAGGGCAAGCGCACAAGTGCAAATGCAAGCGCTCAACCCGTGATGATTGTTCTCTGAACGCAGTGGCAGCTGGGGCGCAACCGCCCACGCGAGGCGGAAGCTGTGTGCGGCACAGCAGCGAGGTTGCAGCCGGATACCGTCAGGTCGTTGAATCAAGTTGAGCTACAACGCTGATCACGTTCGCAGCTCAGAAGATCAAATGCCCACCATTACATGGAGTAAAGACAAATGACCCAACGCACTGCTGTGAAGAATCTCTCGCCCCTCGCGCTGATCATTGCGGGTGTTGCGGCCGCAGGCACGGCATCTGCTGCCGCACGGAACAGCACTTTCGTCAATGACATTGCGGCGTCGACCTCTATCCAGGCGGATATGCAGTCCCTGAGCATTAGTGAGTTCACAGACGAAAAATCTGCGCTTCTCGCAGATGGGCACCATCACTCCGATTCCATCGGGTCGCATCACCATCATGACACGGCGAGCAAGCAGATGGCATTTGCTTCGCGCAGTTCCGCCGATTCCCGATTCGACGTCTGAAGGGAGAGGGGCGGGGATCTCTCCGCCCCTTGCACGTAGATCACTGTCATGCAGAGCCTATAGAGGCCGGAGGTGGTTTTCGATCTTTGGCCTCAAGTTGGATTTGAAGGGTGGATAAGAGCGGCCAGGAGCAAGTAGCGAGGACGGCGATGACTGCATGGAGGAGAAAGATGAATTCGATGACCCAGGCGCAACGGCCTGATGTAAGAAGCCCGATCTGCCTGATGGAGATCGCAGACACGTCAGAATGCATGGAGTCGGTCGTCGAGGGCATCCTGTGGTCAAGACTCCGCAGGATGAGAGCGCGACTTCAGGAAGTGCTTGCTGACCAGAAGTACGGAGTCATGACTCGTGCCATGCACCAGATTTACCAGTCAATCGGGCCCGATCGCCAAGCCCGTGTGCTGCTCAGTTCCGAATTCTGCGAGCAATATCTGTGCCTGGAGTCTGCGCGGAAGGGCAGGGTGGAGTCAGGAGCCGACCAGGAGGAGAGGGCAGAGGAACAGGCCCGCGCGCTTGGAGCGCTGCACGATATCATCGCTCGGGAGAAGTCGATCGCCGAGCTGGCGCAGGGACGGACCGACAGGTACCTGAGAGAGGCACGGCAGTGGCAGCTCTACAGTCCGGTTGGAGACTGCGTTGCGGAAAAGGATGCCGCGGGCGTGTGGACCCTTCGGCAGTTGCCGAAGCTGGGTGACTGTATCGCGCTCGATCTTGAGAGCCCACCGGCGCGGCACCATGAGCCACGCTTTGGAGTGCTGAGCCAACCGTGCCTACCGCTGACCGATGCGGAGCGCGAGCATGTCTCGCAAAAGCTGGCAGAGGCGCTGGCAGCGATCGACCGGTCAGAACCCATGTACGGCCTTCTCATCCGCAACTTCGTCCGGCGGATCACCGTGCGCAAGTCGGCAGAGGTTGCGTCCGATGAAGCCGGCCGCTACGGCTCCGAGCATGTGCCGAGGCAGCCAGGTTCCATTCGACTGCTGAACACGCATAACCCGGAACTTCTGGTTGAGGCGTGCATGGAAAGCATTATGCATGAAAGCACCCACAACTATCTGGCCGCATGGGAGCTTGCCAACGGGTTCTTCGTTGCCAATGACTACCGGCACCGTGTCGTGTCTCCGTGGTCCGGCAATCCCATTCCCGACTCCTCCTATATCCACGCGGTCTTCGTCTACTACGTGTGTCACCGCCTGCTCAAGCGTCATCTCGAGATTTCTCCGGACCTGGGTGAAGCCGCCACGCGCCACGTCCAGCGCAGATTGGCCGTCTGCGCCGCCGGCTTCCTGATCGAGCAGGATCTCAGCGGTCGGTTGATGAGCAAGGATGCCATCAATGGTGAGGTCGGGCAGATGATTGATCAGATGCAGGCCGAGATGAAGCGAGAGTATCGCTATGGGGAGTGGCAGCAATGAGCAGAACAGTCGTCATCCATGCGGATCACTTTGACCCGGTTGCGCTGCGGGCGCTGGCTACGGGTGTCCCTGCCGTGCACATTGATGAGCTGATACCGGTAATGAAGGATCAGCCCTGGCCCGAGGTTCTCCGCTTGAGCCCCAGTGCGCATCTTGAGAGTCTGTTCCGCGGGGCCAACGTGGTAAACCGGGTCTTCTCTCTGGAAGGAACGCAGATCGAACGGTTTCTGGCCGAGCACGGAGTGGACGCCCGCTGGTTCCATATCCGCCTGCAGCCGCTTCTGGCGCTGGGGGTGAGCCTCTGTCACGACACCGGCACGCGCGGCGTATCCCGATGTTTGGCCCCGCTGAACGTGCAGTGGCTTGAAATCGAACGCGCTCTTCCAGAGGCTAATACGCCTGAATTCGCCTACAGTTTTGGGTACGAAGAACCAGACTTGTCCCGCATCGAAGACCCCATGCAGAAGTCGGTCTGGTCGCTTTTTGACTGGCGGGAGGAACGACAGCTTGATGATGAAGAGCGCCGCAGGCATCAGTTCCACGTGTCCAGGCCAAAGGGCATACCTGTGATTGCCTGGTTCCTTGGGCGGGACTACAACGGAATCTGTTTTCCCCGTGCAAGCGTTGAGGTCGATGATGTTGTGTGTGGGCAGCTGACGCGAGCAGCTGCACAGGCCTTCCGTTCCGAAGCGGGAGAGATGCTCTTGTACGTGACGGATCAAGCAGTCACCTTCCATGCATTTTCGCCCTACCTTCATTCCGTCGCCGCCGATACCGCTGTGCAGACTGCATTGGATGCGTGGTTGCTTGCCTGCAACGCCGGAGGTGTGAATGCTGCTTGAGAAGCTGAGCTCGCTGCGCGAGTCGATGGGCTGGGCCTACGGAAGCGAGGACCTGTGCGTACTGTTGTACAGCCTGGTCAAGCGGACGCGCCCGCGCATCGTGGTCGAACTGGGTACCGGGTTTGGCGTCACTGCGGCTTGGATGGCCGGTGCACTGCGGGAGAACGGCAGCGGTGTCATTCACACCTATGACAATGGTTCGCACTTCTCCAGTGAGCCAGGCATCAGGTTTGTCGAGGGCCTGCAGGGGCCGCTTGCCGATTCACTGCGGGAGATGGGGCAGGACTATCCCGCTTTCCTGAAGCATGTATTCCAGTGGGCCGGGGTCGAGAATCACGTTGTTGCCAACTGGCAGGAGATCGCCTTTGCCGATATTGCCCAGGCCGCCGCCTTTGACGGCGGAATTGACATGGTCTTTTCCGACTTCAACCACTCCCAGGACAGCATTCAGGCCTTGCTGGCGGCGTTTCTGCCGCGCATGGCGGAAAGCGCCTCAATCTTCATCGACAGTGCCTCAACCCAGCGGCTCAGCTACCTGACCCTGGAAGCCGTTGTGGACTCCCTGAATCAGAACAAGATACCCAGGGCGTTCCTCAAGGATCGAAGCGAGAAAGACATCGAAGTTGTCCTTCGGATCATCCAGCGCTCGCGCTTCCGCCTGATGCATCTGCTGGAAGCCTGCGACAGGGTGCAGAACAGCACAGCGTGGATCTCGATTGAGCCGGTCGACGTGATTCCGACTGCAGCCACCTTCCTGCATTAGAGCAACGTATATGTTCGGCTATTACTTTGCGCTGGCCCGCACAAGGCTTCTGGAAACCAAGGGGATGAGCGCCGCGCTGATCCTGGCGCTGGGATTGGGCATCGGCGCAAGCATGACGATGTTGACTGTCGTGCGGACAATGACGTGGGATCCACTACCGGGGCGAAGCGAGCATCTCTATCACCCCTTTATTGACGCACTCCCCGCGTCGTACGAGGTCAGGCCTGGCATGGACCCACGCGTGGCCCTCACCTGGGTAGATGCGCAGAACCTGCTTCGGCAGGGCCCCGCCTCCCATCAGACCGCGCTGGCATCTGCTCGTCTATTGGTGGATGCGCAGCGCAGCGTGCAGATTCCATTTTTCGCGCAGGGGCAGTATGTCACTGCAGATGCGTTTGCCATGTTCGGCATCCCTGTGGCGCAGGGCAGGGCCTGGAGCCGTGAAGATGATGCTGCCCAGGCCCGGGTTGTCGTGTTGAGTCAGGATCTCGCTGCTCGTTTGGGCGGTGAAGGCCTGGTGGGAACAACGGTTCGGCTTGGGGGGCAAGCATTCACGGTGGTGGGTGTTGCCGGTCCGTGGAGCCCGCGCCCCCGGTTCTATACGGACCTTCAGCAGGACGTGTTCAAGGGGCGCGAAGACTTCTTCATCCCGATAGGTGTCGCGGCAGAAATGCAGATGACGGTTTCCAACAGCGTCTTCTCATGGAGTAGTGACAAACCCATCAATCGCCTGCAGGACGCCCGCACATCATGGATCCAGTTCTGGGCCGAGTTGCCTGACGCGGCCAATGTCGAGCAGTACGAGCGCTTCCTGGGCAATTACGCACGTACGCAGCAGCAGGCGGGAAGGTTTGACAGGACAACCGTGCCGCGCATGGTTTCCTTGAAGGACTTCCTGGTCGAGCATCGCATCATCCCCAACGAGGTGAAGCTGCAGCTGGCGCTCTGCCTGGGCTTCCTGATCGTTTGCCTGCTGAACATGAGTGCCCTGATCTTCGCCCGCTTCATCCGCCGGTCCCATGAGATATCGATCCGTCGGGCGCTGGGTGCGCGCCGGCAGGACGTCATCTATCAGCTCTGCACTGAAGCACTGATCATCGGCGGCCTGGGCGGGGCGGTAGGGTTGATCGTTGCGGAAGCCGGCCTGTCCCTTGTGCGGATGCAGCCGGAAGACTACGCCTCACTGGCCAACATGGATCTGAGCATGGCTGCTCTCACCGTGGGCCTGGCGTGTGTCTCCAGTGTGGTTGCTGCGTTCTTCCCTGCGCTGCGCGCTACCTCAGGCCGTCTGGCCATGCAGATCAAGGCGTCAGAATGAGCATTGCAGACCTCCCCCTTATCGTCCGGGCGCTCACCCGCAACCGCTTCATCGCGTCCATTCTTCTGGTGCAGGTGCTGGTTGCCACCGCGTGTGTGACAAACCTTGCGTTTCTGCTGTCCGAGCGGTTGGGAACCCTCACCTACAAGACGGGCCTGGAAGAGGCGAACCTGGGTATCATCGAGACCGAGTACCTGGGGCCTGCAGCAGCCAACCCTGCAGCCTCGATCAAGACCGACCTGGAGGCCATCCGGCAGCAGCCAGGCGTGGAGCAGGCTATCGCAGCAGAATCGCTTCCCCTTTCCCAGCGCAGCTGGACGGTGGGATTCACCAACAAGGTGCTTGAAGGGAATGATCTCTCCGGCATCGTCGAGGCAGAGCCGACTGTCTACACGGCATCTTCGCCTGCAGCCAAGGTGCTGGGTCTGACCATTGTTGCCGGCCGAGACCTCTCTGCGGGAGCATTTGTGCCGATGGAGGCCAGCGCCGACTATGCCGGGCTCTACAAGGCGAGCGAGGCCGTTGTCTCCCAGACACTGGCGGACAAGCTGTTTCCGGAGGGTGGTGCAGTCGGCAAGTTCCTGTATGCCGATGCGCGGCATCCCATCCAAGTGGTCGGCATCGTCAAGACACTTTCCCGGCCTGTACTGAAGACCGATACAGACAACGACATGTCACTCATCCTGCCGCTGATTCCGGACGGGCCTCGTGTGATGTTCGCCATCCGTGCTGGGGATGGGCGAGTGGCGGACGTGATTGCGTCCAGTGAAGCCGCGTTGTCGCAACGCGATGCGAACCGCACCATCGCCCGCAGCACCTCGTTCCGCGAGCTGCGCGCCGACTACTTCCGCCACGATCAGACCATGGCGATCATGTTCCTGAGTTCCGGGTTGGCGCTGTTGGTGGTAACTGCAACAGGCGTGTACGGACTGGCCAGCTTCTGGGTCCGCAAGCGGTATCGGCAGATCGGTATCCGGCGCGCACTGGGCGCCCGGAAATCCGACATCCTCCGGTACTTCCTGGTGGAGAACCTGATTCTCACCGCCACCGGGTCTGTTGTCGGTACCGCACTGGCCATCGGCCTGAACATGGCCGTGGCCGGATACTACGAGGTAGCCAGGATCGAAGCGCCATTCCTCGCGATTGGCGTACTCACGGTGCTTCTGTTGGGGCAGGCCGCAGCATTTGTACCGGCTCGACGAGCAGCCAAAGAAGCCCCGGTAGCGATCCTGCGCAGGGCCTGACGCCGACAGGCCGGTCATCCGGCCAATGCCTCTGCCAGCGCACCGTTCCTTACGAGCGGTGCGGGTCAACAGTAGCGTCGAGCCCGCACGGCTGCTTGCGGGGCACGCGTCCTAAGGCGCTATGCAACCTTGCCCCAAGCCAAGACGGCTCGTCAGATGCCCACAGTAACCGTGCGCGGTTCGGGGCCTGGCTCAACAAACGGCGAAAGTTGGCGTGCAAGTGTGCGATGTCAGGCGCACGCCGCAGTGCATCCGTAGGGATTCGGATCACCACACGCGGCGATGCGTTCTCCACCGCCAGCACCCGAACGCCCTTGCATCGGATCTCGAAGGACGTAGCCCCGGCATGGCGCGCGTGCAGTTCAGAGCCCTCGTGGGCCTTCGCGGTCACAAAGCCAAGTGCATCACTGTGCAGCAACCGGTAATCGGCCGGCTGCAGCTTCTGATAGGCCCACACCTTATCGCCCGCTGGTTCGAGCCACTCCATCCACATCGCGCCGATCACCGCGATGCACGCCGCCGCAGCGGCCAGGCCGTGCTTCTTCATTCGTCACCCCGCACACAGGCAGAAGGGTTCGCGCCATAAGCGCGCTCAGTCCTTGGGTCGCATCCGCTCGTGGATGAAGGCGGTCAGCGCCAGATCGGCCATCACCAGCCCCTCCATCACCCGGTCGCCGACGTACTGCTCCGGCTCGCCGTTCTGGCGCGTGCGCTCGGCCGCCAGCAGGATCTCCTGCACGATGCGCTGGCCGGTGAGTGCGCAGTCGGCGTCGGACAACTGCATCTGCCGGCTGCGCAGGTGATGGCGCTCAGGCCAGGGCTGACCGTCGGCTGCAGCACCGGCGCCGATGGCGTGCAGGATGGCGATGAGGCTGTTGGGGTCCAGGGCCGGGGCGGCCGAGGGCGCTTCCTGGATGGGGCGCGGGGGAGGGGAGTGCGGCGTGGTCATGGCGGGCTCCGTGCAAGCAGGCGGAAGCCGCCACCGTTAAAGGTGGCGGACGGGGCGTGGCTCGAAAACCGGTGTGTGATGATCGCCGGCGGGCACGAGGCCCCCACGCCCCGCCCGCCGTAGCCGGCAGACGGATTGCCAGCCGGCACCACGCGAGGTGATGCCGGCTGGCAAGCGCAAACTTCATCACAACGACGGGTTTTCGAGTCCCGACCACCGATGCACGGTGGCGCATTAACGATTACCCGCGGCTGTGTGGAATACCAAGGGCTTGAGGCCAATGCCGCCAAAACCCGAGACGTTTTCGGCATTGTCGCATAGCGCGGAAAGGGGCGAGAGCCTTGGCGGGCTAGGCGTACAGGCACTTCTGGAACGGAGTCGTCAGATCCTTCCGTCAAGGATGCAGGGCGCGGCAAATGCGACAGCACTCGCCCATCGGGCATGCGTGATCGCTCATGCAACCGAACCGCTGCGACATCGGCTGGATGGTTTAAATGACTTCCTGCCTATTGAACCTACCGAGTGCCGCGCGCAATCTGACTACCGCTGTAGTCAAGCAAGGCCGTCCTGCCCACAGCAGCAAGGTTCTGCAGCGTTCGAATGGATTCCACCCACTGGCGCAGGCCAAAACAAGGATCACTGCACGTGCAACGCCGCAGCCGACTGCTTCTCTGCGCGGGCCTGGTCCCGCTTCCGTGGTTCCTGTTCTGGACCAGCGTTGCCGCCCTGTTCGCGCCGGGCTACAACCCGCTTGCACAGCACGCCAGCGAACTGCTGCAGGCACCAACGCTTGCAAGCATCTGCGCCAGGATTGCCCCCATCGGCTGCGGCGTGGGCTTCGTGGCGTTTGCCATCGGGGTATGGCGGGAGTCCGGCCGCCGGATTGCCGTAGGCGCGATCTGCTGGATGATCTTTGGCATCTCCATGCTGACCAACGGTCTCTGGCCCATGGGCCATCCGATGCACGGCTTCTACACCATCGGTATCGCAAACATCATTGCACCGGCGATGTCGCACATCGAACTGAGCGCGTGGTCTGCCAACCGAAGGGCGTACGCCGTGACTGCTACGGTGAGCGTCGCGGGGATTGTCTATCTCTGGTTGAACGTGGTGGGAGCGGACCCGGAAGGGTTCAGGGGGCTGACCCAGCGCGTGTTCTCGTCTATCAACTCGCTGTGGCCGTTCCTGGTTGCGCTGTACCTGCTGCGAAGGGGTTCAAGCGCGCTGAAGGCGGAGCCTGCGCATTGATGGATAGGCATGCAGTTGCATGGATGGCTGTTGAGCACGTGGCTTTGAGATGGGGATGAAGATCTTTCGCCGTCAGCTGATCTACGTTCGAGTGCACCAGTACCACTTCATTGCGCGCGTGGTTGGTGGAGACAGGACCATCCGTCGTCAGTGTCATGCCCTTGGCAATCGCGCGGGCCCGATCAAGGACTTTTCGAGTATCCGGCCCCTGCTCAAGGCGATCTTCTCGGAACTCCTGCCTGGGTTCTCTCTCGTCAAGCCGTGGGGGATTCTGCACTTTGATCCGGTTGAGTACCCGGTCACGAAGGAAGAACTGGCCGGGTTCCAGAAGGCTGCCATGGGAAGTGGTGTGAGCTTCTGTTTTCTCTCCACGTGGGAGAAGCGGCATGAAGACAAGGATCTGTTGGAGATGTTCAAGTAGTGCCGGCCCGATACTTCGTTCCAGGTCAGGAAAATTTGTGGTTGGGTCTGTTCGAGGCACTGCGAGAGTCCGCTCTTGGCCGGGAGCGGACATCGTTCGACGATCTGCTGCGTTGATCCTCCGTCGGCCAAAGCACGTGTCTCTCCTTCCCTCAATTGATGATCTCCCCACTCCCCGAAGCAACAAACGCCTTCAACTGCCGGACGAACTCCGCGTCATACAGCTCCCACTCCACAATCTCCCCAACCACCCTCAACGGCTGCGCACTGCGATACGACCGCGTCGGGTTCCCCGGAAACTTCTTGTTGGTCACATTCGGGTCGTCTTCAAACGGTCCAGTCGGCTCCACCACATACACACGCGGCCGACCCTCGCCGCGGGCCATCTCCGCAGCCAGCCCGGCGCCCTTGGCAATCGTGGTGAAGTAGATGTGGTTCATCACCACGCTGTCGCGATAGTTGGAGCGGAAGCCCGCGCTCAGCAACTCGCCCACCGCGAGGTCAGCGCGGGTGCCGTGATAGAACGGCCCGTCGACCTGGTCGCAGGTGTCATGCGAAACGGGTGTCCAATCGGTGTCCTGCGCCATCGCTGCTGCCCCTCTCTGTGCTGCCGGATCGACAGGCCGGCGAGTCTAGGGCGCCCGGTGGGCCTTGCTGCAAGGCCCCATCCGGGAAATAATCTGTAAACGGGAGGCGCAGTGCGCCTCCTTTTTTCATTCTGCGGCGCCGCGCCCTTCCAGCTCGCGCACGGCCGTTTCCAGCGCATCCAGCTTTTCGCGGGTCTTCAGCAGCACGGCGCGCTGCACTTCGAACTCCTCGCGGGTGACCAGGTCCAGCTTGGCCAGGCCGGCCTGCAGCGCGCTCTTGAAGGTGGCCTGCAGTTCCTCGCGCGATTCGCGCAGGCCCGGCGGCACCAGGTCGCTGAGGCGACGGGCGAGGTCATCGATGTGGTTCAGGTCGATCATGGGGTGCTCCGTGGGGGTGGGCCCGTGCATCCGGCGCGGGCAGGCCGTTCGGGCACAAGGATACTGCCGGCACCCATTGCCCGGACAGGCCGCAGCGGCTTCGCACGGGCCTCGTTCAGGCGCTATCCTCCACGCCGGAAGACAGGAGATAGACGATGAAGATGGTCATGGCGGTGATCAAGCCGTTCAAGCTCGACGACGTGCGCGAAGCGCTGGCCGAGCGTGGGGCTACCGGGATCACGGTGACGGAAGTGAAGGGCTTTGGCCGCCAGAAGGGCCACACCGAACTGTACCGCGGCGCGGAGTATGTGGTCGATTTCCTGCCGAAGGTGAAGCTGGAAGTGGCGGTGACCGACGACCAGGTGGAGGCCGTGGTTGAGGCCATCGTGAAGGCGGCGGGCACCGGCAAGATTGGCGACGGCAAGGTGTTCGTGTACGACCTGGGCAGTGTGGTGCGTATTCGTACCGGTGAGCTGGACGCGGACGCGTTGTAACCCGTTCGGCGGGATGTTGTAGAGCCGAGCCTATGCTCGGCTGCATTTCGCGCGATGCAGGAACAGCAGCCGAGCGCGGGCTCGGCTCTACAAAGAGCGGTAAAGCGGTCGAGCGAGCTCGCCCCCTACCGGCGCTTGGCCCACTTGTAGAACCGCTTCCAGCCCCGGCGCACGGCAGCGACCCAGCCGGGGTCGGCCACCAGTGCGGCCTGCGCGGCACTCGGGGCCTGGCCGGTCATGCGCTGGCGGATCTTCAGCAGGTTCTTCATGTCGCTGCGGCGCATCTGCCGGCTGAGCGGGTTGCGGCGCAGCCAGCGCGGGGCGCGCCAGGCGGAGGTGAAGTCCAGCAGCACCGGCACGCCGCCGCTGACCACCACGTTGGTGCCATGCAGGTCGTTGTGGGTGATGCCGGCGGCGTGCAAACGGCTGAGCGCGTGCTGCAGCTGCTCGAACACTTCATTGCCCACGGCCTGCGCGGTGCTCAGGGTCTGGCCGGGAATGAACTCCATGCCCAGTGCCAGGCCACCCAGGGTGCCGAGCAGCGCGGGTGCGTGCTTCCAGCCGCCGAGGCGCTGCAGCATGCGTGCTTCGCGGTGCACCATCAGCCGCGCGATCAGTGAAACGGGAGTGCCGCGGTAGCGGGAGTAGTCCTTGATGACCGCCTCGCGCCCGTCCAGGCAGGTGCGATAGACGTCGGGGGCCAGGAAACGTTCGCCACGCTTGAGCAGCAGCGGGGAGGCGGCGTCATTGCCGCAGGAGGAGGGGGGGAGAGCAGGAAGATACATGTCGGGGTCTCGGACGACCCGGTGGGTGGCGCAAAGCGTCAAGCGAACCGGTGTTACAGGGAGTTACTAAGTTTTCGTTAATTTTAGTACTCGCCAGTTCGCTATTCCACGGTTTGTCGGAGAAATGTCGGGGTCGCGGCTGGAACAGTTCGTCGCGCCCAATCGGACAATTCTGTCTCACTTTGTCTTCGATTCTTTCAGAATCAATATGTTGGGTGTCGCATCGCTTCGTTCATCCGCGGCCCGCTGAACGCCACGCACGTCCAGCTTGACCCCGACGCACGGCCTGCCGACCATAAGCTGTTAATTCGCGACATCGGCGGCCGCCCCTTCCTGGCACGTCCCCGTCCCCTGCCGCGGTCCCCACCGGTGCTGGCCGCTTGGCCGTGCATCGCCCCGTTTCCCATTCCGGCTGCGGCTGGAGGAAAGTGTTTTGATCATCAAAATCGTCATTGCAGCGCTGTTCGTCGCCTGCGTGCTGTACATCCACTTCCGTGGCAAGGTGCGCGCGCGCTGGTCGCGCCAGCTGCTGGACCACTCCAGTTTCATGGCCCCGATCAACGTGGTCATGTACATGTTCTCGAAGGTGCCGACTACGCCGTTCCTGGACCCGGCCAAGGAGTTCCCGCAGCTGGAGCCGCTGCGCCAGAACTGGCAGATGATCCGCGACGAGGCGCTGGCGCTGCGCGATGCGCAGAAGATCGCCGCCTCCAGCACGTTCAACGATGCCGGCTTCAATTCGTTCTTCCGTCGTGGCTGGAAGCGCTTCTACCTGAAGTGGTATGGCCCGTCGCACCCGTCGGCGAAGGCGATGTGCCCGAAGACCACCGCGCTGCTGGAGTCGCTGCCGGACGTGCGTGCGGCGATGTTCGCGCAGCTGCCGTCGGGCAGCGAACTGCGCCCGCACCGCGACCCGTTCGCCGGTTCGCTGCGCCTGCACCTGGGCCTGGCCACGCCGAACAACGACGGCTGCTACATCGAAGTGGACGGCATCAAGAAGAGCTGGCGCGATGGCGAGTGGATGATGTTCGACGAGACCTACATCCACCACGCGCACAACGAGACGCCCGATGACCGCGTGATCCTGTTCTGCGACATCGCCCGCCCGCTGCGCTTCGGCCTGCCGAGCCTGTTCAATCGTGCGGTGGCGGCTACGCTGCTGGCCGGCGGTGCCTCGCCGAACCTGCCGGGTGACCCGACCGGTGGCGTCAACAAGGCGTTTGGCAGTGTCTACAAGGTGCGCCTGAAGGCCAAGGCACTGCGCGAGCGCAGCGTGGTGGCCTACCAGGTGATCAAGTGGGGCCTGGTGGTGGCGGTGATTGCCGGTATCTGGGCGCTCTGAGCGAACCGCCGCCGGGTCGTGCGCGGGGGATGTTGTAGAGCCGAGCCCATGCTCGGCTCTACAGAAAGCAAAAACCCGCGCTGTCGCCAGCGCGGGTTTTTCATTGGGTGGGTGCCGACCGTTGGTCGGCACGCCTTACTTCAGTGCCGCCTGCACAAATGGCGGGGTCACCAGCACGCCGGTGTGCAGCGCGGCGGTGTAGTACAGGGTGTTGAAGGTCTTGGCGGCCGAGTCGGCCTGGCGGAAGTCGAAGCTGCTGTCGCCCTTGCGCGCCATGGTCACGCTCCACCAGCCGGTGGGGTAGCACGGCTGCGGGAACGGCAGGGTCTTGAACGAACCGAAGCCGGCCTTGCCCATCTCGGTGCGCATTTCGTTGATCAGCTCCAGCTGCATCAGCGGCGACTCGGACTGCTGCACCAGGATGCCGTCGTCCTTCAGGGCCTTGAAGCAGCTCTCGTAGAAGGCCTTGTTGAACAGGCCTTCACCCGGGCCGACCGGGTCGGTCGAATCGACGATCACCACGTCCACGCTGCCGGCCGGGCAGTTGGCCATGTAGGCCACGCCGTCGTCGAACAGCAGCTCGGCGCGGGCGTCGTCGTTGGAGTCGCACAGTTCCGGGAAGTGCTTGCGCGCCATCACGGTGACCTGCTCGTCGATATCGCACTGGGTCACGCTCTCCACGCCGGTGTGCTTGAGCACTTCGCGCAGGGTGCCGCAGTCGCCGCCACCGATGATCACCACGCGCTTGGGCGCGGCGTGGGTGAACAGCACCGGGTGGCTGATCATCTCGTGGTAGAAGAAGTTGTCCTTGCTGGTCAGCATGATGGCCCCGTCGATGGTCATCAGGTTGCCCCAGTCGGTGGTCTGGAAGATCTCGATCTTCTGGAACGGCGACTGCACCTCGTCCAGCTTGCCGGTGATGCGGTAGCCGATGGCCGAGCCGGTGCGCTCGAAGTGTTCGATGTACCAGTTGTTGCTGTCAGTCATTGGAAAACAGTCCTGTTCGGAGGGGTGGAGCCGGGCTGGCGGGCGGGGCCGCGTGGCACAGATGCCACATCCGGACGGATCGGCCCGTTCAGGTTGAAACCTGTCACGGGCGCGGGCGCGCATGATAACGAACCTGTGGGCATATAGGCGTTATCATGCCCCCCCTTTTATTGCCAACAAGGCCGACTGAAATGACCGATTGGTCCCTCGACCAAGCCCGCAAGACCTACTCGATCCCGCATTGGGCGGACGGTTACTTCGACGTGGATCAGGCCGGGCACATGGTGGTGAGACCGACCGGGGCGGACGGCCCGGTGGTGTCGCTGCCCAAGGTGGTCGATGCTGCGCGCGCGGCCGGTGCCAAGCTGCCGCTGCTGGTGCGCTTCCCGGACATCCTCGGCCAGCGCCTGGGCAAGCTGCAGGCGGCCTTCGGCCAGGCCCAGCAGGACTGGGAGTACAGCGGCGGCTACACCGCCGTGTACCCGATCAAGGTCAACCAGACCCGCGGCGTGGCCGGCACCCTGGCCAGCCACCACGGCGAGGGCTTCGGCCTGGAAGCGGGCAGCAAGCCCGAGCTGATGGCCGTGCTGGCGCTGTCGCGTCCGGGTGGCCTGATCGTCTGCAATGGCTACAAGGACCGCGAGTACATCCGCCTGGCCCTGATCGGCCGCAAGCTGGGCCTGCAGACCTTCATCGTCATCGAGAAGCCGTCCGAGCTGAAGCTGGTGCTGGAAGAGTCCAAGGCGCTGGACGTGAAGCCGGGCCTGGGCGTGCGCATGCGCCTGGCCTCGCTGGGCGCCGGCAAGTGGCAGAACAGCGGTGGCGACAAGGCCAAGTTCGGCCTGTCGCCGCGCCAGCTGCTGGACCTGTGGAAGTCGCTGCGTGACACCGAGTACGCCGACTGCCTGAACCTGCTGCACTTCCATATGGGCTCGCAGATCTCCAACGTGCGCGACATCGCCAACGGCATGCGCGAAGCCACCCGCTACTTCGTGGAGCTGTCGCGCCTGGGCGCGAAGATCACCCACGTCGACGTGGGTGGTGGCCTGGGCGTGGACTATGAAGGCACCCGTTCGCGCAGCTTCTGCTCGATCAACTACGGCCTGCATTCCTACGCCAGCAACATCGTGCAGCCGCTGGCCAATGCCTGCGAAGAGTTCGGCCTGACCCCGCCGCGCATCGTGACCGAGTGCGGCCGCGCGATGACCGCGCACCACGCGGTGCTGATCGCCAACGTGTCGGAAGTGGAAGAGGCGCAGGAAGGCCGCGTGCCGGACCAGCACGATGACGAGCCGGCGGCGATCCGCCACCTGCGCGAGATCCACGACGAACTGGACGTGCGCCCGGCGGTGGAGCTGTTCCAGGAAGCGCAGCATTTCCATGCCGAAGGCCTGGCAAGCTACGCGCTGGGCCAGATCGACCTGCCGCAGCGTGCGCGCATCGACGATCTGTTCTACGCCATTGCCCACGGCGTGCGTGCGCGCCTGAGCTATGACGAGAAGAGCCATCGCCCGGTGCTGGACGAACTGAACGAGCGCCTGGTCGACAAGTACTTCGTCAACTTCAGCGTGTTCGAATCGATCCCGGACGTGTGGGCGATCGACCAGGTGTTCCCGATCGTGCCCATCGAGCGCCTGGACGAAACCCCGGACCGCCGCGGCATCATCGCCGACATGACCTGCGACTCGGACGGCATGGTGGAAACCTATGTCGAGAACGAGAGCCTGGACAGCTCGCTGCCGCTGCACAAGATGAAGCCTGGTGAGAGCTACCGCATCGGCTTCTTCATGGTCGGCGCCTACCAGGAAATCCTGGGCGACATCCACAACCTGTTCGGCGATACCGACGCGGTGGAAGTGCTGGCCGACGCCGATGGCTACGCCATCACCCAGCAGCGCCGCGGCGACACCACCGACGTGATGCTGGATTACGTGGGTTACCGCCTGGACGAACTGCGTGCGACCTATGCGCAGCGCGTGGCCGAGGCGCAGCTGTCGCCGGAACGCGCGCAGGAGCTGTCGGAGGCACTGGAAGCCGGCCTGACCGGTTACACCTACCTGTCCGACGAACCTCTGGTCTGATGGACAGCGCCGGGCTTGCCCGGCGCTACCGTTGCGATGAGCGCGCGCGCGATCTTCCACCTGTTCCTGCATGCCGCCGTGCCAGCCCTGCTGGCATGGCTGTTCTGGCGCAAGCGCTTCGCCTCGGCGTGGTTGCTGATGCTGCTGGGCTGGATCATCGATCTGGACCACCTGCTGGCCGATCCGATCTACGCACCCAACCGCTGCAGCATCGGTTTCCACCCGCTGCATACCGCACCGGCCATCGCGGTCTATGCAGGGCTGTGCGTGCCGAAGAGAACGCGGTTGTTCGGCATCGGTTTGATCATCCACATCGTGCTGGACGCGATTGACTGCTGGTGGATGCACCACCGTTGATGCTTGATCGATGCTCTTGATGCGTGTCGGCCAAGGACGACACCTACCGGGGGCACGGTGGCCGGCGGAACCGATGCACTGCTTTGGTAGATGCCGACCTTGGTCGGCGCTTTTGATGCGTGTCGGCCAAGGTCGACACCGGGTGCACGATAGTCGGCGGAACCGATGCACTGCTTTGGTAGATGCCGACCTTGGTCGGCGCTTTTGGTGCATGTCGACCAAGGTCGACACCTACCGGAAGCGCGTGAACCGGTAGCGGTGCGTCACCCCAGCGGCAACCACACCGTCGCGCGCAGGCCGGGCTGCGCATTTTCCAGCGTCAAACGCCCGCCATAACTGGCGGCGATATCGCCCACGATTGCCAGGCCCAGCCCGCTGCTGCCCTCGCGCTCATCCAGCCGCACACCGCGCTGGGTGACCTGTGACAGTGACTCCGCGGCCAAGCCCGGGCCGTCGTCGCGTACTTCGATGCGTAGCTGTCCGTCGCTGATGTCCGCAGTGATGTCTACCTGCTGTCGCGCCCACCGCCCGGCGTTGTCCAGCAGGTTGCCCAGCATCTCTTCCAGATCCGCACTGGCACCGGCGAACTGCAACGCTGGATCGATACCTGCGGCCGTGAACGAAATGCCGCGTTCGCCATGCACGCGTGCCATCAACCGGCATAGCGCCTGCGCGACAGCGGCCACGTCGGTGCGCTGGCGATGATCGGCAGCCAGTCCTGCAGCCAGGTAGC
The DNA here is from genome assembly GCF_056861055.1 of Stenotrophomonas sp. 115C5. Classification (NCBI taxonomy): domain Bacteria; kingdom Pseudomonadati; phylum Pseudomonadota; class Gammaproteobacteria; order Lysobacterales; family Lysobacteraceae; genus Stenotrophomonas; species Stenotrophomonas sp. 115C5. Next base: position 290,139 of record NZ_JBSPUQ010000002.1, read on the forward strand.
GGTCGACGCTGGCCTGCATGCGCGCACTTTGTTCGCGCACAGTGGCACGCCAATGCGTACCGTCGCCGTCGGCCTCGGTGGCCAGCACGCTCAATGGGGTCTTCAGCGCATGCGCCAGGTCCTGTGCACTGGTGCGTGCCCGCGCGACCATGCGCTGCTGGTGCTCCAGCAGTGCGTTGAGTTCTTCACCCAGGGGCGCGACCTCCGCGCCCAAACCGCGCGTCTCGATGCGCTGCGCATCACCGCGCCGCACTCGTTCCAGCTGTGCACCGAGGCGATGCAGCGGACGCAGGCCGAAGTGCACCTGGCTGGCCAGCACCGCCAGCCACGCTGCGACCAGCACACCCAGCGCGATGGCGGTGCGCTGCCGGAACGCGGCAACATCGGCATCCAGCGCGCTGCGGTCGGTGGCAACCACCGCCACGAATGGTTCACTGGCACGTGGCAGGCGCACCTGCTGCACACGTGCGCGCAAGGATTGCTGCAGCGGCCCGGCCAAGTTGCGCGTGGCCGGGCCGGCGGCCGTGGCCGGCAGTGTTTCATCCCACAGCGAGCGCGACTGCAGCAGCACACGGCCATCGGCACCGGCGATCTGCCAGTAGGAACCGGAGAACACCCGCTGGAAGCGCGCGTCATTCGGTTCCTGGCGCAGGCGCAGCTGTCCTTCCGGGTCCACCTCGGCCTGCGCCAGCAGGGTCAGCATGTCCTGCTGCAGTTCGTGGTCCAGCCGATCACGCGCGCTGCGCTTGAACAGTTCGCCCAGCAATGCACTGGCCAGCAGCGAGACCAGCAGCAGGCCAACGCCGCCGGCCAGCAGCAGCCGCCGCCGCAGCGAGGGCTGGCGCGTCACGGTGCCGCCAGCCGCCAACCCTGGCCGCGCACGGTCTGGATCAGATCGATGCCGAGCTTGCGGCGCACGCGCCCCAGCAGCACATCCAGCGCGTTGGAGTCGGGATCCAACCCGCCCTCGAACACCTGCTCGCCCAGACGATCACGGCCGATCACCTGGCCGCTGTGGTGGATGAAGTAACTGAGCAGGCGGAACTCCTGCGGGCTTAGTGCCAGCGGCTGTCCGTCCAGTTCGAAGCGGCCGGCGTTGACGTCCAGCTGCAGCGGCCCGCAGTGCAGGCGCGGGCTGGCATGGCCATGGCTGCGGCGGATCAGGGCGCGCAGGCGCAGCACCAGTTCGTCCGCCTGGAACGGCTTGGTCAGGTAGTCATCGGCGCCGGCATCGAAGCCGGCCAGCTTGTCGTGCCAGCGCCCGCGTGCGGTCAGCACCAGCACCGGAAAGCTGCGGCCATTGCCGCGCCAGCGCTCGATCACGCTCAGTCCGTCCAGGCCGGGCAGGCCGAGGTCAACGATGGCCGCCTGCAGGTCCTCGATCTGGCCGATCTCCTCGGCCTGGCGGCCATCGGCAACCACATGCACCACGTAGCCGGCCTGCTCCAGCAGGGGCACCAGGCGCTGTGCCAGTGCGGCATCGTCTTCGGCCAACAGGATGCGCATCAGTCGTCGAGCTCCGTCTTCAGCAGCTTTCCGCTGCGCGCATCATAGTCCAGCTCTACCACTACGCCGTCGCCGCGCAGGATCTCCACTTCGTAGACGCCATCGTCCAGCTCCACTTCCAGCAGTTGCCCCGGAAAGCGCTTGAGCGCATCGCGCACCACGCTTTCCAATGGCACGTAGCGGCCCTGCTGCACCGCGCGGCGCGCGACCTGCTGCGCCGGGTCCTGAGCGGGCGCGGCGGCGGTCGGGGCGCTGGCCAGGGCCAGCAGCAGGGGCAGGGTGGAGAGCATCGGGGCGGGGGGAGGCTTTAGGAACAGGCGTGAGTGTGCCGGGGGTGACTAACAGCTGGCTAACAGTGCCGGCTAAGGCGCTGTTAACCACGCGGTGCATTGTGGCGTTGCCGGGATGGTCCGGCCACGAACACGAACAGGAGAACCCCCATGTTGAAGTCGCTCACCCTTGCCACTGTTGCTTTGCTGGCCATCGCACCGGCCGTACAGGCCGCGCCGCTGGGCATGGCCCAGGTCGAACAGACCCTGCGCAAGGCCGGTTACACCCAGATCCACGAGATCGAACGCGATGATGGCCTGTGGGAGGCCGACGTGAGCCGCGCCGATGGCCGCTTCAGCGAGGTCTACGTGGACCCGAAGACCGGCGAGATCTTCGACGAGCACAGCAGCCGCGCGCTGTTGACCACCGAGCAGGTGCTGGCACGAGCACAGGCGCATGGCCTGCGCGAGATCCATTCGCTGGAACGCGATGGTGCGACCTGGTCGCTGGAAGCCCGCAATGCACGCAACCAGAAGGTGGACGTGCGCCTGAGCGGTTATGACGGCCGCATCCTGCACAGCGAGCGCGATGGCTGGCTGGATTGACGTTGGCCCATGTAGAGCCGAGCCAATGCTCGGCTTTGCGGCCAACCGTAGCCGAGCATGGGCTCGGCTCTACAGGAGCTGGCTTACCAGCCGTACGGCGGCGGGTAAGCCCAATAGCCCGGCCCGCGGCCGTAATACCCGCCATACGGACCGAAGAAGCCCGGTCCCTTGCCTTCGCTCATGTGGATGTTGACGTTGACCCCGTGGGTCTTGCCCTCATCGGTGGTGTAGTTCTTGCTCAGGTTCAGCGTGGCGGCGTTGTAGTGGCTGTTGCCACCGTTCTTGGAATAGCCGATGCCGGTGGTGAAGCTGCCGGATACCTTGACCTTGTCGTCGGTGACGTCGGCGATCTTCGCGTCGTCGTGCACGCGCGGGCCGCTCTTGTCGCCGTAGTACGTGCCCGGGGGGTCCTGCTGCAGGGCCGGGTCGTTGAGGTAGCGCATCGGCGCCTGCGGCAGCGTCAGATCCAGGCCGGCCGCCTGCGGCGCGGTGGCGCCTGCGGCGGACTGGGCCAGCACGGTTCCCGGCAGGGCCAGGCACAGCAGCAGGGTCAGGGGGCGGATCATGACGGCGCTCCAGCGGACAGGTGGCCACGCAACACGCGGCGGTACAAGCCGACGCTAGCAGGGGTTGCTTGAATGATGCCTGTCGGCGCCCCGTGGAGTCGAGCCATGCTCGGCTGCGGGTGGCAGATGCAGTCGAGCGTGGCTCGACTCTACAAGAGGCGGGCGCTACGGCAACCGCCCGAACCCGAACAGCCCCGTCAGCGGATGCCCGCAGCGCTCGATCCGGGCCCGCAGCAGCTGCGCGCCGATCATTGAATAGGTGATGCCGTTGCCGCCGTAGGCCATGGCGAAGTGCACCCGCGGGCCCCACTGATCGTGCGGGCCGAAGAAAGGCAGGCCGTCCGCCGTTTCGGCGAAGGTGCCGGCCCAGGAAAACGCCGGTACCGGGTCCAGCCGTGGGAACCAATGCCGCAGCTGTTTCATCAGCTTGTCGGCCTTGCGCTGCACGCGCAGGTCGCGGCGGGCGGGGATGTCGATGGCGTCGTCCAGCCCGCCCACCAGCAGGCGGCGCTCGCCGGTGGCGCGCAGGTACAGGTAGGGGCGTGCGCTCTCCCAGACCATCGTGTTGCGCAGCCGGCCCAGCACGTCCGCATCGATGGGGTCGGTGATGAAGGCATAGCTGCTGCGGTTGCGGGCGACGCGTTGATCGAGCCAGCGCTGGTTGGCATAGCCCATCGCCAGCACGACGTGGCGTGCGCGGACCGTGGCACCGGCTTCGGTACGGGCGGTCACCCTGCGCGCGGTGGCATCGAGGCTGTGCAGTACGGTGCGGTCATGCACGTGGCCGCCGCGCCGGCGCACGCGCTGCAGCAGCGCATAGGTCAGCCGATACGGATCGACCCGCGCCGCCTGCCGGGTCAGCAGGGCGCCGCCGGCCTCAACGTCGAAACGTTCCCGCAGTGCCTCCGGGCCCAGCCAGCGGGCATCCAGGCCGATGCTGCGCCGCGCCCCACCTTCGGCCATCAGGCGCGGCACGTCGCGATGGCGGCTGGCCAGATACAGGCTGTCCATGCGCTGGAAATCAACGTCTTTCAGGCCGCGAGCGACCTCTCCCAGGGCCGGAATCGCCTCGGCACACGCACGGTAGGCAAGCGCGGCGGCGTCCTGGCCATAGCGCTGGGCCAGTTCCAGCAGATGGGTATCGATCTCGTACTGCAGCAGCGCGGTGCTGGCGGCGGTACTGCCCCAGCCGATGTCGCGCTGCTCGATGACCGCGACTTCGTGGCCGTGGGCGGACAGTTCATCGGCGATGAGCGCACCGGTGATGCCACCGCCGACCACCAGCACGTCGCTGTGCAGGTCCATTTCCAGCGGTGGGAAGGCGTGGATCAGGCCGTTGCGCACCGCCCACCACGGGTAGCCACTTTTCAGGTCCATGCGCAGCTGCTCAGGCGGTCGGGTGGCCGGTATGTGGGGTCTGGATCAGTTCGGACAGATCGAAGCCCTGCAGGCGGGCGGTGGCCAGATAATGGTCCTGCACGGTGGCGTCCAGCTGCGGTTCGCGGGCCAGCAGCCACAGGTACTTGCGGTCCGGGCTGCCGACCAGCGCCACGCTGTAGTCCGGCGCGACCTGGATCACCCAGTAGTCGCCCTTGGCGAATGGCAACCAGCGCAGGCCCTTGGGCAGGAAGCTCACCTCCAGGCGCGCGCTGTCGTTGTCGACGGCACAGGCCTCGCCGGTGGCTTCCTCGACCTCGCCGTCCATACGACAGCGGTTGGTGACGCCGACGTTGCCGTTGTCGAGCAGGGTGTAGTGCGCCGACACGTCGGTGCAGCCTTCCGGTTCATGGCGCATCGGCAGGCGTGCGATCTCGTACCAGGTGCCCAGGTAGCGGGGCAGCTTGAGGTCGGCAACGGTCTTCAGCGGCGGGTGCTCGGTCATCGGCGGTCGTGGCAGGGGGGGCCTCCACGATGCCGATGGCCTTGCCATGGGCGGGTGAAGCCGGGGCGATGGCCGTGTCCAGAACGTTCCGTCGCCGCTGCGGCGTGCCCGTTGTCACCGGTGCGGCGGTATGCTGCCGCCAGCGCCGTGTTTTCCTGATCCAACCGAAGTGGAGGTGCCGATGTACCAGGTGATCCTGTTGAAGAGTGAATCCGCGTTCGCACGCGAACAGTGGCCGCAGGTCGATGACCTGGTGGACTACGAAGGCGTGGCCTACAGCCTGCGTGCCGGCCCGCGCCAGCCGCTGCCGACCGACCACGACTGGCACCCGGTGGCGGTGTACGCGCCCGATGAGATCACCGAGGAAGAGTTCCAGGACTGGTACGCGCTGCAGCAGCCGGCCGTGGAAGAGCTGCGCCTGAAGTACTGAATACCGCCCATCCGCCCTTTACCGCCTGTGCCGTATAGTCGCGCGCAGGCGCGGTGGTCCGCGCGAACCGGTGTGGCTGGCGTGTCTTCTTTCCTGCGAACGATCCGTGCACGGGGGCTCTGGTGGGTCCTGATGCTGTGCACCGCCCTCCTGCTGTCCGCGCCGGTGCTGGCACAGGATGAGGACCCGACGCCAAAGCAGCAGCTGGCGGATATCGATTCCAGGCTGAAGGAGATCGATCGCAAGCGTGGCGATGCTGAAGCCATCGAGACGCTGGCGATGCTGTCGGAGAATGCCTCGCAGGCACGGCGTGATGCTGAGGCGCTGGAAAAGGCGCTGCAGCCCCAGCTGGTTCGCCTCGACGAACAACTGGCGCAGCTGGGCACGCCTGCCGAGGGCACCACCGAGCCGCCCGAACTGGCGGCGCAACGGCGCACGATAAACAAGCAGCGCGACGGACTGGCCGCGTCGGTGGCGCAGGCCAAGACCAGCGCCGTGCGTGCCCAGCAGCTGGCAGCCGACATCGACCAGCAGCGCACTGCGCAGCGCGCCGAAGACATGGGGAAGAAGGTCGCCTCGCCGTTGTCTCCGGCACTGTGGAGCAAGGTGGCCGAGCGCCTGCCGATTGATATCGCACGCGTCGCGCCGTTGGCCGAGCAGGGGCGCGATACGTTCGTTGCCGGCATCCGGGCCAATGGCTGGGGCACGCCGTTGCTGGGCATGATCGCCGCGCTGGTGATGATGTTCCCGCTGCGGTTGTGGCTGCGTAGGCTGGGGCGGCGCTTTGCGGCGTCGGAGCGTGCGCCCGATGGTCGCCTGCGCCGTTCCGGCCTGGCCATGTGGTTGTTGCTGGTCGGCACGTTGCTGCCCGGCTATGCCGTGGTGGTGCTGATGGCGGCGCTGGACGCCATCGATGCCATCGCGCCGCGCCTGCAGGTGGTGGCCGACGGCCTGGAGACGGCCACCTTCCGTGCCGCCTTCATCGCTGCACTCAGCGCCTGCATGCTGGTGCCCAAGCGTCCGTCGTGGCGGTTGCTGAATCTGGATGACACTGCCGCACTCAAGCTGCGCAAGTACGCGTGGGGCGCGGCGGCACTGGCCTGGCTGAGTACGGTGCTGGTCGCCCTCGACCAGGCCACGCGCACCAGCGATGTCACCACGGTTGCGCTGGATGGTCTGATTGCCCTGACCTACCTGGGCCTGATCATGGCCATGCTGGTGACCCTGGCACGCCTGCATCGCCGGCAGACCGCCGAGGCCGAGGCCAAGCTGGAGGCACAGGCCGATGGCGTGGGCGCGGCCACGCCGGTGCGTCGCAGCAGCTGGCTGGTATTGGCACGCGTGGCGGGCAACGTCGCGGTGGTGGCCGCCATCGTCGCGACGTTGCTGGGCTACCTGAATTTCGCCAAGTTCGTGAACCAGCAGTTGATTGGCGGCAGCATCGTGGTGCTGGCGGCGACCCTGCTGTTCAAGTTCGTCGATGACTTCAGCACGTGGATGCTCAATGCCGACAGCAAGGTGGGCCAGACCATCCTGCTCAGCACCGGCCTGAGCGTGTCGCGCCTGGAACAGGCCGGCGTGCTGCTGTCGGCGGCGCTGCGTACCGTGGTCGTGCTGCTCACGCTGCTTGCCCTGGTGGCGCCGTTCGGCAACATCGGCGCAGTGGTGGAGCGATTCACTTCACTGTTCACGACCGGATTCGATATCGGTGGCACCAAGCTGGCACCGGCGGGGATCGTGATGGCGGTACTGGCGCTGCTGGCTGGCCTGGCGATTACCCAGCTGGTGCAGCGCTGGCTGACCGACACCTATCTGCCCAAGACCGAACTGGATCTGGGCGCACGCAATTCGGTCAGCACCGTCGCCCGTTACGTCGGCATCATCATCGCGGTGATCTGGGCGCTGAGCGCGATGGGCCTGCAGCTGAGCAAGCTGGCACTGCTGGTCAGCGCGCTGTCGGTGGGTATTGGTTTCGGCCTGCAGGTGATCACCCAGAACTTCGTCTCCGGCCTGATCCTGCTGGCCGAGCGCCCGGTGAAGATCGGCGACTGGGTGAAGCTGGGGGACCAGGAGGGCGACATCCGCCGCATCAGCCTGCGCTCGACCGAGATCCAGGTGGGGGACAAATCGACCCTGATCGTGCCCAACTCCGAGCTGGTCACCAAGACCGTACGCAACATGACAATGGGCAACAACCAGGGCCGCATCCAGATCCAGTTCGCGGTGCCGCCCAGCACCGATGTCGGCAACCTGCGGCAGGCGCTGCTGGATGCGTACACCGCGCACACCAACGTGCTGAAGCAGCCGGCACCAACGGTCTACATCGACAGCATTGCCGGTGGCCAGATCACCATCAACAGCTTCGCGTACGTAGCCAGCCCGCGGCAGGTGTATGCCACCCGCAGCGATCTGTATTTCAGCCTGCTGCAGATCCTGGCGGAGCGGAACATTCCGCTGTCGACCCCGACCGACATCCACATCACCCGCGATCCGCAGGAGTAGGGAGTGTTCTGCAGGGCTGCGCCCTGCACCCGCCGAAGCAACGTCAACCGCAAGAGCAACAGCAAAAGCTGGCATTCCGAGGATTGGCGGGGTGGGTCCGGTTGCGGGAGACGCCGTAAACCCATCCTTGGGGGCTTGGCCGCGGCATCCATGCCGCGGACACTCCCGCAACCGGCCCCACCCCGCCTTCGACAGATTTCCGCGATCTGTTGGAATTGCTTTTGGGGTCAGATCCGTTTTCCGTAGGAAAACGGATCTGACCCCATTTTGATTTTCGATATCTGACAGATTGTGTCGACCAAGGTCGACACCTACCGACAGCCGCAGGAATCTGTCAGAGGTGGGGCGGGGGGGGGGGGGGGGGGGGGGGGGGGGGGGGGGGGGGGGGGGCGCCGCGCCGCGGGGGGGGGGGGGGGGGGCGGCCGCGGAGTGCGGGGTGTCAGCCGCATGGATGCGGCTGCCAAGCCTCCAAGGACGGATTCACGGCGTCCCCGCACTCCGACACCGCCCCACCCAACCACGGAATGCACGCTGTTGCCGTTGCTGTTTCTCCGGCTTGTAGCGGGTGGCAGGGCGCAGCCCTGCAAAGAAACCCCTACCCTCGCGGTCGGCTGCGCGAGGGCACCAGTGCGAACGTATCCACCGCCAGTTTCTCGGCATGATTCAACCACGCGCGGATCTCCAGATCATCCACTTCGTGGTCCAGCCCGAACGACACGTTGATCTTGCCGTTGGCATCGGGCTGCACCCACTGCTGGGCCAGCACCACCTTGCGCTGCGAGGACACCGCCTCGATCCAGAAGCCGCGATCCGGGCGCGTGCTCGCCACCAGCTGCAGCATGTACTGGCCGGCGCGGGTACGGCGGCCCTTCTGGGTGATCATGTGTGCCTGGCGCACGCTCGGGCGCGGGCCCTGGAAGGCGTCCAGCGGTGCATCCACCGCGATGCCGCCACGCAGGTCGTTGTCGCGGTACAGCTTGATGCCGTTGTCACGGTTGACCAGCAGGGCGCACCAGTCCCCGTCGGCCGAGCCATCCTCGAACGCGGTGCAGCGGTCGACATAGGCCAGGGTGTTGTCCGGGTTGGCATCATCGAACTGGCGCGAAGTGTTTTCCAGATACACGGACTTCAAACCCCAGTCCTTGTCGTACTCCAGCAACACCGGTGGCTGCACATGCTGCAGGCCGACCACCACCTGGTCATCGCCATCGATCTTCAGTTCGCGGGTCGGTTCACCCAGCCACAGCGAGCGGGCGAAGGCGAGGTACTGCGGGTAATCGCGGCCGCCATCGCGCTGGGTGGCCACGCTGGCGCTGGGCGCGCGCTGGGTATCGATCAGCGAACGGCCAAAGCCCATCGTCTTCAGGTTCGGGTCCAGCAGGCTGAGCAGGGTCGCACCCGAATCCAGGGTGGTGCCGGCGTCGGCGCTGAGCTGCTGCGGGGCAATGCCATCGCCCAGGAACAGCAGCAGGTTCTCGCGCTTCTGCCGGGTCAGGATGTGGGTCAGATCGTTGGGCATCGCCAGGTGATCGGAGGCGATCACGATCAGTGTGTCCTTGCCGTACGGGCTGGCCTGGATGCGCTGCACCAGCTGCGAGATCAGCCGGTCGCTGCACTTGAGCGCGTTGAGCATGTTGATGTTGCCGTACTGGCTCTGGTAGCGCTCGCCCTTGCACGACACCGGCAGATGGCCGGCTGGGTGATGGGTATCCATGGTCAGCGTGGTCAGCATGAACGGCGAGCCGGCGCGCGAGAGCTGCTCGAAGCGCTGGTAGGCGGTGTCCAGCAGCACATCGTCATGCACGCCCCAGGCCGAGTAGTGGATGCGGCCGATCTTCTTCTGCTGCTTGAACCAGGCCAGGTCATGCACTTCATCGAAACCGTGGCTGGCCAGGAACTGGCCCTTGCCGGCGAACTGGCCGTTGGCACCGCCCAGATAGTGGTTGGTATAGCCCTGCTGCTTCAGGTAGTCGCCCAGGCATACCGCCTTGGGCAGGAAGCTGCCCATGCGGTCCATGCTGTTCTCATCGCCCTGCGAGGTGGTCAGCGGTACGCCGCACATCGACGACACCAGGCCGGCGATGGTCCAACCGCTGCCTTCGGCCGAGGCCAGCCCGCGCACGTCCAGCGACTTTGTGGCCAGGCGGTTGAGATTGGGCATCAGGCCCGGGAACACGTTCTCATCCAGGTAGGTGCGCTCCAGGCTTTCGCCGTAGATCCAGACGATGTTGCGCGGGCGCTGCAGCGGCTGCGTCGGCACCTGGTACTCGGGGGCGATGCGGGCGAAGTCGACCGGGCGCAGCTGCTGGTACAGGCGCTGGCCGTCGCGGGCCAGCGGGCTGATCATGATCGTGGCCACCCATACCGCAGCGAAGCCCGCGAACCAGGCAGCGCCGTGGCCGGACTGGCGCCAGCGCTTCACCCGCGTGGCGAACAGCGGCAGCAGCGAGACCAGTGCCAGCACGATGAAGCCGGCGATGTAACCCTTGAAGTCGGAGACGCCGGCGCCTTCCATGTCGGCGCCCAGGTGGTACAGGGTGGCGGCGTTGAGCCCGTCACCGGACAGCTTGTCGATCAGCCACCATGCGCTGAGCGTGAGCAGCAGCAGCGAGAACGCACCGGCCTTCCACCACACCCACTTGTCGGACGCGAGGAACAACCAGCACAGCAGCAACAACGACAGCAGCAGTATCCAGAGCATAGGCAGCTTCGGCAGTGACGGGGTGGTGGTGATGGACGTCGTACCGACGCGTGTCCATCCGACCGGCGCTGCCGCAAGCACATGCATGTGACAGGCCGATGACCCGATAGTGCATGCACGAACCTGACTGAAATGTTTGTTGAAATGACGCGCGTGAAATCGCGCTCAGAAGGTAAAACGAGCGTGAAATGATTCGTTGGGTTGCATTAAAAACCGCATGAATGCGTGGCTTTTCGTCGATGTACTAACGGTGCCCGCGTTCCTCGCGTGCCCGTGCGCGACGGTCGAACAGCAATGCACTGATGACGATGCCCAACCCCAGCACCACGCCGATCAACAGCAGTACCAGCGCGATGAGGGGATAGCCGAACAGATGCCAACCGGTGTCGATCTTCATCATCATCGCGGCGGCCATGATCAACGCCGCGCTGATGATGCCGGCCGCTACGCGGTTGGCGATCTTCTGCAGGTTCTCCATCAACCGCGATTCTTCCAGGCCGGTCACCTTCATCTGCAGGCGGTTTTCGGCCAGCAGGGCCATGATGTCCGACAGCTTGCGCGGCCCATCGCGCAGCAGCTGCTGCAGCTCCATCGCCTCGCTGGCGAGGTTGGCGGCAGACAGCGATTTCTTCAGGCGTGCGCGCATCACGTGCTGCAGCTGGCGCTCGACGATGCGACGTGTTTCCAGCTCGGGTGCCAGCAACCGGCACACGGTTTCCAGGTTGAGCAGTGCCTTGCCCAGCAGGCTCAGTTCCGGCGGCGTGCGCAGCCCGCAGGCGGTGGCGATGCGCACCATGTCCAGCACCACGCGGCCCTCGGAGAAACTGCCACTGGCGGCGTAGCGCGCGATCAGCTGGCCAGTTTCGCGCAGGTAGCGCTCCTCGTCGAAGGCCTCCAGCCGCGTGCTGATGCTGATCAGGTCGTCGGCCACTTCCTCGCCACGGCCATCGACCGCGGCGAACAGGATCTTCAGCAGGCGCTCGCGCAGGCGCGGTGGCATATGCGCGACCATGCCCAGGTCGAAGATCGCCAAGCGGCCATCAGGCATCACCCGCAGGTTGCCCGGATGCGGATCGGCGTGGATCTCGCCATGCACGAAGATCTGGTCCAGGTAGCCGCGGATCAGCGCGGCGGCCAGCGGATCCATCGATTGCTCGGTGCGGCGCACATCGGGAATCGCATCCACGCGCACGCCGGTGGCCAGTTCCATGGTCAGCACGCGCTGGCTGCTGTAATCCCACAGCGGCTGCGGAATCCACAGGCGGCGGAACGGCTTCAGGTGGCGGCCGAAGCGGGCTAGGTTCTCGGCCTCGGCGTGGTAGTCCAGCTCCTGCATCAGGGTCTTGGCGAACTCGTTGAGCCAGTCGCGCAGGCGCACGCGGCGGCCGACCTGGGTCAGGTGGTCGGCGGCCAGCGCGAAGCTGCGCAGCGCTTCCAGGTCCGAGCGCAGCTGCGCGGCGACTTCAGGCTTCTGCACCTTCACTGCTACCTGGCGGCCATCGTGCAGCACCGCGCGGTGCACCTGCGCGATTGACGCGCAGCCCAGTGGCTCGGGATCGAACGCAGCGAACAGCTTGTTCACCGGGGCGCCCAGTTCCTGCTCGACGATGGCATGGATGCGCTCGACCGGAATCTCGGCCACCTTCTCCTGCATGCGCTCCAGCGCCGTGGCGAACTCCACCGGCACCATGTCCGGGCGGGTAGAGAGCATCTGGCCCAGCTTGACGAAGGTGGGCCCCAAGGCTTCCAGGTCACTGACGAACTGTTCCGGGTTGCCATCTGCCGGTACGTCGGCCGGATTGCCCGCGGCATCCAGGTTCATGCCGGAAAACACGCCTGAATGGCGGTAGCGCATCAACAGGCGCAGGATCTGGCTGCGCCGGTTCATGCCTTTGACCAGCGGGGGATTGCCATTGGCGGTGGGCGGATTGCTCAAGCGGAACTCCCATGCGGCAAAGACGGTAGTGCCGGCCGCTGGCCAGCAATGTCCGGATTCCGCAGTGTCGCCGGGGGGCGGTAGGCACGCGGTGAATCCGACCGCTTCCGCAGCCGCCCCGGTATCGGTCAGAATCCGCTCATTCCCTCTCTGGACTTCCCATGGCCGGTGCCAGCCTGTTCGCCCTGCTCGACGATATCGCCACCCTCCTCGACGATGTCTCGGTCCTGACCAAGGTCGCGGCGAAGAAGACCGCCGGCGTGCTGGGCGACGACCTGGCGCTGAACGCGCAGCAGGTCACCGGGGTCAACGCCAACCGCGAGCTGCCGGTGGTGTGGGCGGTGGCCAAAGGCTCGCTGGTCAACAAGGTGATCCTGGTGCCGGCGGCTCTGGCGATCAGCGCGCTGGAGGCCTGGCTGCACAGCCGCGGCTGGAACGTGCCGCTGATCGTGCCGCTGATGATGATCGGCGGTGCCTTCCTGTGCTTCGAGGGTGTGGAGAAGCTGGCGCACCGCTACCTGCATTCCTCCGACGACGATGCCGAGCGCCAGACCGAGCGTCGCAAGGCGCTGGCCGATACGCAGGTGGACATGGTGGCGTGGGAGAAGGACAAGGTGAAGGGCGCGATCCGCACCGACTTCATCCTCTCGGCCGAGATCATCGTGCTGACCCTGGGCGTGGTGGCCACCGCGCCGTTCACCAACCAGGTGGTCACGCTGGCCGTGGTTGCCTTGGCGATGACGGTGTTCGTCTATGGGCTGGTGGCGGGCATCGTGAAGCTTGATGACGTCGGCCTGTACCTGTCGCGCAAGGGCGGTGCCATTGCCGCCTTCGGTCGCGGCCTGGTGGCCTCGGCGCCGTGGCTGATGAAGTTCCTGTCGGTGGCTGGCACCATCGCCATGTTCCTGGTCGGCGGCGGCATCCTGGTGCACAACGTGCCGGCGCTGCACCACGCGGTGCAGGCGCTGGGCGGTGAAGGGCAGTGGGGCTGGCTGATCAGTGCTGCGGCCAACATGGTGGTCGGCATCATCGCCGGCGCCATCGTGCTGGCGGCGGTGACCGGGTTCCAGAAGCTGCGCGGGAAGTAAGCGAAGGGCGTGCCGACCAACGGTCGGCACCCACCAACCACCGCCGCCGGGCCATGCCCGGCGGAGCGGACTACCCCGCCTGCACCCGGTTCTTGCCCTGCCGCTTGGCGGCATACAGCGCGTCATCAGCGCGGCGCAGCAGGGTCTCGGTATCGTCGCCGGGCTGCCATTGCGCCAGCCCGGCGCTGAAATGCACCGGCACGCGTCGGTCCTGCACGGTCAGCACGCGGTGCGCCAGTGAACGTTGCAGGCGCTGCACGGTGGCCATGCTGTCGGCACCCTGGGTTTCCGGCAGCACCAGCACGAACTCGTCGCCGCCCAGCCGCGCGATGCCGTCGGTGGCGCGCAGCAGCAGCTTGCACACGGCCACCAGGTGCTGCAGCAGCGCATCGCCACCGGCGTGGCCGTGCGCCTCGTTGGTCAGGTGGAAATCATCCAGGTCGATCACCGCCACGCCCAGCGGCGAGTTGTTGCGCATGGCACGCGCCAGCTCACGCTGCAGCAGTTCGTCCAGGCCGCGGCGGTTCAGTGCCTGGGTCAGCGGATCGATACGCGCCAGGTCACCAGCAGCACGCAGTTCCTGCTCCAGCTCGGCAATGCGCTGCTCTGCGCGTTCTACTTCCTGTCGCGCGCTGGCCAGATGATCGCGGGCCTGCGCGGCCTGCTGCTGCACCTTGCCGGTATCGCGCATCACCTCCTGCAGCAGCTGGTTGAGGTCGGCGATGCTGCGCGCCTCACGCAGCTGCAGCGCGTAGCTGCCGATGCGGTCGTGGTACTCACCGGTGCTGGTGGCCATGCCATCCATGCGCTCGATGAACTCGCCCATCAACCCGCGCATCGCCGCCTTCGAATCGTCGATGCCCTGGCGCAGCAGGCCCTGCTTGTAGATCACTTCGCGCAACTCGGCGCGGGTGCGCTCGACCGCTTCGGCTTCCAACGGACCGTCCAGCAACTGGCGCACCGCCGCGATCTGGCCCTGCAGCCAGCTGCGGTCATCCAGCAGCTCGCTCACGTTCTCCAGCAGCAACGCGAACAGCTCCAGCAGCAGCGCCTGCTGCTCCTGCCAGCTCTCGGCACGCACACCGACCTGGTGGCCGAGTTCGCGCACGCCCTGTTCGATCGGCTCCAGTGCGGTACCCGGTTGCCACTGGCGGAGGCGCGTGGCCAGGGTCTGCGCTTGTTCGCGCAGATCCGGGTCGTGCTGCAGCAGGGCCACCACCGCACCGCCCAGCAGCAGCCGCAGCTGCTCGGACAGGCGCAGGCTTTCCGGCTGCCCGTCCGGGGAATGCTGCTCGATGGTGCGGATGTACTTGTCGATCAACTGCCGCATCGCGCGGCCGTAGCGCGGCCAATCGGCGCTGGCCTGCGCCGATTGCAGGCGGTCGCCCATGTCGCCCAGTTCGCCGGGCAGGGTGGCCATGCCGTTGGCGAACGCCGCCAGCAGCGGTTCCGGCGCGTCGGCGCCTGCGAACAGCTGCTGCAGGGCCACGCCACCGCCGCCCTGCAGCACCACGCGGTCGCCCAGGCCATCGTCCACCACCGCGCGCACGCGTGCCGGCGGCCCAAGGGCGGTACCGGGGGCAGGGCGGTGGTCGGGCTGGTCCGTCATGGAGCGAATCCTGGGGCTGGCAGGGACTGGTTCCAGCATATCGGCGCGGCTGCCGATGGCTTGAACGGCTACGATGGGCGACAGGATGCCGCAGTGGAGGTGGTGATGCGCGTGATGTTGCTGGGGGCGACAGGCCTGGTCGGCGGGCTGACCCTGTCCCGGCTGCTGGACGACCCGCGCTGCAGCGCCGTCGTGGCGCCCACTCGCCGCCCGTTGGGCGTAACTCTCGGGAAGCTGGAGAACCCGGTGCTGGCCTTCGATGCGTTGCCGGCCGCACCGGAGTGGGCGCGAGTGGATGCGGTCATCTGCGCACTGGGCAGCACCATTGCCCAGGCTGGCAGCCGCGAGGCCTTCCATCGGATCGACCATGACTACCCGCTGGCGTTCGCCCGCTTGGCGCAGGCACAAGGTGCTCAGACGTATGTGCTGAATTCCGCAGCCGGTGCCAACCCGCAGTCGTCGATCTTCTACAGCCGGGTGAAGGGCGAGCTGGAGCGCGACCTTCGCGCGTTGGGCTTCAATTCGTTGACCCTGGTCCGCCCAGGGCTGATCGGGGGCGAGCGCAGCGAGGTCCGCCGCGGTGAGCGCCTCGCATTGAAGGTGCTGGGCGTGCTGGGGCCGGTGCTGCCGCGGGCGTGGCGGATCAATCCGGCCGCTGAAATTGCCAAAGCGCTGGTCGAGGCCGCGTTGACCCCGCAGCCGGGCGAGCACGTGGTGGCATCGAGCGCACTGGTCGGCTGATGTCACGTGCGCTGCGCCTGACCCAGTTGCTGCAGCTGCTGCGCCGTCATCGACGTCCGGTGGCGGGGCAGGCGCTGGCCGACGCGCTGGGCATCAGCTTGCGCACGCTGTACCGCGATATCGAAACCCTGCGCGAGCAGGGCGCTGACCTGCGTGGCGAGGCCGGCGTCGGCTACCTGCTGGCACCGAGCGATACCTTGCCTCCCATGACCCTGCCACCGGCCGAGATCGATGCGCTGGTGCTGGGCCTGCGCTGGGTCGCCGCCCGCACCGAGCCGGCGCTGGCCGAGGCTGCGCGTGACGCCCTGGCGCGTATCGCGCATGTGTTGCCTGCGGCGCGCCGCGAAGCGCTGCGTGACAGTGGTCTGCGCGTGGGCCCTTCGCGCGCTGGGAGCAAGGTTCCCCCCGCGCGCCTGCAGGCCGTGCGTGAAGCCGTGGGTTCGCAGCAGCGATTGAAGTTCGGCTACGAAGACGCGCAGGGCCAGCGCAGCGAGCGCATCGTCTGGCCGTTCGCGCTGGGCTATTTCGACGAAGTGCCGATGCTGGCGGCGTGGTGCGAAGGCCGCGAGGACTTCCGGCATTTCAGGCTGGACCGGATCCGTCAGGTGCGCGTGCTGGAGGATCACTACCTCGTGCCACGCGCCACCCTGCTGCGGCGCTGGCAGAAGGCGCAGGGCATTGCGCCGGATTGGCTGGATCGTTCGTAGCGTCGGGTTTTCCCGCCTGCTTCCGCACTTCGCTTTCTGCTGCTGGTGGGATGGAGTGGTGGCCTTTGCTCTTTGCTCTTTGCTGATTGCTCTTGGTAGATGTCGAGCTTGCTCGACCGCCTTGGATCTTCGCGAACAGCAGTCGAGCAAGCTCGACCTCTACCAGGGCAATGGCAACAGCAGTCGAGCAAGCTCGACGCTGCTGACAGAATCTGTCAGCAGGTCCGTACCACCATGGACGCTCCCAACAACGGAGCTTCCCTATGTTCAAGCCCAGCACCCTGCTGCAGTACGTGCGCGACGTCGCCGCCAGCGCCACCTTCTACAGCGGCATCCTCGGCAAACCGCCGGTCGAGCAGTCGCCCGGCTTTGCGCTGTTCCTGCTCGGCGATGGCGCCGCACTGGGCCTGTGGCAGCGCGATGACGTGCAGCCGGCGGTGTCCGCGCAGGCCGGCGCCGCGGAACTGGCGATGGTGGTCGCCAACCCCGAGACGGTGCAGCAGACGCACGATGCGTGGCGCGCGCTCGGCGTGCAGATTCTGCAGGCGCCGGTGACGCTGGAGTTCGGCCACACCTTCGTTGGAGCGGATCCTGACGGGCACCGCCTGCGTGTCTACAGCCGCGCCGAAGGCATGGTCGCGCGCGATTGAATCAGGGAGGGAGCCGGTACGTGCCGGCTCCTGGACCTACCCTTGCTTCTGCGCTGCTTCGATGACGATTGAAAATGTCTCGTCGTCTTCCGAATCCCACTCAATGGCCAGCTGGGCCAGCTCTCCGACCACATCGCGGCCGGGATTGCACCGCCTGAGTTCCTTGATGAACTGCCGTATCTGACGGGGCGTCAGTTCACAACCTGGAAAATCAAACAGATTGAGCGCGGCATCTGAAGAACGGTCCAGCAGTTCAGGCGCGAGGATGGAATAGGCTTTGATGTAGAGGGCGAGCGGAATATCCGACAGGAAGTTGTCCGTTGCAGTCATGATCGACGCATCATGTGGTGGGTCGCGAAGAAATTCCCTCATGACTGCCAGGACGACTTCTACTGACGGTGGTTTCGTCAGAGGCCGGTAGAAGTGGTCGGCATATGCCCAGGAGCCTTCTTGTGTGACCGCAGCATCCGATAGCGTTGCCAGCGTCGTGATCCAGACGTCAGCATCCAGCGGTGTAGCCGGTTCGGCGTGTCCTTGTTGATCGGCACTGGGGATGACCGCCCGGACGATGGGCTCGCCGTTGCGCCATGACTGCAGACGGGAGTCGATAATTGCGTACACCTGCTCCTGTTTGTCCCACATGGCGTCCGGCGAAGGCGTGGCATCTTGAGGGAACAACGAGAAGAAGTCTGAGAGGAAGGTGGCGCGTGGACTGAAGTACTCGACAGTGAAGTCCAGTGCATCCTCGCTGAGAGCATTGCCGGGAATCTCACCATGAAATGCCGCCTGCAGGTTTGCGACGAGTTCCATTGGGGAATCTGACCGAGCGATGGTCGATCCCACCGGCTGATCGATGAAGGCGCCCGTTGAAGCCAACCATCGCAGATAGACCAGTGTTGGAATCGGAAGCTCGTCCAGTGCTTCTTCCGGTGATGGCAATGGCCCGAAGGGCCGCTCGCGAAATAGCTGGGCACCCTTGGACAGGAATGCATCAATGATCGTGGTTGGATTTGACATGGCAGAACAGACAGGTCTGGTGGCTTGATGCTAATGAGCCTGCCGTGGGAGTCCATGCAACTATTCCCAAATGTGCTTGCGCGCACCTTCGGTTGATCAGCAAGAAGCAGCCGAGCATGGCTCGGCTCTACAGTACAGCAGGCAAAAAAACGCCGGGCAGTGCCCGGCGTTTCTCCAAATCATGTGCCAACTAAGGTTGGCACCCACCCATCAGTTTCATGTGCCAACCAACGGTTGGCACCCACCGATCAGCTGGATCAGCTGGCCAGCGCCAGATCGTCCATCATCGCGCGCAGGAAGCGGGCGGCCTCGCCACCCGTAGCCGCGCGGTGGTCGAAGGTGACCGACAGCGGGATCACCTTGTGCGCTTCCACGCCACCCATCACCGGGGTCATCTGGTGGCGGGCACGACCGGCACCGACGATGGCCACGCACGGCGGTACCACGACCGGGGTCGCGTAGCGGCCGGCGAACATGCCGAAGTTGGACAGCGAGATGGTGTAGCCGCTCAGTTCCGAGGCGGCGATCGAACGCGATTCCACCTGCTCGCGCAGGCGGTTGACGCCTTCGCGGATGCCACGTGCATCAAGCATGTCAGCATTGCGCAGGGCCGGCACGAACAGGCCGTCGTCGGTGTCCACGGCGATGCCGATGTCCACCTGCGCATGCAGGGTGCGGGTCAGTGCTTCGCCGTCGAACCAGGCGTTCATCGCCGGCACCTTCTGCGCGGCGACCACGATCGAACGCACCAGGCGCGCGGTGACGTCGTTGCCCGGCAGCCAGGCATGGATGTCGGCGTCGTCGTTCAGCGTGGTCGGCACGACCTTGCTGTGCGCGTCGGCCATCACGCGGGCCATGTTGCGGCGCACGCCCTTCAGCGGTTCCGGCTGGCCCTTGGCGACCACGCCCGGCGGCTGGGTGCGCATCGGCTTGCCGGCGGCAGACAGCGGGGTGCGGGCTTCGCTCTGCACCGGGGCAGACACCTGCGCCGGGGCCGGCGCGGCATACGCGGCGGCAGCGACCGGCGCCGGAGCAGCGCCCAGCTTGGCGCTGCCGTTGGCGGCGGCCTGCTTGACGTCGGCCATGGTCACGGCGCCATCGGTGCCGGTGGCCGGCACGCGGCTCAGGTCCACGCCCAGCTTGCGCGCCATCGCACGCACGGCCGGCACGGCCTTGACGCCACCGACGGCCAGCGCCTGCTCCGCGTGCACGGCATTGGAGCTCTGCATCGCGCCGACCACGGTACCGGCGTCATCACGCTCGGCCGCGGCGGGCTTGGCTTCTTCCACGGCGACCGGTGCGGCAGCGGCCGGCAGCGGCGGCGGCGTCGGTGCAGCGGCAGGTGCGGCGTGACCATGGCTGTGGCCGGTGTCCTGGCCATCGGCACGCTGCGGCAGGTTCGGGTCCAGTTCGAAGCTGGCCAGCACCGAGCCGGTCGGGATGATGTCGCCGGCGCCGCCGGACAGCTTCAGCACCTTGCCGGAGAACGGCGAGGGCACTTCCACCACGGCCTTGGCGGTCTCCATCGAGACCAGCGGCTCGTCCAGCTTGATCACATCGCCTTCCTTGACGAACCACTCGACGATGGTCGCGTCCGGCAGGCCTTCGCCCAGGTCGGGCAGGTTGAAGTTCTTGGTCTGGCTCATTTGCAGTTCTCTTCCAGCAGTTCCAGTTCGCGGGCCGGCAGCCAGCCCGTCGCGCCATTGGCGCGCTCGGACCACCACCACCCACCGTGTTCGTGATGAAGCTTCACCATCTCGCCGCTTTCCACATCCAGCTCGCGGGCGTCGTAGTCGCACAGGGCTTCGGCGCGACCCTCGTCCAGCAGCTGCAACCAAGCGATGGGCGCCCATCCAGCGCGCCCATCGTTGGTGCGTACCCAGGCAAACGCCGGCCATTCCTCGTCACGGACACCTACTTCGACGATCTGGCCGGTGTGGAACCGGAGCGGGTTGGGATACTGGCTGCGGTAAGCCCCCAGAAGGCGGGCCCGCATGTCAGCCGGCCGCCACCGCGCGCTTGGCTGCCGCCACGATCCGCTCAACGCTCGGCAGGTACTTCATTTCCAGGCGGAACAGCGGAATGTGGGTGTCGTAGCCAGTAACGCGCTCGACCGGGGCCAGCAGGTCGTAGATCGATTCCTCGGCCAGGCGCGCGGCGATCTCGGCGCCGAAGCCCGCGGTCTTCGGGGCCTCCTGCACGATCACGCAGCGGCCGGTCTTGGCCACCGACTCGGCGATGGTGGCGAAGTCCAGCGGACGCAGCGTGGCCACGTCGATGACTTCGGCACTGATGCCTTCGCCGGCCAGCTTGTCGGCCGCTTCCAGCGCTTCCTTCACCTGTGCGCCCCAGGTCACCAGGGTCACGTCGGTACCGTCGCGCAGCACGAAGCAGACGTCCAGCGGCAAGGCTTCGCCGTCATTGACGACCACTTCCTTGTACTGGCGGTAGATGCGCTTGGGCTCCATGTAGATCACCGGATCCGGTTCGCGGATCGCGGCCAGCAGCAGGCCGTAGGCACGCTGCGGCGACGACGGCAGCACCACGCGCAGGCCCGGCACGTTGGTGAAGATCGCCTCGTTGGCTTCGCTGTGGTGTTCCGGCGCGCGGATGCCACCGCCCCACGGCACGCGCAGCACCATCGGGCAGTGCAGGCGGCCACGCGTGCGGTAACGCAGGCGTGCGGCGTGGCAGACGATATGGTCGACCATCGGGTACATGAAGCCGTCGAACTGGGCTTCGGCCACCGGCTTCATGCCCTGTGCGGCCAGGCCGATGGTCAGGCCGGCGATGGT
The DNA here is from genome assembly GCF_056861055.1 of Stenotrophomonas sp. 115C5. Classification (NCBI taxonomy): domain Bacteria; kingdom Pseudomonadati; phylum Pseudomonadota; class Gammaproteobacteria; order Lysobacterales; family Lysobacteraceae; genus Stenotrophomonas; species Stenotrophomonas sp. 115C5. Next base: position 311,144 of record NZ_JBSPUQ010000002.1, read on the forward strand.
GGTTTCGTCCAGCGGGGTGTCGAGGATGCGGTCCGAGCCGAAGCGCTGCTGCAGACCGGCAGTGGCGCGGAACACGCCGCCGTTGACGCCCACGTCTTCGCCCAGCACCAGCACCGACGGGTCGTGTTCCAGCTCCCAGGCCAGCGCCTGGGTGATGGCTTCGATGAGGGTGATCGGGGTGGTGGTCATGCTGTCATCTCCGCGCGCGACAGCAGCGCTGTCGGCGGCGTTGGTGTGCGCGCCGGGCGCGCCGTTCTTGATCTCATCCATGGCGCTTCTCCAGGGCGATCGCCTGGGCACGCTGGGCCAGCAGGTCCGGCGGCGGATCGGCATACAGGAAGTCGAACATCGCCTCGACCGGCTGCACCGGCGTGTTGAGGTACAGGTTCACTTCCTCGTCCACGCGCGTGCCGCACTCGGCAACCCAGGCGTTTTCCTCTTCTTCGCTCCACACACCGGCGTTGATCAGGTACTTGCGCAGGCGCAGCATCGGCTCGCGCTGCCAGGCATCCTTCACCTCGGCGTCGTCGCGGTAGCGGCGCGCGTCATCGGCGGTGGTGTGGTCGGACAGGCGGTAGGTCATCAGTTCCAGCACGGTGCCACCGTCGCCGGCCAGCGCACGTTCGCGCGCCTGCTCCATTGCCGCCAGCACCGCGATCAGGTCGTTGCCGTCCACCTGCAGGCAATGCAGGCCGCCGGCCAGGCCCTTCTGCGCCAGCGTTTCGGCACCGGTCTGGGCCGAACGCGGAACCGAGATGGCCCAACCGTTGTTGACGATGCACAGGATCAGCGGCAGCTTGTAGGCGCCGGCCGAATTCAGTGCCGCGTAGAAGTCGGTCTTGGAGCTGCCGCCGTCGCCGCACACGGCCACCGCGATCTGCGGTTCCTTGTTGAGCTTGAACTTCAGCGCGGCACCTGCGGCGTGCAGGCACTGGGTGGAGATCGGCACGCAGAACGGGAAGTCCTTGGCCGCGTTGCCGCCGTAATCGTTGCCGCGTTCGTCGCCGCCCCAGTACATCAGCACGTCGTGCGGGCGCACGCCGCGCATGAACATCGCGCCATACTCGCGGTACGACGGTGCGAACACGTCGTCCTTCTGCATCGCAGCACCGATGCCCACGTGCGCAGCCTCGTGGCCCAGGCAGGCGGCATAGGTGCCGAGCTTGCCGGTGCGCTGCAGCGCGATGGATTTGCTGTCGAACGTACGTACGAACAGCATCTGCTTGAACAGCGGTACCAGGACCTTGGGGTCGCGCAGCGACGCGGGCAGGTCGTCGCGGACGAGCGTGCCGTCCGTATCCAGGTACTGCAGGTATTCGATCTTGAATTCAGCGGCAACCGTCATTGCGTACTGCACCTTCGACAGAGAAGTTACAAATGATATGAATCGCCATGTTAAGGAACGCGTACGGAATAGCCTTCCTGCGCCGCAACACGGCGATTCCCCGTTTTACCCCTGCCGGCGGGTGGGGGGCCAATAACAACAACGTATTCAGTCGTTGCTGCAAAGCATCAGAATACCCCTCTGGCTGACCGCCAGTACAACGGCCTGGACGGTTCCACGCGCAGGCCCGGGATCGGCCGATGCTCCACGGCCAACCGCACGCCCGGGTATGGGCCCGGCGGCTGCCAGCGCGGCGGCAACGCGCTACCCTTGCCGCCCCCGATCTGGTCCCGCCCATGTCCGTCGACAACAACCAACGCGATCTCGAAGCCGGCATCCACACCGACCTGCAGGGGCGCCTGACCTACGGCGGCTACCTGCGGCTGGACCAGCTGCTCAGCGCGCAGCAGCCGCTGTCCAACCCGCCGCACCATGACGAGATGCTCTTCATCATCCAGCACCAGACCTCGGAGCTGTGGCTGAAGCTGCTGGGCCATGAGCTGCGCGCCGCAATCGGCTTCCTGCAGCGCGATGAAGTCTGGCAGTGCCGCAAGGTGCTGGCGCGCAGCAAGCAGGTGCTGCGCCAGCTGACCGAGCAGTGGTCGGTGCTGGAAACGCTGACCCCGTCCGAGTACATGGGCTTTCGCGACGTGCTGGGCCCGTCGTCGGGTTTCCAGTCGCTGCAGTACCGCTACATCGAGTTCCTGCTGGGCAACAAGAACGCGCAGATGCTGCAGGTGTTCGAGCACGATGCGGCCGGACAGGCGCAGCTGCGCACCGTGCTGGAGGCGCCCAGCCTGTACGAGGAGTTCCTGAAGTACCTGGCCCGCTTCGGCCACGCCGTACCGGCCGTGTATGAAAACCACGACTGGACCCAGCCGCATGTGGCCGACGACGCACTGCAGCCGGTCTTCGAACGCATCTACCAGGACACCGACCGCTACTGGCGCGAGTACGCGCTGTGCGAGGACCTGGTGGACCTGGAGACCGCCTTCCAGCTATGGCGATTCCGACACATGCGCACCGTGATGCGGGTGATCGGCTTCAAGCGCGGCACCGGCGGCTCGTCCGGGGTGGGCTTCCTGGCCAAGGCGCTGGAACTGACCTTCTTCCCCGAGCTGTTCCAGGTGCGCACCAGCCTGCAGGCCGGGCCCCCGTCAGCACAGGGCTGATCCGTATTCAGCTTGGATCCCGGCCACTGGCTGGATCGTTTCAGATGCAAGTTCAGCGAGCAGGCCGGCACCTGCCTCAAACGGCGTGTATTTGACGTGAACGCCAGAAGTCGGTGATCCTCGCGCGTTGCTCCAACTGCACAGCGGACGTGCTCGTCATCCACCGAACCAGGAAACACGCATGAGCGTAAACGCCACTGCGAACACCCCAGAGCCGGCGCTGCCGGACTTCAAGACCACGCTGGGCCACCCGCGCCCGTTGTGGATGCTGTTCATGACCGAGTTCTGGGAGCGCTTTGCGTTCTATGGCATCCGCTGGGCCTTGGTGCTGTACATCGTTGCCCAGTTCTACAACGGCAGCGCTGCCGGTGAAGGCGACGCCAGCCGCATCTACGGCGCCTACCTGGCCCTGGTGTATGCCGCAGCCATCTTCGGTGGCTACGTGGCTGACCGGGTCCTGGGCTATCAGCGATCGATCCTGACCGGCGCGATCATCATGGCCGCCGGCCTGTTCATGATCTCGCTGCCGCAGGAGCACATCTTCAAGCTCGGCCTGGCCACGATCATCGTCGGCAACGGCCTGTTCAAGCCCAACATCTCGACCATGGTCGGCAAGCTGTACGGCCTGAAGGACGAGCGCCGCGATTCGGGCTTCACCATCTTCTACATGGGCATCAACATCGGCGCGATGATCGCCCCGGTGCTGACCGAGTACCTGGCCCGCAAGGTGTTCGGTACCGATGCCATGCCGTCCTACAAGGTCGTGTTCATCGCTTCGGGCGTGGGCATGCTGATCTCGCTGGTGTGGTTCTACATCGGTCGCGCCGGCCTGAAGGGCATCGGTGCACCGCCGGCCGGCGCTGAAGGCTTCGGCCGCATCATCATGGTGCTGGCCGGTGCCGTGGTCGCCATTCCGGTCGCGTACTTCCTGCTGGCCACCGGCGCCACCGCGCTGGCCTGGATCCTGGGTGCGATGTTCACCGCCCTGGCCATCCTGCTGCTGGTCGAGGGCATCCGCGAGGGCAAGGTGCAGCGCGACCGCGTGATCGCCATGCTGATCATCTTCGCCTTCAACGTGATGTTCTGGATGTTCTTCGAACAGGCCGGCAGCTCGTTCACCTTCCTGGCCGAGAACATCGTCAACCGCCAGTTCGGCGACTGGACGTTCCCGACCGCGTGGTTCCAGTCGGTCAACTCGGTGGCGATCATCACCCTGGCCCCGATCATCGCCTGGATCTGGGTGGCCATGGGTCGCGCCAATCCGTCCATCCCGCGCAAGTTCGGCCTGGGCCTGCTGTTCAACGGTGCCGCCTTCGCGCTGCTGATGTTCGCCCTGTCGCAGATGGTCGTGGACGGCAAGATCCCGTTCTGGACCCTGTTCATGGTCTACGTCATCCAGTCGGTGGGTGAGCTGTGCCTGTCGCCGATCGGCCTGTCGATGGTGACCAAGCTGGCCCCGGTGCGCCTGGTCGGCTTCGGCATGGGTGGCTGGTTCCTGTCCACCGGCATCGGCAACAACCTGTCGGGCATCTTCGCTGGCGTGGTCAGTGGTGAAGGCGGCATGACGGTCGAGTCGGCCCTGAAGGGGTATACCTTCGGGTTCTGGGCCCTGATCGGCTCCGGCGTGGTGCTGTTCCTGGTCGCCCCGCTGATCAACAAGCTGATGCACGGCGTCAAGTAATGATGAGAGGGTAGAAGGCATGCGTAGCAAGCTCGGTACTGCGGTAGTGGTGGTCTGTGCGGCGCTGATCGGCGCTTGTTCCCAACCGCAACCACCTGCCGCCGCCGAGCCTACGCAGCCCCTGGATACCCGACCCACCGAGCCACCGGTCGCTGACCCCAGCGAACCGGTGGCCTCGGGCAACACCCCGGTGGCGGCGGACATCGCCGCCATCGCCGGTCTCGGCGCGCAGTTCGACCCGGCCCGCAACCCCGCCGATGATCTGGCCACCGCCAAGGTGGAAGCCCAGCGCGGCAAGAAGCGCATCCTGCTCGAGGTCGGCAACGCCGCCTGCGATCGCTGCCGGGCGCTGGACGAAGTGGTGGAAGGCAACGGCGACCTGCGCCGCTTCCGCGATGCCCACTACGTGTGGGTGAAGGTCAACGCCAGCGACGAACAACCCAACGCCGCCTTCTTCGCCCACTACCCGGTGATGGAGCGCGACTACCCGTACCTGCTGGTGCTCGACGCCGATGGCGGCCTGCTGGTATCGCAGGCGACGGGTGAACTGCGCAAGGGCGAAACCTTCCAGCCCGCGCGCGTGACCGCGTTCCTCAAGCAGTGGGCACCTGACAAACCGGAATAGGGTAGTGCCGGCCGCTGGCCGGCATGCTCTGGTGGATGCCATCTGCTGGCCACCAACCCGGTGGGTGCCGACCGTTGGTCGGCACTGTGGCGCATCCACGCCCCGCGCGGATCTACTGCGCGCGCCGTCACACTCTTCGAATCGGCATCTCAACTTCACCGCACGTACGCCGTTACCGGCAAGGACCTCAGTCGACGCCCCGTCGATGCAACCTACCGGAACGCCCATGCACAGCGACCACGCCGAACGACTGCCCGAACCTGCCAGTACTCTGGCCGAAGGCGAAGCAGGCGAGGGTGTGACCCTGCCGCCGCAGGAGGTGCTGCTGGATGACGCCGGTACCGGCGAGGACAGTGTTGAACTGGCCCCGCCGCGCCATCGCCTGCCGCAGATCGCGCTGCCCGACAACGTGGTGTTGAAGGGTGCGGTGCAGAAACTGGTCGAGCAGAAATCACGGCTCGATGCATTGGCCGCCGACGGCCAGCTGGCCGGGTTGCTGCCGCCGGAATGGCAGGGCCATGGCGTGCGTGCGATCGAACTGTCCACCTTCATCCAGGGCGTGTTGCCGTTCCTGCAGCCGGGCGAGCGTGGCGAGACCGCGCCCGCGCGCCTGCCAGTGCGCCATGTGCTGGGGGACGACAGCCGCTGGGGCCTGGACGATGTGTCCGAACCGAAATCTCTGGCCTGGTACCTGGCTAGCGACGAACGCGCCACCGCCGGCAGCAAGGACGTGGCCGAGGCCTATCTGGTGGGTGCACTCGGCCTGGCGTGGATGCAGGAGGGGCGCAGCCGCCCCGGTTTCCTGCGCGCGATGGGCCAGGACAGCCTGGCGGCGCGAGTGACCATGCTCGGCTATCCGCCGGCCAACGAACTGGCGCTGTACAGCGTCACGGCGCACGGCCAGCCGCAGATCTGGTGCGTGCACGGTCGCCGCCGCATGCGCCCGCTGGTGGCGCCGTGGCTGAGTGTGCCGCTGCTGACCGCCTACGGCGTGCCGGCCCCCGTCGCGTGGCCGTCCAGCTTCCCGCCGGTGGAGGCCGTGGCCGAGCTGCTGGCCACCGCACGGCAGGGGCGCGCGCTGCCGGAAGTAGATCTGGCCAAGGCCGTGGCGAAGATCGCCGAAGATGCCGCATCCGATGCTTGGCAGCCGGTCAGCCTGCTGCAGCTCAACACCTGGTCGCCGCGTTGGCACTTCTTCCTGGGCACCTTCGTCGGCCTGCCGTCGCTGCTGTTGGTGGCTGCGGCGCTGGCGTTGCCGGGGGCAGTCGAAGCGGCCACGGTTGCCGCCTCGCTCGGCTTCGCCGGCGGTGCCATTGCCGCGCTGGCGGTGCCGTGGATCCATGCGCGCCGCAAGCATCTGAGCTGAGGCGTGGGCGCCATCCACGCACGGCGTGGATCTACAGGGAGCTGGGTGCCGCGGTCTGCAGCTGTTGCCTGGCCCGCTCCATGGCGGTCTGCAATCTTTGCTTGAGGACCTCACGAGAGGGCAAGGTGGTCAGGTATTCCGCAACATGGATGCCTGAGCGGTCCAGCTCCAGCAATTCGATCTGGCCGGCCTTCTTCCCTGTGCAGAGGATGATGCCCAACGGCGCCTGCTCGCCGTCCTCACGTTCGTAGCGGTCCAGCCATCGCAGATAGAGTTCCATCTGCCCTTTGTAGGCGGGCTTGAACTCGCCGATCTTCAGTTCGATGGCGATCAGCCTGCGCAGGCGGCGGTTGTAGAACAGCAGGTCCAGGTGGAAGTCATCACCGTCGATCTGGATGCGTTTCTGGCGGGCGACGAAACTGAAACCCGTGCCAAGTTCGAGCAGGAAGCCCTGCATCTCGCGAAGGATCGCGCTTTCAAGGTCCTGCTCATCCCAGCTGTCCTTCAGGCCAAGAAAATCCAGTACGTAGGGATCACGCAGTACCAGCCCCGGAGACAGCTGCTGGTTGCCACGCAGTGCTGCCAACTCATCGGCGATGGTCTGCTCGGGTTGACTGGAAAGCGCCGTGCGCTCGTACAGCATCGAATCGATGCGTTGGCGCAATGTGCGCACACTCCAGCCCTCGGTGGCGGCCATCTGCGCATAGAAGTCGCGCTTGAGCGGATCCGCCAGTGGGATCAGCGCGATGAAGTGGGTCCAGCTCAATTGTCGTATCAGCGATACGACAATCTGCTCATCTGCAAATGCAGTGGAGAACTGCACCATCCTGCGCAAGCTTTTCTCACCGAAGGAGGTACCGAACTCGGCGGACAGCGCCTTGGCTATCCGGGGGAAGAGGACCTCTCCGTAGCGCGCACGTCGCCCAGCCATCTGGTCCACATGGATGCGACGCCCGATTCGCCAGTACAACAGAGTGAGCTCGGTGTTGATGGTCCTGTGCATCCTGCTGCGCGCCGCGCAGATCAGCTCTCTGAGATCGGCCAGCAATTCCTGGCCATGCGGCAGCGTTGAACGCGAGTCATCCATGAGGGAGCCCGTCCGATGTGGATCCATGGCCGGGCTGATACCCGTTGAACGCTTACCGTCAGGCCGTACACACGGACAGTCCAATAGGAGAACTCACTGGAACAGCCCGTTTCGATACACCAGCCTCGCGGAAACGGGCCGTATCAGGCCAATGCGGAAATGCCGCCGGGCGAGGGCGACACTTCAGGACGGGTTCTGCGGGAAGTGAATGTGTCCGATGGCCTTGTTTGTGGCCGGCCCACAGCCCGCCAAAGAGCGGGTCCCGTCAGATCAAAGGTGGCGGACGACAATCGCCCAGCCGCTGTTCCGCTACCGGCCAGGGTCGGCTCCCGCGACTTGGGGCCCAAAACGGCTTGATCCCCACCGTCCCCTTTTTCTTTCAGACCCCTTCGCCCATCCGCTCCAGGCCGTCACCGGCCAGGCGAAGGATCAGCTTTTCCAGCACCTGCTCCTCCTCCTCGCTCAGCACCGACATCAGCTTGCGGGTGATCTCGATCACCATCGGCGCGATGGTCTCGTAGACCTCGAAGCCGGCTGCCGACAGCGCCAGCACCGAGCGGCGGCGGTCGTCGCCGTGGGTCTCGCGCTTGATGAAGCCGCGTTCCAGCAGGCGGGCCACAGCGCGGCTGACCGCCACCTTGTCCATCGCCGTGCGGTCGGAGACCTCGCTGGCCGAGGAGCCCGGGTACAACGCCAGGATGGTGATGACCCGCCATTCGGGAATCGCCAGACCGTAACGATCGCCGTATAGCTTGGCGATGTTGCCGCTGACCCGGTTGGACAGCACGCTCAGCCGGTACGGCAGGAACTGTTCCAGGTCGAGCAGGACGTGCGAGGCACGCAGGCGGGTCGAGGCGGGATCGGCGGGGCTCATGTTGCGGTGCACCTTGCTGGTGGTTTCAAGTGTAACTATAAGGGGTAGGTCCAGACCCTGCATTCTCGCCGGGTCCCTACCTGCCCGCACCTGGTTTGTACCGATGCGGTACCGATTCGGAGCCACGCCATGAATACCGCAGTCCCGACCGCCTCGCACCCCAACCCCGGCATGCAGGTCACCACCTTCGAGAACCCGATGGGCATCGACGGCTTCGAGTTCGTCGAATTCGCCGCCCCGGCCGGCCGTGGCCAGGAGCTGCACGAGTACTTCCGGAAGATGGGCTTCAGCGCGGTGCTCAAGCACAAGCAGCGTCCGATTACCGTCTATCGCCAGGGCGACGTCAACTTCCTGGTCAATGAAGACCCCGATTCGTTCGCCGCCGACTTCGCCGAGAAGCACGGTCCGTGCGCCTGCGGCTTCGCCATCCGCTTCAAGAAGCCGGGCCAGGAGGTCTACCAGACCGCGCTGGGCAACGGTGCCGAAGCCATCGCCTTCAAGCCGGACAGCAAGGCGGTCAGCGCCCCGGTCATCAAGGGCATCGGCGATTGCATGCTGTACCTGGTCGACCGCTACGGTGCGGCCGGCAGCATCTTCGACGGCGACTACGAGCCGATCGCCGGTGCCGACCTGCACCCGTTCGGCTTCGGCCTGACCTTCATCGACCATCTGACCCACAACCTGTACTTCGGCAACATGCAGCAGTGGTCGGACTACTACGAGCGCCTGTTCAACTTCCGCGAGATCCGCTACTTCGACATCAAGGGCCTGAAGACCGGCCTGGTGTCCAAGGCGATGACCGCGCCGGACGGCATCGTGCGCATCCCGCTGAACGAATCGTCCGACCCGAAGAGCCAGATCAACGAGTACCTGGACGCGTACAAGGGCGAGGGCATCCAGCACATCGCCTGCTTCACCGAGAACATCTACGAGACCGTTGAAGCCATGCGCGCGCAGGGCGTGGATTTCCTCGACACGCCGGAGACCTACTTCGATGTGATCGACCAGCGCGTGCCGAACCACGGTGAAGACGTGCCGCGCCTGGCGAAGAACAAGATCCTGATCGACGCCGATCCGGAAACCCACCAGCGCAAGCTGCTGCAGATCTTCACCCAGAACTGCATCGGCCCGATCTTCTTCGAGATCATCCAGCGCAAGGGCAACGAAGGCTTCGGCGAAGGCAACTTCACCGCGCTGTTCGAGAGCATCGAGCGCGACCAGATCCGCCGCGGCGTGCTGTAAGGTCATCGGTAGCGCCGGGCCAGTCCCGGCGCCTGCCCATCTGTAGAGCCGGGCCATGCTCGGCTGCTTTCCGTTCCGATCTCGCCGTACCCAGGAGCCCCCATGTCCCCCGCCATCACCGCCCGCGGCTACCAGTCCGGCTTCGGCAACGAATTCGCCACCGAGGCCGTCGCCGGCGCGCTGCCGGTCGGGCAGAACTCGCCGCAGAAGGTGGCGCACGGCCTTTACGCCGAGCAGCTGACCGGCACCGCCTTCACCGCGCCGCGCGGCAGCAATCGCCGCAGCTGGCTGTACCGGATCCGCCCGGCGGTGACCCATGGCGAGTTCACTCCATTTGCGCAGTCGCAGCTGCAGTGTGATTTCGGCGCACAGCCGGCCTCGCCGAACCAGCTGCGCTGGAGCCCGCTGCCGCTGCCGGAGCTGCCGACCGACTTTGTCGAGGGCCTGTACACGATGGGTGGCAACGGCTCACCCGACGCGCATGCCGGTGTCGGCATCCATCTGTATGCGGCCAACCGCGACATGGTCGGCCGCTACTTCTACGACGCCGACGGTGAACTGCTGATCGTGCCGCAGCTGGGCGCGCTGCGCCTGCTGACCGAGCTGGGCGTGATCGAGATCGAGCCGCAGCAGATCGCGGTGATTCCGCGCGGCGTGCGTTTCCGCGTCGAACTGCCCGATGGCCCGAGCCGCGGCTACATCTGCGAGAACTACGGTGCGTTGCTGAAGCTGCCCGACCTCGGCCCGATCGGTTCCAACGGCCTGGCCAACCCGCGCGACTTCGAAACCCCGCACGCGGCGTTCGAGGATATTGATGGTGATTTCGAACTGATCGCCAAGTTCGAAGGCCGACTGTGGCGTGCGCCGATCGACCATTCGCCACTGGACGTGGTGGCCTGGCACGGCAACTACGCGCCGTACCGCTACGACCTGCGTCGCTTCAACACCATCGGATCGATCAGCTACGACCACCCGGACCCGTCGATCTTCCTGGTGCTGCATTCGCCCAGCGACACGCCGGGAACCAGCAACATGGACTTCGCGATCTTCCCGCCGCGTTGGCTGGTGGCGCAGAACACGTTCCGCCCGCCGTGGTTCCACCGCAACATCGCCAGCGAGTTCATGGGCCTGGTGCATGGCGCCTACGACGCCAAGGCCGAAGGCTTCGTGCCCGGCGGTGCCTCGCTGCACAACTGCATGAGCGGCCATGGTCCGGATGCACCGACCTTCGACAAGGCCTCCAACGCCGATCTGTCCAAGGCCGATGTGATCAAGGACACGATGGCCTTCATGTTCGAGACCCGTGCGGTGATCCGCCCGACCGCACAGGCGCTGGCCGCCGGCCACCGCCAGGGCGATTACCAGCAGTGCTGGAACGGCCTGCGTAACAACTTCCGTTGATCAAAAAAGGGGACGGAGGGGATTAAGTCGTTTGTGCCACAAACGACTTAATCCCCTCCGTCCCCTTTTTTCAGGCCGTGGCCGCGAACGCGTCGCAATGCTCCAGCGGCAACGCCTCCAGCAGGCGCTGCCGCACGCGTTGGCAATAGCCCTCCGAGGTCAGCCCGGGCAGCATCTGCATCGCTGACTGCAGCCGCTGCAGCACCTCTTCTTCCGCACGCGCCTGCTGCAGGTCGCGGAACAGTGCTGCCGCCTGCGGGTGACGCTGCATCTCCAATATGCCCAGCACGTAGATGCGCGCGGCCACCAGCGAGCGGCGACGTTCGATCGCGGGTGCAGCAGGCGCCGCTGCCGGTGCTGTGGGCACCGACGCTACCGCGGCTGCGGGCGACGGTGCCGGGGCTGTGGCGCCAGTGCCGGTGCTCAGGTATCCCGCCTGCACCAGCTGGATGACCATGGCCGGTGCTTCCTGGCCGAGCAGGCCGGTCAGGTCGGCAACGGTGCGCTGGCCGTCGCACAGGATCAGCAGCCGGCGCTGGCGCATGTCCAGCGGCGCGCGGTGGGCCTGCAGCGCGGTTCGGGCGAGATCGGTCTTGCGCGGTTGCATGGAAGGGACAGCCAGGTCGGTGCTCGCCGAGCCTGAACGAAGGCGATGAAACCGCGATGACAATGCAGCATCTGCACGTGTGCTGCGCTAGCGTGCAGCTACCTTCGTGCCAGGGAACCGCACCGATGAAGCACCTTCCGATTGCCGGTCTGTTGTTGCTGTCACTTGCCGCTTGCAACCGCACGCCTGAGACACCTGCTGATGCCTCGGCCAAGGGCGCTACGCCGGCTGCTGCCACAGCTGATGCCGATCTGGCGACCCAGTCGCCGGCCGATCCTCGCACCGACAGCCCGGCGCAGCTGGATGGCTTCGCCGGCGTAAAGCTGGGCGCTGGCATTGCCGAAGTCCGCAGCGGTTTCGGGAAGCCCCTGCAGGGGCTGGGCACCGATGCCGCCGGCAAGCCGCTGGCGGCTGACGATGGCAACGATGGCTGTTACTTCCTGCGCCCGCAGGATGCCGAGGACCCGCGCCTGATGATCGAAGGCCGCAAGCTGGTGCGCTACGACGTGCGCAGCGCCGCCATCACCGCACCAGGCGGCGGCAAGGTCGGCATGACCCTGGGTGAGCTGCAGGTGCTGTACCCGGAGCGGGCCGATGTCGGCCCTGACAAGTACGACGAGAAGGCCCAGCACCTGCGCGTTCGCCCGGCGCAGGAGGGCGGGGCGGTGATCGACTTCGCGCTCGGTGCCGATGGCCGGGTGGGTGCCTGGCGCGTCGGGCAGACCCCGCAGGTCGATTATGCGGAAGGGTGTGGCTGATCCTTGATCCACGGCCCAGCCGCGCGTGCGGGCCAAGCGTAGAATCGCGCCACCACTGCTGGGGGGAGTGCTCGATGATCGCCATTGCCATTGCCTGGTTCCTGCTCGGCCTGCTGCTGCTGGCGCTGGGCGGGGACTCCATCGTCAAGGCCGTGTCCGGCCTGGCCCAACGTTTCGGGGCCAGCCCGTTCACTGCCGGGCTGCTGCTGCTCGGGGTAACCACCTCGTTGCCGGAACTGGCGGTCAATGCGCGCGCGCTGGCGGTGGGCCAACCGGAGCTGGCCCTGGGCAACGCGGTGGGCAGCAGCATCGTCAACCTGGGCCTGACCCTGGCCGCGGCGGCCATGGCTGCGCCACTGCTGCTGCGCGCGCGCCTGCAGACGGTGCTGTGGTGGTCGCTGCTGGCGGCCGGCGTGCTGCTGATCCTGTTCGGTCTTGATGGCGGCCTGGCACGCTGGGAGGGCGGCGTACTGCTGGCCGGCTTCATCGTGGTGCAGGTGCTGCTGCTGCGCCGTGGCCGCGGCGAGAGCGCCGAGGTGCAGGCGGCCATTGCCGAATCCGCACTGAGCCGCACCAGCCTGCCGTTGAACGTGTTGCGGGTGCTGATCGCCGCGCTGGCCCTGTACTGGGGCGCACGCCTGGTGGTCGGGGCCGCGGCGGACTTCGGCGTAGCCCTGGGTTGGACGCCCCTGCTGGTCGGCCTGCTGCCGGTAGCGATCGGCACCGCACTGCCGGAGGTGGCCACCGCCATCGCCGCCGCCCGTCGCGGGCATGGCGACATGGTGCTGGGCCACGTGCTGGGTTCCAGCGTGGTCAATCTGCTGCTGGTGATCGGTGCGATGGCGGTGCTGCAGCCGCTGGCGCTGCCGGCCTCGTTCGTGCGCCTGGAACTGCCGGCGCTGCTGGCGTTCGCGCTGGTGCTGTACCCGATGCTGCGTGGCGACCTGAAGATCAGCCGCGGCGAGGGCGCAATCCTGCTGGTCGCGTTCGTCGGCTGGTTCGTGCTGGAGCTGCTGCTGGTCGGCGCCCCGTCGTTGTAGATCCACGCCATGCGTGGATGCGGTTGTTTCCGTGCCGACCAACGGTCGGCACCCACCACCGATCTCCCGGTGGGGGCCAACCACCGATCACCTGGTGGGTGCCGACCTTGGTTGGCACTCGCGAAAACAAAGCGCCGACCAAGGTCGGCCGCTACCGGATTTACCGGCTCTGCGAACCTTCTTCCTCGCGCACCGGTTCCGGCGGAGGCAGCTGCTCTTCAGCGGCCGGCTCGTTGCCGGGCAGGCTGGGGCGGGTCTCCATCAGCAGCGACAGCGCGGCCTTGGCCATCATGTGCGCGCTGATCGGCGCGGTGATGAACAGGAACACGGTGATCAGCAGCTCGCGCGGCTGCGGGTCCTGGCCGAGGAAGATGTGGTAGCAGACCGAGCACACCAGCACGCAGCCCACGCCCAGCGTGCTGGCCTTGGTCGGTGCGTGCAGGCGCTTGAAGAAGGTGGACAGCTTCACCAGGCCCAGTGCGCCGACCAGGATGAAGAAGCAGCCGAACAGCAGCAGGATCGACAGGCCGATCTGGATCGCGGTGATCATTCGACGATGTCCCGGCGCAGCACGAACTTGCTCAGCACCACGGTGCTGCCGAAGCCGAGCATGGCGATGATCAGCGCGGCCTCGAAGTAGATCGGTGAGTTGAGGTACATGCCGAACAGCATCAGTTCGGCGATCGCGGTCACCGACAGCGTGTCCAGCGCGAGGATGCGGTCGGGCACGGTCGGCCCGCGCAGCAGGCGCCAGGTGGCCAGCAGCATCGCCAGGCCGACCACGTGCATGCACACCACCAGCGTGGTCTGGATGACTTCAAAACCGGTCATGGGAAGATCTCCATCAACGGCGCCTCGTAACGGCGCTTGATCGTATCGATCAGGTCCTGCGGGTCCTCCAGGTGCAGCACGTGCACCAGCAGGTACTTGCGGTCGTCACTGAGCGCGGCCGAGACCGTGCCCGGGGTCAGGGTGATCATGCTGGTCAGCGCGGCGATGCCGTGGATGTTGGCGATGTCCAGCGGCAACCAGATGAAACCGGGGTGGATGTTCTTCTCCGGGCCGAGCACCTGGATGGCGACGCGGATGTTGGACATCAGGATGTCCCACAGGGTCACGCACAGCAGTTTCGGCAACGGGCGCAGGGTGCCGATGCGCGCGAACTCGCGGTCCAGGCGTGCAGCGAACAGCGGCACCACCACGCCCAGCACCAGCCCCAGCACGATCTGGCCGAGGGTGAAGCTGTCGGACATCAGCAGCCAGAACGCCACCACCATGATGCTGAGCATCGGCGAGGGAATGACGCGGCGGAACAGGGAGCGCTGGGCGGTCATGGCTGGCGGATCTCCGGCGTGGTCGCACGCAGCTGCTGCACGTACTCACTGGGGTGCAGCAGCTGTGCGGCGGTGGCGTCGGTGTAGCGCATCAGTGGGGCGGCGCCCAGGGTCATGCCGATGCCGTAGCCCAGCAGGATGCAGGCGGCGTAGAGCTCGACCCGGCGCAGGCGTGCCTTGCGCGGCTTCGGTGCCTCCGGATCCACCGGTGGCACGCGCCAGAACAGGCGGATGCCGCCGCGGGTCAGGCCCATGATCACCAGCAGGCTGCTGACCAGCACCGCGGTCCAGACCGGGGCGGTGTACTGTGCCGGCATGCCAGCCAGCAGCGCGGCCTTGGCCAGGAAGCCGGACAGCGGCGGCAGGCCGGCCACCGATACCGCGCCGATCAGGAACAGCACCGCTGGGGTTTCCTTGCCCGGCATCGGTGCCACCACTTCCTTGCGGTCGCTGGCGCCACCACGTCGGCGGCGGATCAGGTCGGCAATCAGGAACAGCGCGGCGGCGACGAAGCTGCTGTGTGGCAAGTAGTACAGGCCGGCTGACAGCACCTGCGGCGTGCCTACCGAGAAGGCGATGAACAGCGTGGCTGCCGACACGATCACCAGGTAGGAGATCAGCACGCGCAGGCGGGTTGCGGCCAGCGCACCCAGGCCACCGAGCACCAGCGTTGCCACGCCGGCCCACAGCAGCCAGTCGCGGCCATAGCCGGTCATCGCGCCGGCATCGTCGCCGAACCACAGCATCTGGATGCGCAGCACCGAGTACAGGCCGACCTTGGTCATGATCGCGAACAGCGCGGCCACGGCGGCCGGTGCGCGCGAATACGCTTCCGGCAGCCAGAGGTACAGCGGCATCAGCGCAGCCTTGGCGCAGAACACCAGCAGCAACAGGCCCATCGTCGCCTTCACCAGGGTCAGCTGCGCCGGCGGCACTTCGGCGATGCGCTGCGACAGCTCGGCCATGTTCAGCGAACCCAGTGAGGCGTACAGCAGGCCCAGCGCGATCAGGAACAGGGTCGAGGCGGTGACGTTGAACACCACGTAATGCAGGCCGATGCGCATGCGCAGGCCGCGGCCACCGCTGAGCAGCAGGCCGTAGGAGGCGATCAGCATCACCTCGAAGAACACGAACAGGTTGAAGATGTCGCCGGTCAGGAACGCACCGTTGAGGCCCACCAGCTGGAACTGGAACAGCGCATGGAAGTGCGGTGCGCGGCGGTCCCAGCCCGAGCAGGCATGCAGCAGGCAGGGAATGGCCAGCAGCAGGGTGGTCAGCAGCATCCACGCCGACAGCCGGTCGGCCACCAGCGCGATGCCCAGCCGCGATGGCCAGTCTCCCAGCAGGTAGACGTTGATGTCACCGCTGGCCGTGCTGGCAAACAGCAGGCCCACCGCCAGGGCCAGCGCCGACAGCGCGGTCCAGGCCACCGCGCGCTGCACCCTCGGGCCGTAGCGACGGTGTTCGACGAACAGCGACAGCGCAGCGCCCAGCAGGGGAATCAGGATCGGCAGGATCACCAGGTGGTTCATGCGCGGTCCTCGCCCTGGCGCGGCGGCACGCGCTCATCCTGCAGGTCGTCGTCGGGCTCGTGGGCGTCCACGTGGTCGCTGTGGTTGTCGCTGCGGCTGCGCATGGCCAGCACGATGCTCACCGCAGTCATCGCGAAGGCGATCACGATCGCGGTCAGCACCAGTGCCTGCGGTAACGGGTCGGTGTAGTTGCCGAGATGGCTGTCCACGCCTTCCTGCAGCACCGGCGCCTTGCCCAGCACCACGCGGCCACCGGCAAAGATCAGCAGGTTGGTGGCGTAGGACAGGAAGGTCATGCCGAGGATCACATCGAAGCTGCGCGCACGCAGCAGCAGGTAGATGCCGATGGCGGTCAGCACGCCGATCGCGGTAGCCAGGGCCAGTTCCATCAGTGCATCTCCCCGGTGCGGGCCGAACGGCGTTGCAGGTCGATCTCACCCTTGCGGGCAGTGCGGGTACGCGACGGCTTGATCGTGCCCATCATCGACAGCATCAGCATGGCGCCGCCGAACACCACCAGGTAGACGCCGATGTCGAAACCGATCGCGCTTGCCAGCGGCACGTCGCCGATCAGCGGCAGGTGCAGGTCGAGGTGGCCACTGGTCAGGAACGGCACGCCGAACAGCATCGAGGCGCAGCCGCTGAGCAGGGCGATCAGCAGGCCCATGCCAATGCAGCGGATGTAGTCGAAGCCGAAGCGCGACTCCACCGACGCGGTGCCTTGGATCACGTACTGGATCAGCAGCGGCACCGCCAGCACCAGGCCGGCGATGAAGCCGCCGCCCGGTGCGTTGTGGCCGCGCAGGAACAGGAAGATCGACACGGTCAGGGTGAGCGGGAACATGATCTGCGCCAGGTCGGCCGGCACCGGCAGCTTGATCGGCGGGCCGGGCATGATCTGCTCAGGTGCCATCCGCGTACGCCGCAGCAGCGCGTGCACCACCAGCGCAGCGATGCCGAACACGGTGATCTCGCCAAAGGTATCGAAGCCGCGGAAGTCGACCAGGATCACGTTGACCACGTTCTGGCCATATGCCTCGGGCAGGGCACGGGCGAGCAGCTCGCCGGCCATGGTGTTGGGCGGCAGGGTCATCGCGGAGTACGCCAGCGCGCCAAGCCCGGCACCGGCGATGATCGCGATCACCGCATCGCGGCGCTTGCGCCAGCGCGGCCGCTCCGGCCCGGACTGCGCGGGCAGGTAGTTCATGCCCAGCAGCATCAGCACCAGGGTCACCATCTCCACCAGCAGCTGGGTCAGGGCCAGATCGGGTGCGGACAGGAACACGAAGGTCAGTGCCACCATCAGGCCGACACCGCCCACCTGCAGCACCGCCAGCAGGCGCTGCTTGTAGACGCGCAGGGTGGCAACGGCGCAGGCCATCATCACCAGCCACAGCACCCAGCCCAGCAGCGGGATCGGCTGCGGCGCGGTCCAGTTCGGCGAGGCCGGGTTGGCCACGAACGGCGCGGCGGCGACCACGATCGCCACCAGCACCAGGCCCAGCAGCATGCGCTGCAGGCTGCCATTGGCGATGCCATTGGTCAGGCGCATGGCCAGCGCGGAAAGGGCATCCAGCTGCGCATGGAACACGTTGCGGCCGGTGGTGCGGGTTTCCACGCCGTGCAGGTTGATCAGCTTGCGCAGGCCGAAGTACAGCGCCACGCCACCGACTACGCCGATCGCGCTCATCGCCAGCGGCAGGTTGAAGCCGTGCCAGACCGCCAGGCTGTACTCGGGCATGGCGTTGCCGAGGATCGACGCCGCAGCGGCATGCAGCACCGGCGCCACGGTCAGTGCCGGGGCGATGCCTACCGCCACGCAGATGACCACCAGCAGTTCCACCGGCACCTTCATCCAGCGCGGCGGTTCATGCGGCACGCGGTCCAGGTCGTGCGGGCCAGGGCCGAAGAAAGTGTCGTGCACGAAGCGCAGGCTGTAGGCCACGCCCAGTACGCCGGCCAGCAGCGCGGCGACCGACACCGCCGTGCGCATCGCACCCGGGCCGCCACCGGCGGTCAGCGCTTCGGCGAACAGCATTTCCTTGGACAGGAAGCCGTTGAGCAGCGGGATGCCGGCCATCGCCAGCGAGGCGATGATCGCCAGCGCGCTGGTGAACGGCATCAGCTTACGCAGGCCGCCGAGCTTGCGCATGTCACGGGTGCCGGTTTCGTGGTCGATGATGCCGGCGGCCATGAACAGCGAGGCCTTGAAGGTGGCGTGGTTGAGGATGTGGAACACGCCGGCCACCACCGCCATCGGCGTGGACAGGCCGAACAGCAGGGTGATCAGGCCCAGGTGCGAGATCGTTGAATAGGCCAGCAGGCCCTTCAGGTCGTGCTGGAAGATTGCGTTCCAGGCGCCGATCAACAGGGTGATCGCGCCGATGCCGCTGACCGTGTAGAAGAACAGGTCGCTGCCGGCCAGCGCCGGATGCAGGCGCGCCAGCAGGAACACACCGGCCTTCACCATGGTGGCCGAGTGCAGGTAGGCCGAGACCGGGGTGGGCGCCGCCATCGCGTGCGGCAGCCAGAAGTGGAACGGGAACTGCGCGCTCTTGGTGAAGATGCCGGCCAGCACCAGGAACAGGGCATACGGGTACAGCGCGCTGGCGCGGATCTGCTCGCCGGCGGCCAGTACCACGTCCAGGTCGAAGCTGCCGACGATGCGGCCGATCAGCAGCACGCCGCCGAGCAGGGCCAGGCCGCCACCGCCGGTGATCACCAGCGCCATGCGCGCGCCTTCGCGGGCGTCCTGGCGGTGCGACCAGAAGCCGATCAGCAGGAACGAGCTGATGCTGGTCATTTCCCAGAAGATCATCAGCAACAGCAGGTTGCCCGACAGCACCATGCCCAGCATGGCGCCCATGAACAGCAGCAGGTAGCAGTAGAAGCGGTGCGCGTTGTCCTGCTGGCTCAGGTAGTAGCGCGCATACAGCACCACCAGCGCGCCGATCCCCAGCACCAGCCCGGCGAACATCCAGGCCAGCCCGTCCAGGCGCAGGGTGAAGTCCAGGCCGATCTGTGGCAGCCAAGGGACCATCGTCCGCACCACCTGGCCGTCGAGTACGGACGGGGTCAGCCAGCCGAGGATGGCCAGTCCGCCCAACGGCGCCAGCGCCGCCAGCCAGGCAGCAGTCGAGCGCGAACTACGGGGGAAGGCCGCAACAGCCGCTGCCATCAGGAACGGCAGGGCCAGCAGCAGGGGCAGGCTGGGGAGCATGCAGGGAATCCATGATTCACGAGCAGGTCAGGGAGGATAACAGGCTGCGAAATGTCGCCGAAACCCATCGAACAGCGATCAATTGCATGTAACGTTCGCTGATTCATTTTTTCTGCGGTGCAGCATCGCGTTCCTGCATCTCTTCCCCGCTAGCCCTGGGAGGACACCCTACGCCCACGCAGGGAGACCGCAGGCCCTGTCGCACAGGGGCTGCCGTCGACGGGCGGGAAGTGGGGAGCGAGTCACCGGGGCAGGCTGGCAGGGCCGTCGTGGAGTGCGGGTGACGGAATCTGCCCGTTCAGGAAACGACGGTCGCCGTCGGCCGGCCGCAGTTCAATAGCGCCAGTCGAGCTTGCGGTAGAACTTGGCCATCACCCAGGCCGGGCCGATCAGCAGGTAGGTCAGGTCGGTCAGGAAGCTGGGCTTGCGGCCCTCGAACGTGTGGCCGATGAACTGCGCGATCCAGGCCACCACGAACACGCCCACCGCCAGCCAGCGCAGGGCCTGCAGGCCGATCTCGGCCTCCAGCAGGCGGCACAGGCAGCCGAACACGAAGAACTGGATGAGCATGCCGATGCCCAGCGGGCGCGACAGCTTGTTGTAGAAACACCACGCGCTGAACATCGCGAACGCCGACCAGATGCCGTACTGGAACCAGGTGATCAGCGGCGGCAGGCACCACAGCAGGGCCACCACCGACCACAGGATCGCCGGTACCGCCACCACGTGGATGCGCTGGTTGATCACATTGCGGTGGTCGTCGGAGTAGCTGGCGAAATAGCGGTCGATCGGCCGCGCAAGCTCGGTGGATGTCTGCATGCGGCCAGCATACTCCCGCCAGGGCCGACAGTAGAGCCAGGCCATGTCTGGCTGCGGATTCGCCGAGGTTGCCGGCCAGCGGCCGGCACTACCACCAAAATGAAACGCCCCCGGCGGGCCGGGGGCGCAGGCGGATCAGTCGACGCTGATCCCGGCCAGGCGCTGCAGCGCCTCGGCGTACTTGGCGCGGGTGCGCTCGATGATCTCGGCCGGGATGCTCGGGCCCGGGGCGGTCTTGCCCCAGTCCAGCGTCTCCAGGTAATCGCGCACGAACTGCTTGTCGTAGCTCGGCGGGCTGGTGCCCACTTCGTACTCGTCGGCCGGCCAGTAACGCGAGGAATCCGGCGTCAGCATCTCGTCCATGATGTACAGGCGGCCATCGGCGTCGGTACCGAACTCGAACTTGGTATCGGCCAGGATGATGCCACGCTCGCGGGCGTAGTCGGCGGCGAACTTGTAGATGCGCAGGGTGGCATCGCGCACGCGCTCGGCCAGGTCCGCACCGACCTGCTTCACCATCGCATCGAAATCGATGTTCTCGTCATGGTCGCCGACGGCGGCCTTGGTCGAGGGGGTAAAGATCGGCTCGGGCAGCTGCTCGGCCTGGCGCAGGCCGTCGGGCAGGTCGATGCCGCTGACCTTGCCGGTGCGCTGGTAATCCTTCCAGCCGCTGCCGATCAGGTAGCCGCGGGCGATCGCTTCCACCGGCACCGGCTTCAGCTTGCGGGTGACCACCGCGCGCTTTGCATACAGGGCCGGGTCCACGCCCTCGGGCAGCACGCTGGCCACGTCGATGCCGGTCAGGTGGTTGGGCATCAGGTGCGCGGTCTTGGCGAACCAGAAGTTGGACACCTGGCAGAGCATCTCGCCCTTGCCCGGAATCGGGTCGGGCAGGACCACGTCGAACGCCGACAGGCGATCGGTGGCCACCATCAGCAGGTAGTCGCCCGGTGGGGTCCCTGCGGGCAGCCGCTCGCGCGGGATATCGAACACATCACGCACCTTGCCGCGATGGCGCAAGGGCAGGCCGGGGAGATCGGATTGCAACAGCGTGGTTGGCACGGGCACTCCTGGGGCGTTGTCGATACGGCTGCCCAACGGACCCGGCGGGCCCGCTGACCAGCGGGCGGCCTAGTGTAAAGCCGTCCGGGCCCGCTGTGACGTAAAATGAGCGTCCATTTCGTCGGTCGCCCCCGGAGCGCCATGCGCTGGTACGGAAAACTGCTCGGATTCATCGCCGGCGCCCTGCTGTTCCGGCCCAATCCGCTGTTTGGCGCGGTGGTCGGCCTGTTGATCGGCCATGCCTTCGACTCGGACTGGTTCCGCCTGAACAAGGAGAATCCGTACCGGGAGCTGGGGCTGACCTCCGAGGCCACCGATGCCGAGGTCGAGCGCGCCTATCGCAAGCTGATCTCGCAGTACCACCCCGACAAGCTTGGCGGCGCCGCCCCCGAGCTGCAGCAGCAGGCCGAGCAGAAGTCGCGGCGGATCAACGCCGCCTACGATCGCATCAAGACCCTGCGCAAGCGCTGACCCACTTTCCCCTCGTTGCAAGGCCCGGCCATGTCCCACTGCCTCATTGCCCCCTCCATCCTGTCCGCCAACTTCGCCCGCCTCGGCGAGGAAGTCGACAACGTCCTCGCCGCCGGTGCGGACTGGGTCCACTTCGACGTGATGGACAACCACTACGTGCCGAACCTGACCATCGGCCCGATGGTCTGCCAGGCCCTGCGCAAGCACGGCGTCACCGCGCCGATCGACGTGCACCTGATGGTTGAGCCGGTGGACCGCATCATCCCGGACTTCGCCGAAGCCGGTGCCACCTACATCAGCTTCCACCCGGAGGCCAGTCGCCACGTGCACCGCACCATCCAGCTGATCCGCTCGCTGGGCTGCAAGCCGGGCATCGTGCTGAACCCGGCCACCCCGGTGGACATCCTCGACTGGGTGCTGGATGACCTGGACCTGGTGCTGCTGATGTCGGTCAACCCGGGCTTCGGCGGCCAGGCCTTCATCCCGTCGGCGCTGGACAAGCTGCGCGTGGTGCGCAAGATGATCGACGCCAGCGGCAAGGACATCCGCCTGGAGATCGACGGCGGTGTGAAGGCCGACAATATCGGTGAGATCGCCGCCGCCGGTGCGGACACCTTCGTCGCCGGCTCGGCCATCTTCAACGCCAAGACCAGCTACCAGGACGTGATCGCGCAGATGCGCGCCAACGTCGCTGCGGCGCGCTGACAAAAAGGGGACGGAGGGGATTAAGCTCGCCTGATCCCCTCCGTCCCCTTTTCCGCCCATGGCACTGTTGAACATCCGCGCGGCCACCGTGGCCGACGCCGGCCTGATCCTGCACTTCATCCGTGAGCTGGCCATCTACGAGAAGGCCGAGCATTCGGTGCAGACCGATGAGATCGGCATCGCCGAGAGCCTGTTCGGTGCCGACGCCACGGCGCGCGCGCTGATCTGCGAAGCCGACGGCGAGGCCATCGGCTATGCGGTGTACTTCTACAACTACTCCACCTGGCTGGGCCGCAAGGGCATCTACCTGGAAGACCTGTACGTCAGCCAGGAAAAGCGCGGGGCAGGCGCCGGCAAAGCGCTGCTGAAGTACATCGCACGCCAGGCCGTAGCCGAGGGCTGCGGACGTTTCGAATGGTCGGTGCTGGACTGGAATACTCCGGCCATCGAGTTCTACACCGCCGCTGGTGCCAAGCCCCAGGACGAGTGGACCGTGTACCGGCTGCAGGGCCAGGCATTGCACGACTTCGCCAACGGTTGAAGTGAAGTGCATCCACGCATGGCGTGGATCTACCAACCAGCTGGGAGAAGAACCAAAAAAAAAAGACCACGCCAATCACTGGCGTGGCCTCGCTGCATGCGTGGGAGGCTGATCCTGCCTCCATCCGTCGTCCCTGCTATGGCCTTCCATTCTCCGGTTGCTGAATGACATCTGCGTGACATTCACCGCGGACAAACAGCGCATTGCTAGCCTGTGCGCCCCCGTCCTGGAAGCACCACATGGCCGCACCGCGCTGGCGCCTGATCCTCAATGGCAAATCCGCTGGCAACGATGAGTTGCGCGACGCCGTCGGCCATTGGCGCGGGCAGGGCGTGCAGCTGGAAGTGCGGGTGACCTGGGAGGACGGCGACGCCGAACGCTACGTGGCCGAGGCGATTGATCATGGCGTGGACGTGATCGTGGCTGCTGGTGGCGATGGCACGCTCAGTGCGGTGGCCGAGACCCTGGCCCACCGTGAGGAACCGGCGGATGCGCTGCCATCACTGGCGCTGATTCCGATGGGGACCGCCAACGACTTCGCCACGGCTGCCGGCATTCCCACCGAGCCGAAGGAGGCCTTCGGATTGATCGGGCAGGCAACGCCGCATGCGATTGATCTCCTGCGCGTGGACGCCGATGGCACCCACTGGTGGTGCGCCAACCTTGCCAGCGGTGGTTTCGGCACACAGGTGACGGTGGAGACCGATGCCGGCTTGAAGAAGATGCTGGGCGGGCTGGCCTACGTGATCACCGGCATCGCCAAGCTGGGTCGCATCGAGCCGATCACCGCACGGTTGACCGGCCCGGATTTCACGTGGGAAGGCGACTTCATCGCGCTCGGCATCGGCAATGGCCGCCAAGCCGGCGGAGGCCAGCAATTGTGCCCGCAGGCACTGATCGATGATGGGCAGCTGGACGTGACGGTGCTTCCGGAGCTGGAGGGGGAAGTCACCGCCACGCTCGGCCAGATGCTGAAGTCCGGCACCCAGGCCGCACTGGAACAGCTGGCAACGCGCGCGCGGCTGCCATGGCTGCAGGTGGAGTCCGAGCGCCCGCTGACGCTCAACCTGGACGGTGAACCGGTACAGGCGCGCCAGTTCCGCATCGCGTGCGTGCCGGGCCGGGTGCGGATGCACCTGCCCGTGGGCTGTGCACTGTTGTCCGAGCCGCGCTGAGCCGGACCGGAACTCCTACAACGGCGGTATGTCCTGCTCCTTCGCCGGGAACCCGAATGCTTCACGCTTCTCGCGGATGTACTGCGGCAGCGGCGGCCGGGCAATGCCGTGATCGATCAGCCACTGCTGGCACTTCTTCTGCCACGGCAGCAGGTCCGGTGTGGTGATTTCCCAGTAGATCGCTTCGACCATGGCCATCCGATCGGGCGCGCCCGGTTGCGCCGATGACGGCGATGCAATCGTGGGGTCCGCACCATGTTCAAGCAGCCAGTAGGCCTGCTCGAAGCCGCCACGGCCGGTGTACCAGCTGAGAACGGTATCGGCCTGGCCGATGTTGGATTCGTTGACGTGTGCGCCTCGCTCCACCAGCAGCTGGATGTTCTTCCACAGGTTGCCGGAAATGAAGGCCTGGAACAGCAGCGTTTCGGTATTGGAGGTGCGCGTGTCCGGGTCGCCGCCATGATCCAGCAGCAGGGCCAGGTAGCGCGGATCGTCCATCTTCGCGGCATAGACCATGGCGTTGTTGTGGCGGAACGTCTCGCCGTCCAGCGTTTCAATACGCCGTGCATTCGGGTCGGCGCCGTTGTCGAGCATCGCGCGCAGGCCTTCCAGGTTCTGCGCGCGCAACGGCCACGCGATGAGCGGAATGCCATCCTGCTTCGAGAACTCCTTGTCGGGGTTCACGCCTTCGGTCTTGATCAGGCGCGTGATCGTCGCCGCATCACCCTGTTCGGCAGCGATGGCCAGCTCCAGGGCCTTGCCCTCGAAATAGCGCTCCGCGCCATGTGAAGACGTGCGCGCGCAGGCACTCAGCAGCATCAGCAGCATCAGCGCCAGGCAGGAAAATGGCGTAAAGGAACTGTGAGGGTGACGGTGCATGTGATTCCTTGACATGGACGCGTTCGGGGGATGATAGCGTTGGCCGTGGTCATTCCAGCAGGTCCTGGATGACCGCGTCTTCACTGATGAGCAATGGAGTCTGCCATGAGCGGTCACGATCCCGAGCAGCAGGAACGCCTGCTGCAGGCCCGCGCCAGGAGCGTCCAGGCGCAGCAGCACCTGGTCGAGCAACTGCAGGGCGGTGGACACGCCACCGAAGCGGCGCGCTTGCGCGAGACCTATCACGCCCGCGAGCTGGGTTCGCTTGCTGATGATGTGTATGCCTCGGCAAAGGGCAAAGGAGAACCGCCGGTCGGGTGGACGCGAGCCAGTGCCGTGACCGACCCGGACACGCTCAAAGCGGCGGGCATCAGCCTGGGTGCAGCCGACCTGAAGAAGCTGATGCGGCCGAACGACTCGGGTTTCCGCGCAGAGATCTACATTCCGGACAAAAGAGTGTTCGGTGATGACGCCAAGCCGGTGCTGGTGTTCAAGGGATCCACGGGCGAAATCATCGATCCCCGGGCGAAAGGCGGGCGGCGTGAGTCCGGAGGCGAGGATTTCCTCAACAACGGACGCCAGGGCGTGGGCATGCAGAGCGACTACTACGATCGGGCCATGGCACTGGCCAGTCGCTTGAAGACCTCCGGTACCCACTTTGAACTCGCCGGTCATTCGCTTGGCGGCGGCATGGCCTCTGCCGCTTCGGCGGTGACCGGTGTACGTGCGACCACCTTCAATTCGGCGGGCCTGCATCCGGCCACCGCCGATCGCTACGCGAAATCCCACGGATTGCCGGTGTTCAACACGCGCGACACGGTGCACACCTACCAGACCTCGGGTGAAGTGCTCAACGATGTGCAGAACGGATTGAAGCGGCTCAACGAGCATCACCGGCAGGGCTTTGGCCTGTTGGCCAGCGAGACCAGCCAGCTGCTGCGCCAGCCGGGCGTGCAGCAGATGGTTACCCGCAAGCTGCAGGAGATGATGCCGGCCGGCGCGCAGACGGCCACGGCCCAGCTGGTTGACCAGCTGGCGTCGAAATCCGGGGCAGAAGCATTGCGCAATGTTCCGGTGGCCGCGGGCAGGATGGAACTGTTGCTGGACGCCAAGACCGAAGTGAACGGAAAGGTGGTGGACCGCCGCCATCGAGAAGCGCCAAGCCAGCTTGCCGAATACGGTGGCCCGCTGGCCGAGGTGCTGATCGCAGGTGCGCGCGGCATGCGTGCCGGACGGGTTGCCGGTGAGCATGTCGAGCAGGTCGGCGCGTTGGCGGGCCGGGGCATGAGCCTGTCCGGCGTTGCCGTCGAGCGTGCGTCGACCCTGCAGGGAAATGCGATCGGCACCGTGGTCGACTACGGTGGAAAGAGCATGCGGGTGGGCATCGAAGGCGGTGCGACGGTCATTGCCAAGGGTCGCGAGCTGCAGGGTCTGGTCGAATCGGTCAGCCACCGCGTGCAGGCCAAGGGCAGTTATGGCTGGAACATCGGGGCCAGCGTGCTGGGTGCGCTCGGTGCCGACGACATGGCCAGGCAGATGCGTGAGCACGGTGACGCGGCGCGCAATCAACACGAAACCAAGGCCCGTGAAGCCACCCGTGAAGCGGCGGCGGATGCCGGCCGCATCCGCGCCGGCGGCCATCATCTGGGCGGCCAGCTGCAGCAGGGTGTGCATGGCGTGGCCAATGGGCTGCGCAACGGCTATGCGGTGTACGGCGCAACTTTCCACATGGGCATGAACTGGAGCAGCCATCAGATCACCGGGCTGACCTCGCAGGCGCCGGCCGTGCTGGCCGGTACCGTGGGGCTGGGCGCGATGGCCAACAAGGGCATTGCCACGCACCTGCCCACGCCGGCATTGCCGCAGAACCTGGTCAACCTGGCCAAGACGTCGTGGGTGATCGGGCGCGGCAGTGCGACCCTGGGGGAGTCGGTGGACCGGCATGG
Source organism: Stenotrophomonas sp. 115C5 (assembly GCF_056861055.1). Classification (NCBI taxonomy): domain Bacteria; kingdom Pseudomonadati; phylum Pseudomonadota; class Gammaproteobacteria; order Lysobacterales; family Lysobacteraceae; genus Stenotrophomonas; species Stenotrophomonas sp. 115C5. Next base: position 338,065 of record NZ_JBSPUQ010000002.1, read on the forward strand.
CATGAGCGAGACGATGAACCCCAGTCTCGACGCGGCAATCGCGAGCCAGGAGGCGGCCGCGCGCAAGCTGCTTGGACGGCCGCATGCGCAGCTGCAGGAGGGGGCCGCGAAGATACCCGCGCTGAACGATCCGGGGCACATCGATTTCCATCTGTTCAAGGGCGCGCAGACCGGCGTGCACGGCCTCGATGTGGCACATGGCCGCATCCCGAACCTGCAGAGCGACCAGCTGGCCGGGGCGTTGGCTGCGCAGGCCAAGCGCGATGGGCTGCAGGCCATCTCCCATGTGCTGCTCAGTGACGACCGCACGCGGGCATTCGCGGTCGACACCCCGGATCTGCAGGCGGCCCACCGCCGACATGCGCACGTGGACGTGGCGGCCGGCATGGCCCAGCCGCTGGCCGTGAGCACGGCGCAGGTTGACGCCCTGAACACGGGTCGCGAACAGGCGACGGCGGCTGGACTGGCCCAGCAACAGGGGCTGGAGGCCCAGGAGAACGCCCGGCGGATGGGCTAATGGCCGAATGAACCGCGACGCCGCGGCGGGGTTCCCCTCCCGCCCCGGCTGCGATACAGTCAAGGGGTGTCCAGCCTGACGACCCCGCATACCCTTTCTTCCGCACGCCGTTGGTGGCGATGGTGGCCCGTTGCCGTCGTCCGCCCCCATAACGCTGTGTCCCGGAAGGAAAGTCGTCTTGAACTCGCACGCTCAGTTTCAGCAGCAGGCCGCTGAAGGCCACACTCATATTCCCGTCGTCCGTGAAGTGCTGTCCGACCTGGACACGCCGCTTTCGGTCTATCTGAAGCTCGCCGACGGCCCCAATACCTACTTGTTTGAATCCGTCGAAGGCGGCGAGCGCTTTGGTCGTTACTCGATCATCGGCCTGCCGGCGCGCCGCGTGTACGCCTTCCACGGCCATACGCTGACCGTGCGCGAAGACGGCCAGGTGGTGGAAACCCGCGAGGTGGCCGACCCGTTCGCCGAGGTCGAGGCGCTGCGCAGCGCCCACTCGGTGCCGAAGCTGGACGGCCTGCCGGGCTTCACCGGTGGCCTGGTCGGCTGGTTCGGCTTCGAGTGCATCGGCTACATCGAACCGCGCCTGGCCCCGCCGGCCGGCCGCGATGAGCTGGGCACGCCAGACATCCTGCTGCTGGACTCCAACGAGCTGGCGGTGTTCGACAACCTCAAGGGCCGCCTGTACCTGATCGTGCATGCCGACCCCCGGGTCGAGGGCGCCTTCGAGCAGGCCCAGGCCCGCCTGGATGCACTGACTGCCAAGCTGCGCGCACCGGGCGCCGGTTATCCCGCACCGCTCAACAGCGATGTGCTGGACGAGTCCGATTTCGTCTCCGGTTTCACCCGCGAAGGCTTCGTCGATGCGGTCCAGCGCAGCAAGGAATACATCCGCGCCGGTGACATCTTCCAGGTGGTGCTGAGCCAGCGCCTGAGCGTGCCGTTCAAGGCGCGCCCGGTGGACGTGTACCGCGCGCTGCGTGCACTGAACCCGTCGCCGTACATGTACTTCCTGGATGTCGGTGACCTGCAGGTGGTCGGCTCGTCGCCGGAAATCCTGGTGCGTCTGCAGGATGGCGAAGTCACCGTGCGCCCGATCGCCGGTACCCGTCCGCGCGGTGCCACCGTCGAGCAGGACCTGGCGCTGGAAGCCGAACTGCTGGCCGATCCGAAGGAACGCGCCGAGCACCTGATGCTGATCGACCTCGGCCGCAACGATGCCGGTCGCGTGTCCAGGGCCGGCACCGTGGAAGTGGGCGAGCAGTTCGTGATCGAGCGCTACAGCCACGTCATGCACATCGTCAGCGAAGTGACCGGACAGCTGCAGCCGGGCCTGAGCTACGCCGACGTGCTGCGCGCCACCTTCCCGGCCGGTACGGTCAGCGGTGCGCCGAAGATCCGCGCGCTGGAAGTGATCCGCGAGCTGGAACCGATCAAGCGCAATGTCTACGCCGGCAGCATCGGCTACATCGGCTGGCATGGCGATGCCGATACCGCGATCGCGATCCGCACCGCCGTCATCAAGGATGGCCGCCTGTACGTGCAGGCCGGCGCCGGCATCGTCTACGACTCGGATCCGGACAAGGAATGGGACGAGACGATGAACAAGGGCCGCGCGCTGTTCCGCGCCGTCGCCCAGGCCGCCAAGGGCCTGTGAGCCTGCCTCGCCACGGCCGTTGCGCCGTGGTCGTTCCGCTGTTCCCGTTCAAGACAAGGAGTACTGCATGAAGCTGCTGAGCGCATTGCTGTGGTCGTCACTGCTGGCCACGATGGCCCCGTCTGCGTGGGCGCAGGCCAATACCATTCCCTCGCAGCCGCACCTGCTGGTGAAAGGCGAGGCGCGCCGCGTGGTGATGCCGGACCGGTTCGGCCTGCAGTTGAACATCGAAGAGACCGACATGGATGCCGACGCCGCGCGCCGCCGCGTGCAGGACAACGTCGCGCGCGTGCTGGCGGTGTTCAAGCAGAACAAGGCGGTGGAAGGCAGTGTGCGTGCGGACAACCTGCGTATCGGTCCGGCCCATCGCTATGACAATGGCAAGCAGGTTTTCATCGGTACCCGCGTGGCGCGCCAGCTGCGTGCGAGCTTCGCCAGCGTGCAGGCCATGCAGGCAACGCTGGGTGCACTGAAGGCCAACGAGAACCTGCAGGTCAGCAGTGTCGCGTCGACCTACTCGGGCGAAGTGGCGCTGCGCCGTGAACTCAAGGGCGAGGCCGCAGCCAGGACCCGCGAGTCCGCGCAGGGCCTGGCCAAGGCCTACGGCACCCAGCTGCGAGGCCTGTACAGCATCTCCGACGTGGCCCCGGACTTCGCCTATGGCATCCAGGCCGGCCGATGGCCACAGCCGGTCGAGGGTGAGGTGAGCGGCGTGCCTGAGCCACGCCTTACCGATATCGCCCTGACCAGCAGCGCTGCAGCGCCCGCACCCATGGCGCCGGAGTCGATCGAAGCCGGCCCCATCACCTACACCGAAAACGTATACGCCATTTTCCTGATAAGCGACGGAACCTGACCATGTTGTGGATGATCGACAACTACGACAGCTTCACCTACAACCTCGTGCAGTACCTGCAGACGCTGGGCGCCGAGGTGAAGGTGGTGCGCAACGATGCGATGAGCGTGGACGAGATCGTCGCGCAGAAGCCCGAGCGCATCGTCATCTCGCCCGGCCCGTGCACACCTAACGAGGCGGGCGTGTCGCTGGAGCTGATCCAGCGCCTCGGCCCGACCACGCCCATCCTCGGCGTGTGCCTGGGCCACCAGGGCATCGGCCAGGTCTACGGCGGCACCGTGATCCGTGCCGGCAACATCATGCACGGCAAGACCTCGCCCATCCGCCATGAAGGCAAGGGCGTGTTCGCCGGTTTGCCGGACCGTTACCAGGCCACCCGCTACCACTCGCTGGTGGTGGACAAGCACAGCCTGCCCGATGTGCTGGAAGTGACCGCCTGGACCGAGAACGACGACGGCTCGATCGAAGAGATCATGGGCCTGCGCCACCGCCAGTTCCCGGTGGAAGGCGTGCAGTTCCACCCCGAATCCATCCTCACCGAACATGGCCACGCCCTGCTGCGCAATTTCCTGCAGCGCCCGGCGGCCTGATCCAAGGAGCATTCCCATGAGCTTCTCCCCCCAGGAAGCCCTGCAACGCACCATCGAACACCGCGAAATCTTCTTCGACGAAATGGTCGATCTGATGCGGCAGATCATGCGTGGCGACGTTTCGCCGATGATGACCGCCGCCATCCTCACCGGCCTGCGCGTGAAGAAGGAAACCATCGACGAGATCGCCGCTGCGGCCACGGTCATGCGTGAGTTCGCGCTGGCGGTGCCGGTGGCCGATACCACCCACCTGGTCGACATCGTCGGCACCGGTGGCGATGGCTCGCACACCTTCAACATCTCCACCTGCGCGATGTTCGTCGCGGCGGCGGCCGGTGCGCGCGTGGCCAAGCATGGCAACCGCAGCGTGTCGTCCAAGTCAGGCAGTGCCGATGCGGTTGAGGCGCTGGGCGCGGCCATCGAGCTGCAGCCGGCGCAGGTGGCCGCGGCCATCGAACAGACCGGCATCGGCTTCATGTTCGCGCCGATCCATCATCCGTCGATGAAGGTGGTCGCGCCGGTCCGCCGCGAGATGGGCGTGCGCACCATCTTCAACATCCTCGGCCCGCTGACCAATCCGGCCAGCGCGCCTTCGGTGCTGATGGGCGTGTTCCATCCTGATTTAGTGGGTATCCAGGCACGCGTGCTGCGCGAGCTGGGCACCGAGCGCGCCATGGTGGTCTGGGGCCGCGACAACATGGACGAGATCTCGCTGGGTGCCGGCACCTTGGTGGGCGAGCTGCGCGACGGCAAGGTGCGCGAGTACGAGATCCACCCGGAGGACTTCGGCATCGCCATGTCGGCCAGTCGCAACCTGCGCGTGGATGGCCCGGAGCAGTCCATTGCCATGCTGCGCGCCGTGCTGGACAACCAGCAGGGCCCGGCACTGGACATCGTGGCGCTGAATGCCGGCGCCGCCCTGTACGTGGCAGGTGTGGCCAGCGACATCGGCGACGGCCTGGCCCGCGCCCGTGCCGCCATCGCCAACGGCAGCGCCCGCCAGCGCCTGCAGCAGTATGTGGAGACCACCCGCGCGCTGGTTGCCTGAGCGCGCGGTTCAGCCTGACCCTCTTGATGGCCGATAATGGCCGTCCTCACCGCCCCCGCACCGAACCGACGACGATGAGCGACATCCTGCAGACGATCCTGGCCCGCAAGGCCGAAGAAGTGGCCCAGCGCCGCGCCCAGCGCCCGCTCGAGGCGCTTCAGGCTGCCGTGGCCAGCGCCCCGCCGGTACGTGGCTTCGTGCGCGCGCTGCAGGCGGCGGTGGCCAACGGCGACCCGGCGGTGATCGCCGAGGTGAAGAAGGCCAGCCCCTCCAAGGGTGTGATCCGCCCGGACTTCCGCCCGGCCGACATCGCCGTCAGCTACGAGTTCGGTGGCGCCAGCTGCCTGTCGGTGCTGACCGACGTGGACTTCTTCCAGGGCGCCGACGCCTACCTGCAGCAGGCCCGCGAGGCCTGCACGCTGCCGGTGCTGCGCAAGGACTTCGTGATCGACGCCTACCAGGTGTACGAGGCGCGCGTGCTGGGCGCCGACTGCATCCTGCTGATCGTCGCCGCGCTGGACGACACCCAGCTGGCCACCCTGTCCGAACTGGCGCTGTCGCTGGGCATGGACGTGCTGGTGGAGGTGCACGACATCGACGAGCTGGAGCGCGCGCTGCAGGTGCCGGCGCCGATGATCGGCATCAACAACCGCAACCTGCGCACGTTCGAGGTGTCGCTGCAGACCACGCTGGACATGCAGAAGGCGGTGCCGCGTGACCGCCTGCTGGTGACCGAGAGCGGCATCCTCGGCCCGCAGGACGTGGCGCTGATGCGCGATGCCGGCATCCATGCGTTCCTGGTCGGCGAGGCCTTCATGCGCGTGGAAGAGCCGGGCGAGGGCCTGCGTCAGCTATTCTTCGCGGCATGAAAACGCACTATCCGACGCCACGCGACGATGCGCCGCTGGTGGTCTTCGACTTCGACCACACCCTCTACGACGGCGATTCGGGCACCCACCTGTTCGCCTCGCTGATCAAGCGCAACCCGTTGCGGATGCTGGCGGCGCTGCTGGTCACGCCGATTGCCGGGCCGATGGTGGCGCTGCTGCCGACCCGTCGTGCCGGTATTTCGGTCTATGTGTGGATCGGCAGCTTCGGCCTGCACCGTGCGCGCGATTTCAACAAGGTCATCGACGCCTATGTGCTGCGCAATGAGGCGCAGATGCGCGCCAAGCTGCTGCCGCAGGCGCTGGAGGTGTTCGCCGCGCACCGCGCCAAGGGCGACCGCGTGGTGGTTGCCACCGGCGCGCCGCCAGAGCTGGCACGGGCGATCCTGGCCTTCGTCGCCCACCAGGACGTACCGGTGATCGGCACCGAGGTTGGCCCACGGCTGGGTGGCGTCGGCCCGACCCGTCACTGCCACAACGAAGAGAAGATGCGCATGCTGCGCGAGCGCGGCTACGGCGATATCGATATCGCCTACTCCGACAGCACCGCCGACCTGCCATTGCTGCTGGCGGCCAAGGCGCCGGTGGTGGTGAACCCGAAGCCGGGCCGGGTGGACTTCTTCCGCCGCGTGCTGCCGGCCGGCACCCGCATCCTCAACTGGGGCTGCGTGGACCGTGGTGGCGACAAGGCCTGATCCGAGCCTGTTGTAGAGCCGAGCCATGCTCGGCTGCTCTTCGTTGCGGTATCCGTGCGCGATCAGCCGAGCATGGCCCGGCTCTACAGGGAATGCCTCAGCGATACAGGTGCCCGTACACCGCGTGGCCGATCTGGAACAGGCTGATGCCCAGCACCAGCACGCCAACGGCCACCAGCACCCAGCGCTCCTTCACCCGCTTGACCAGGATCGCCGCCACCGGCGCGGCCATCATGCCGCCGATCAGCAGGCCGGCGACGATCTGCAGGTGCTGCACCCCCATCGACAGCAGGAAGGTCGCCGACACCGTCAGCGTGACCACGAACTCCGCCGCATTGACCGTACCGATGGTGGTGCGCGCCTGGCCACCACGAGCGAGCAGGGTGGACGTGGCGATCGGCCCCCAGCCGCCACCGCCGCTGGCGTCGAGCAGGCCCGCGAAGAAGCCCAGCACCGGTACCCGGCGGATTTCGCCCTTGGGCATCCAGCGTCCGGCCGCGCGAGCCAGGATGATGATCGCCAGCACCAGCAGGTACAGGTAGATCAGTGGCCGGATGATCTCGCCCGGGATCTGGGTGAGCACGTAGGCGCCCACCGCGCCGCCCACCGCGCCGGGCAGGGCCAGGCGCAGGAACAGGCGTTTATCGACATTCCCGGCGGCGAGGTGCGACACACCCGAGGCGCCGGTGGTGAACACTTCCGCGGTGTGGATGCTGGCGCTGACCTGCGCCGGCGGCAGGCCCATGCTCAGCATCACCGACGATGAGACCAGGCCGAAAGCCATGCCCAGCGCGCCGTCGACCAGCTGCGCGCCGAGGCCGATGAGGATGAACCACCAGAATTCGCTGCTCAGCTCCATGCCCCGAGCCTAGCGCGCGAAGGAGTGCGGACCAAGGTCCGCACCCACCGGGTGCTCAACGGTCAACGGGTGCCGTACAGCACCACGGTCTTGCCGCGCGCATGCAGCAGGCCGTCGGTCTGCAGCTTCTTCAGTACGCGGCCGGCCATTTCGCGCGAGCAACCCACCAGGCGTGCCAGTTCCTGGCGCGAGACGCGCAGCTGGCTGCCCTGCGGATGGCTCATGGCCTCCGGCTCCTGCGCCAGGTCGTGCAGGGTGCGCACGATCCGGTCGGTAACGTCCAGGAATGCCAGTCGGCTGGCCTTGCGGCTGGTGTCGAGCAGGCGCTTGGAGATCTGCTGGCCCAGCGCGTACAGCAGGCGCGGGGCATCGGCCGACAGCGGGCCGAGGAACAGCTGGTGCAGGCGCTCGTAGCTGATTTCGGCCAGCTCACAGGCGGTGCGGGTCCGCAGGATCACCTCGCGGCGGTCCGATTCAACGAACAGGCCCATCTCGCCGACGAACTCGCCGGCACCGAAGTAGCCCAGCACGAGCTCGCGATCGTCATCTTCCTCGGCCATGATCGAAACCGAGCCGCTGATGACGTAATACAGGGTTCCCGCCGGGTCACCGGGTCGGAAGACGTCGGTACGGGTGGGGTATCGACGCCTGTGGCTGTGCGCCAGGAAACGATCGATGGTGGCGATATCCAGGGCCAGTGGACTGCTAGCTAGGCGCACGGTTGACACGATAGGAGCGCTCCCTCTGCGCATGAACGGATTCACGGGGTCGATAGCGGAGCTTAACCAGCGCAATTGTTAAGGGCAAACAGTGTGCCAGATGTGAGCGATCTTCACGTTCCCCCCGGGGACAGTTTGCCCCATAATTCCCCCTTTCCCTTCTTACACAGGAATCGACCGCCGTGGTCAAGCCGTTGCCTCGCCTGAGGCTGCAGGGTTTCAACAACCTCACCAAGGCGCTGAGCTTCAACATCTATGACGTGTGTTACGCGCGCACCGAAGAGGAGCGTCAGCGTTACATTGAATACATCGATGAAGAGTACAACGCCGACAGGCTGACTCAAATCTTGACCGATGTCGCCGAGATCATCGGCGCCAACATCCTGAACGTGGCCCGCCAGGACTACGACCCGCAGGGTGCCTCGGTGACCATCCTGATCTCCGAAGAACCGGTGATCGACAAGAAGCAGGCCGGCAAGGAGCTGATCTCCGACGCCGTGGTCGCGCACATGGACAAGTCGCACATCACCGTGCACACCTATCCGGAAACGCACCCGCAGGAAGGTATCGCCACCTTCCGCGCCGACATCGACGTGGCCACCTGCGGCGTCATTTCGCCGTTGAAGGCGTTGAACTACCTGATCGAAAGCCTCGAGTCGGACATCGTGATCATGGACTACCGCGTCCGTGGCTTCACCCGCGATGTGAAGGGCAAGAAGCACTACATCGATCACAAGATCAACTCGATCCAGAACTTCCTGGCCAAGAACATCAAGTCGCGTTACGAGATGTTCGACGTCAACGTCTACCAGGAAAACATCTTCCACACGAAGATGCACCTGAAGGACTTCGACCTGGACCAGTACCTGTTCGAGGAAAAGGCCAAGAACCTGTCGTTCAAGGAACGCATGAAGATCGAAGCGCTGCTCAAGCGCGAGATCGAAGAGCTGTTCCACGGCCGGAACCTGTCCGAGTAAGCCCCGTGTGCGATGCCCGCAGGCATCGCCACCCAGGCGGGACGACCCGCCCCGTGGAACTGGTGTCGCGCAAGCGACATGGTTCCACGGTGATGTACCGACCCACGGCCCGGTGTGAAAACACCGGGCCGTTTCGTTTTTCTCAAAAAAGGTAAGGAGCCCCCACCCATGCCCTGGATCTACCTGCTGCTGGCCGGCCTGTTCGAGATCGGTTTCGCCCTCGGAATGAAGTACTCCGAAGGCTTCAGCAAACCCCTTCCCACTGCTGCCACGGTCGTGTCCGCGCTGATCAGCCTGTACCTGATGAGCCAGGCGATGAAGAGCATCCCGGTCGGCACGGCCTACGCGATCTGGACCGGTATCGGCGCCCTGGGCGTGGCGGTGCTGGGCATCTACCTGTTCAACGACAGCGCATCGCCGGCCCGACTGGCCTGCGTGGGCCTGATCGTGGCCGGCGTGATCGGCCTGAAGCTGGTCTCGCCCAATTGAAGGGTGGCCCGACCAACGGTCGGGCCCCACCGTGTTGTTTGGTCGGCCCCCGCCGCACCTCCTGGTAGGCCTGCACCGTTGGTGCGGGCAACGCTTCAGATGCGGTAGGCGATGGTCTTCATCACCCTGGAGGCCAGCGCCATCACGCCCGGGATCGGGAACGGCAGGCGGCGTGCGCCGGCCTGCTCGGCGTGCTCCGCATGGCGGGCCTCGTCTTCCTTCATCACCTGGATGACCGCGCGGCTGCGCAGGTCGCTGGCCGGCAGGTCGACCAGGTGCTCGTCCAGATGGGCTTCCACCTGGCGCTCGGTCTCGACCACGAAGCCCAGGTTCCAGCCATCGCCACGCAGCCCGGCCAGGGTGCCGATGGTGTAGCTGCCGGCATACCAGAGCGGGTTGAACAGGCTGGGCCGGCTGTCCAGTTCGCCCAGACGGGTGGCGCACCAGGCCAGGTGATCGGTTTCTTCCTGAGCCGCTTCCAGCAGGTGTTCACGCGTGGCCGGGTCGCGCGCCACGGCGGCCTGGCCGAAGTACAGGCCCTGCGCGCAGACCTCGCCGACGTGGTTGATCCGCATCAGGCCGGCCGCGTGGCGGCGTTCGGTGCGGTCCATGCCGGGCTCGTCGGTGTCCGTAGCCGGGTAGGGACGGGCCGCCGGCGGGTTGCCGAACACCGTGTCCAGGGCGCGCTGCGCCTCGGTCAGCAGGTGGTCCAGCGGGGTGATCTGGCGGAGCACGGTCATGGCGGTACACGGCGGGGCGGAAGACCTGCGATTCTCGCCCGGCCCCGTTCCCCTGCCAACCCGGTCAGGGGCCGGCTTGCAACGGGGGGCTGACCTGCGTACAATCCCGCCTCTTACGCTTCACCTTTTCACAACGCGTGGCAGAGTTCCGGTGAGCCTTTCGCCGCAATGAGCCCGACCTAACCTAGAGTTCTTCATGAGCACTTTCACTGCCAAGAACGAGACCGTCCAGCGCGACTGGTACCTCGTCGACGCCGAGGGCAAGACCCTGGGCCGTCTCGCCACCGAGCTGGCCCGCCGTCTGCGCGGCAAGCACAAGCCGGTCTACACCCCCCACGTTGATACCGGCGACTACCTGGTCGTCATCAATGCAGAAAAGATTGCCGTCACCGGCAAGAAGCTGCAGGACAAGATGTATCACCGTTTCACCGGTTACATCGGCAACCTGAAGACCGAATCCCTGGCACAGGCGCTGGAGCGCCACCCGGAGCGCGTGATCGAGATCGCCGTGAAGGGCATGCTGCCGAAGGGCCCGCTGGGTCGCCAGATGTACCGCAAGCTCAAGGTCTACGCCGGCACTGAGCATCCGCACGCCGCACAGCAGCCGCAGGTTCTGGATATCTAATCATGGCTATCACTCAAAACTACGGCACTGGCCGCCGCAAGTCCTCCACCGCTCGCGTGTTCCTGCGCAAGGGTTCGGGCAACATCACCGTCAACGGCCGTCCGCTGGACGAGTTCTTCGGTCGTGAGACTGCGCGCATGATCGTGCGCCAGCCGCTCGAGCTGACCAAGAACACCGAAAGCTTCGACATCCTGGTCACCGCCGCTGGCGGCGGCACCACCGGCCAGGCCGGTGCGATCCGTCTGGGCATCGCCCGTGCTCTGGTCGAGTACGACGAAACCCTGAAGTCCGAGCTGCGCAAGGCCGGCTTCATGACCCGTGACGCCCGTGAAGTCGAGCGTAAGAAGGTCGGTCTGCACAAGGCCCGCCGCGCCACCCAGTTCTCCAAGCGCTGATCTACCGCGCCTGGTTGGGCTCCTTCGGGAGCCCGCTGGATGGAAAAGCAAAAGCCCGGCTTCGGCCGGGCTTTTGTCGTTCTGGGGTCATGCATTTCCAGGGTGCCGGCCAGCGGCCGGCACTACCCGGGGCGTCGCATGTCAGCAGGGTGGGGTTCTGCAGAAGAGGATCCCGCTCCGGACGCCTCTCTGGAGAAGAGCCCCCTTGTTGTTCAAGGGGGTGCGCCGACAGGCGCGGGGATAAGGTGGGGTGCGTGACCAAGCAAAAAAGAAAAAAGCCTGATCTTTCGATCAGGCTTTTTTCTTTTTTGTTTGGCTGCCCCGGATGGATTCGAACCACCGAATGCCTGAGTCAGAGTCAGGTGCCTTACCGCTTGGCGACGGGGCAAAACGTGCAACTATTTTCTCACTTTTCACACTGAAAAACAACTTGATTTTCAGTGTGGTGGCTATGGGTGGACTCGAACCACCGACCCCAGCATTATGAGTGCTGTGCTCTAACCGGCTGAGCTACATAGCCTTGGTGAGCCCGCTATTCTGCGGATGTGTATCGACCCTGTCAACACTTTTGTGTCGTGCTTGTGGGCCGACAGAGGGCATGGGATAGTCCCGACCAGTAGATTTTCTTAGGAGTCCGCATCGTGATCGATCCGGACGGCTATCGACCGAACGTCGGCATTGTGCTGATGCGGCAGGACGGCCAGGTGTTCTGGGCACGACGTGTGCGCCGGGACGGCTGGCAGTTCCCGCAGGGTGGCATGAACACCGACGAGACGCCTGTCGAGGCCATGTATCGTGAACTGCAGGAAGAGACCGGCCTGCTGCCTGAGCACGTGGAAGTGCTAGGGGCGACGCCCGGTTGGCTGCGCTACAAGCTGCCGGCGCGGGCCATCCGCCGCAATGAGCGGCAGGTCTGCATCGGCCAGAAGCAGGTCTGGTTCCTGCTGCGCCTGACCGGCGACGAATCGCATGTGCAGCTGGACCATACCGATTCGCCCGAGTTCGACCACTGGCGCTGGGTGGACTTCTGGTACCCGGTGGAGCACGTGGTGATGTTCAAGCGTGGCGTCTATGCGCGTGCTCTGCGACATCTGGCGCCGTTGGCGCGCGGGGTGGCCGGGCAGGGCGTCACCGCCATGCCCAAGAGCGCTGCGGAAGCCTGGATGCCGGGCCATACCGCCGGGCATGACCGCCCACGCAAGCGCCCGCGCACCCGCGGCTACTGGCCGAAGAAGGCCACCGGCGATGGTCCGGCCACCTGACCGGCTGAACGGTATCGAGAATGGTTCAGGTCTCTGATTGACAACCATTCTCGTTTCCATTGGAATAGCCAACAGGCCACTCTTGGCCTGTCAGCCCGGTTCACGCCTGTGTACGTCTGCATCTGCAACGGAGTCACCGACCACCAGATCCGCGAAGCCGCCAGCCATGGCGTCAGCACGGTGGCCGAACTGACCATGCGTACCGGTTGTGGTGCCACCTGCGGTTCCTGCCTGGACATGGCCGGCGACCTGCTGGCCAAGGCACGTGCGACCCACGATCTGCCGCTGCCGGTATTGGGCCTGGCCCAGGTCGCCTGATCGTCTCTTTCGCGGCGCGTTGACGCCGCGCTTTCGCATCCTTCACGCGTGGCCGCACAGGCCAATGCGCACGATTCGCGTTCCTTCACGACCGCACGCAAGGCGTTAAAGTGCCTGCGTTTTCAGCGTGCAGGAGCATCCCCATGAAGGGCGACACCAAGGTCATCGAATTCCTCAACAAGGTCCTCTACAACGAGCTGACCGCGATCAACCAGTACTTCCTGCACGCCAAGATGCTGAAGAACTGGGGCATCAAGGAACTGGCCGAACATGAGTACAAGGAATCGATCGACGAGATGAAGCATGCCGACATGCTCGCCGACCGCATCCTGTTCCTTGAAGGCCTGCCGAACTTCCAGGCGCTGGGTAAGCTGCGCATCGGCGAGAACCCGACCGAGATCCTGCAGTGCGACCTGTCGCTGGAACGCGACGGCGTGGTCACCCTGCGCGAGGCCGTGGCCTATTCCGATTCGGTGGGTGACTACGTCAGCCGCCAGCTGTTCGTGAAGATCCTCGACTCGGAAGAAGAGCACATCGACTGGCTGGAGACCCAGCTCGACCTGATCGAGCGCATCGGCGAGCCGAAGTACCTGCTGAGCAAGCTGGAAGAGTGACTCAACCGGCCTGGCCGGCGCGATGCTGTGCCAGGTAGCCCGTCAGTGCCACGCGCGCACGGGCGAATTCGGCAACCAGCAGCGCCACTGCCACCGCGGGGCGCTGCAGGCTGCCACTGCGGGCTTCGTGTTCGATCCGCTGCGCCACCGCCGACAGCGACAAAGCCCCCACGTTCGCGCTTGATGATTTCAGGCTGTGCGCGACCGCCTGCAGGCGGGGTTCGTCGCCGTTCTGCGCGGCCTGCTGCAGCTGCTGCACCATCGCCGGCGCATCCTCCAGGAACACCGAGACGATCTGGAGGGCGGTATCGCCGATCACCGCGTGCAGTTCGTCCAGCACATCACGGTCGAGCACCGGTTGCGGTGCTGGCGCCACCTGCTTTTCCGGATTCTGTAGAGCCGAGCCATGCTCGGCTGATGGCGTGCGACTGCAATTGGCCGTCAGCCGAGCATGGCTCGGTTCTACAGAAGGCTGTCCAGGTGATGCAGCTTTCCCGCCACCCCAGCGCTGCAACAGCGCATGCAGCGTGGCACGTGCGATCGGCTTGGACAGATAGTCGTCCATGCCGGCCTGCAGGCAGCGCTCGCGATCACCGGCCATGGCGTTGGCCGTCATCGCGATGATCGGCAACCGCGTGCGCCCGGTTTCCGCTTCTTCCGCACGCCAGTGGCGCGTGGCGGCGTAGCCGTCCAGCACCGGCATCTGGCAATCCATCAGCACCACATCCACGCCGCCTTCGCGAAGGGCGGCCAGCGCCTGCTCGCCATCGGCGGCGTTGCGCACCTCGCACTGGAATACGCGCAGCAGATGCTCGGCCACCATCCGGTTGACCGTGTTGTCTTCCACCAGCAGCACGCGCAGGTGCAACGGCGGCAGCGTGGGCGTGGGCTGTCCCTGTTCGGCGTTGGCCAGCAGCGCGGCAGGGCGCGCATGCGCGACCGGTGCAGCCAGCAGTGCATGCAGCGCAGCGTCGTCGAAATGCGAGGGTAGCTGCCGCTGGCGCGGGCGTGCCGGAAGGGTATCGTCCTGCAGCCACAGCACCTGCAGGGCATCGTCCTCGCCACGTTCGGCCAACGCCTGTTGCAGCGTCGCTTCACCGATGCGGCGCGCACGTGCATCGACCAGCAGCCAGGTCGGTGCCGGTTGCCCGGGCCTCGGCACCGCGCGCAGGCGCTCGACCACGGCATCGAGCTGCGCCATGGCGTGTACCAGCAGGCCATGATGGGCCGCGATGCGCTCGATGCGTGCCTGCAGCGTTGCATCGGCACTGAACAGCAGCAGCGGTGCTGGCGCGCGCGCCATCGCCGGCAGGTCGCCAGGAACCTTCAGCAGCGGGATCTCGAACCAGAACGTAGCGCCCTGGCCAGGCGTGGACTGCACGCCGATCTGGCCGTGCATCAGGTCGATGATGCGCTTGCAGATGGCCAGGCCCAGGCCGGTGCCGCCGTAGATGCGGGTGGTGGATGCGTCGGCCTGGCTGAAGGACTGGAACAGGCGTGTCTGCAGCGTGTCGTCGATGCCGATGCCGGTATCGATGATCTCGAAGCGCAGCTGGTGCTGCGCGGGGCCTTCACCCAGCCGTTGCACGCGCAGCTGCACCTGCCCACGCGCAGTGAACTTGATCGCGTTGGCCAGCAGGTTGCTCAGCACCTGGCGCAGGCGCACGGGGTCGCCGCGCACCGGCAGGCGCACCGATGGGTCAAGCTGCAGGCCCAGGACCAGGCCCTTGGCGTCGGCGGCCCGCTGCATCAGCTGCACCACGCCATCGAGCAGGTCGCGCAGGTTGAAGCTGGTGATCTCCAGTTCCAGCGCCTGTGCTTCCAGCCGGGAGTAGTCGAGGATGTCGTCGACGATGCGCAGCAGCTGCTGTGAACTGGCAGAAGCGGTGGCCAGCATCTGCCGCTGGTCCTCGCCCAGCGGCCCGCGCGCGATCAGCTCCAGCATCGGCAGGATGCCGTTGAGCGGGGTGCGGATCTCGTGGCTCATCGTGGCCAGGAACTCGCCCTTGGCCAGCACGGCCGCTTCGGCGGCCTGCTTGGCCTGCAGCAGCTGCTGTTCCAGCTGGCCCTGGCGTTCGGTGGTATGGCGCAGCTGGTCGCGGTCGGCGGCCAGCGCGCTGTGCTCGCGCTGCAGCTGGGCCAGTGCCCGGCCGCGCGTGCGCAGGCGCAGGCCCAACAGCATCGCCATGGCGGCCGCGGTCAGGGCAACCAGCAGCACGCCCCACAGCGGCACGTCAGAGCACCGCGTTGTGGAAGTCGAAGTTCAGGTCGCTGCCGGCCGACTGCACCATGTTGCCCTGGATGTAATCGACGCCGCCGACCCACATCGCGGCCGCGGCCTGCGGGTCTTCGATCTGCTGGCCGATGATCTGCAGCCCGGCCGCATGCGCCTGTTCGATCGCCTTGCGCAGTTCCTCGCGCGTGGCCGGGTTGGAATGGCTGCTGGAGAAGCGCGCGGCCATGCGCACGAACGACAGCGGCAGCTGGGTCAGCAGTGCATCGGCTTCGCCGCTGGGCTCGAACTGGCTCAGGCAGAAGCGCACGCCGGCGCCGGCCATGCGCTGGCAGAACTGCTGCAGCGGCACGGTGTGGATCAGCGCGTCGGGCAGGCGCACGTCGATCACCAGAGCACTGCCGGGCAGGTCACGCTGCTGCAGTGATTCCAGCAGCCAGTCGCCAAAGGCATCGCGCTGCAGAGTGCGCAGCGACTGCGAGACGAACAGGTTCAGCGGCTGCGTTGCGTGCCGGTACAGGTCCAGCAGGCCCAGCGCATGGTCCATCACCTGCTGGTCGAGGTCGGCGATGCGGCCTGCCGCCTCGGCGGCGGGAATTACCTGGCCGGCCGCCAGCACCGTGCCATCGGCCTGGCGCAGGCGCAGCAGCAGCTGGTACTGCGCGGTGTTGCCACCGGCGACGGCGACGATCGGCTGATAGGCCAGCTCCAGCTGGCCTTCCAGCAGTGCCAGGTGTTCCTGTTCGGTGACGGCCTGGCGGTGCACGTGGCCCGCCACGCCGGCGCTGAGCAGGCGTGCCTGCAGGGTGGTGCGCTCGACCGCTTCCAGTGCAGCGTTGGCATCGTCGAAGCCCGGCGACAGCGGCGCGTAACCTACCACGCCGCGCAGGTGCACCGATTCATCGTCGCGGATCACGAAGGCGCGCGCCGAGAGCTGCTCACGCAGGGTCGCGGCGATGCTTTCCAGGCTGTCTTCATCGGTATTGCGGGCCAGCAGCAGGAAGCTGTTGTCGTTCAGGCGTGCCAGCAGGTGTGGATGGCCGGCCTCGGCCAGGCGCTGCCCGGCCTGCACCATCAGGCGCTCGAAGGCGGCGTAGCCATAGCGTTCGCGCAGGCCCAGCGCGCTGGCCACTTCAACGAAGAACACGCCACCCCGGTCGCGATGGGCGAGGGCGGCATTGAGCTGCTGCAGCACGTGGTGACGCGTCGGCAGGCCGGTTTCCGGATTGCTGGTGGCCGGTGCGCCGGTTGCACCGGGCAGGGTTGCCGCCTGCGCACGTGCGCGACGGATGCGGTTGGCCACGGCGGCGATCAGGTGGCGCGGCCGGATCGGCTTGCTCAGGTAATCGTCGGCGCCGCTGTCGAGCACTTCGAACTGGCGCTCCGGATCCGGATCGCCGCTCAGGAACACGATCGGCAGCAACTGCAGGCCAGGCTGCTGGCGGATCAGCGCGGTCAGGCGCATGCCGTCCAGGCCGGGCAGGTGCAGGTCCATCAGGATCAGGTCGGGGCGATGCTCCTTGATCGCCTGCAACGCACCGTCGGCATCGCTGTGCACGATGGCCTGCATGCCGGCGCCATGCAGCACGCTCTGTGCGAACAGGGCCTGCGCGCGGTCGTCCTCGACGATCAGCACGCGGTAGGGCGAATCGGAGGGCGGCGGCGCCTGGTCGTTGTTGCCAGCCTCGGCCAGCACGGCCGGGCCCGGCAGCGGCGGTGGTGCGCTGACGATCGATGCAGGTGCGTCGGAGGCTGCCAGCGGCGGAACTGCTGCCGGCGCTGCGGCGACGGCGTTCGCCGGTTCAGCAGTCCAGCGTTGCCAATGATCGGCCGGAGGGGTTTCAGCGCGTCCCGGGCGGGCGCCCGCGGGGGATTCGTTTGCGGCCATCGGTGCTCCTGGTGTTCGCGTCCATTATGCGACAAGCCCGGCGATCAACCGGTACCGGGCTGGCGTGGACTGTCGGGCGACGCACCGCGTGCCAGCCAGCGCACGCCCTTCCACAGGGCGCGCCAGACCAGCCACACCAGCAGCGCACCGGCCAGGCTGCAGGCCAGCACCACGATCAGCGCGATCCACGGGTGTGCCAGGGCGAGGGCCAGGCCACCGACCACCACGGTGTCCTCGGCGGCGGAGGCCACCCAGTTGCTGGCAGGCTCGGGCGAGGTATTGAGCAGGGCGCGGGTGCCGGCCTTCAGGCCATGACTGGCCAGTGCCACACCGGCACCGGCGGCAAGCGCACCGGTGCCCAGCTGCCCATCCGGCGACAGCGTGGCGGCGGCGAGGAAAGCCCCCGCTGGCACGCGTGCCAGGGTCTGCACCAGATCCCACGCCGAGTCGACGCCGGGAATCTTGTCGGCGAAGAATTCGGTCACCGCCAGCGCCGCCGAGGTGCCCAGCACCCACCACGATTCAGTGGCCTGGAGGGCCGGCGGCAGGTCGACCCAGCCGAGCAGGCCGGCCAGGCCGACACCGAACACGGTGAGGTAGACGCGGATGCCGGCCAGCCAGGCCAGCAGGATGCCGATCACGAACAGGTGGGCTTCGGTCATGGCGATGCTCCGGCGACGGAACTGTGCAGGGGACCACACTATCAACGATGGCATGCCTGAACGCCACAGACCGTGGCTCGCCACTGCGCAGGAAACCCACCCGTCCTGTCATACACTAGCCCGTCGTTTGCCACAGGGGCCGTACCGGTGTCGCCCTCGCGATGCCCCGGAATCCACCCATGACCAACCGTCCTCCCATGCGCGTGCAGGTCCGCCTGCCCGGCGCACCACAACCGCCGGCCGACCGTCGCCGCCTGCTGGTGATCGGCGGCATCTGGCTGCTCAGCCTGGTGCTGGCGGTGCTGGGTGGCTGCTGGATGGCAACGCCGCGCGACGCCCAGGGCCAGCGCTTGCAGGCTGCCGAGAAGCGTGCCGAGACGTTGCAGGCGCAGCTGACCGAACTGCGCCAGAAGCAGGCCACGCTGGAAGCCTCCGACCGCATCAGCCGCGCCGCCAACACCGAGGTGCAGTCCTCGCTGGCCGAGCGCGATGAAGAGATCGCCGGCCTGCGTGCCGACGTCGCCTTCTATGAGCGACTGGTGGGTTCCACCAGCCAGCGCAAGGGCCTGAACACCCATTCGATCGAGTTCAGCCCGGAAGCGGCCGGCACCTGGCAGTACACCGCCGTGCTGACCCAGAACCTCAACCGTGGCGCCATCAGCCAGGGGCAGATGCGTTTCACCGTGGAAGGCGTCAAGAACGGCAAGCTGGCCACGATCAGCTGGGATGATCTGCACCAGCGCAGCAAGGTGCCGGGACAGGATTACTCGTTCCGGTACTTCCAGCAGCTCACCGGCAGCGTGATGCTGCCGGCTGACTTCACCCCGCAACGCGTGCGGGTGACATTGGGGAGTGGTACGGGGGGTACCACCCAGGTATTCGACTGGAAACAGGCCGGTGCGCCGGCCAGCAAAGGGGAGTAGGCAGATGTTCGGAAGCAGCAAATCCAACCGTGAAGGCCAGCTGGTGGTGGATGCCCTGATCGGCAACCAGGTGGTGATCCGCGGTGATGTGGAATTCAGTGGGGGCCTGTATGTGGAAGGCCGCATCCATGGCAAGGTGATCGCCGCCGAAGGCGCCAGTGGCGCGACCCTGACGGTCGCCGAGCATGGCGTGATCGAGGGCGAGATCCGTGCCCAGGTGGTGGTCATCAGTGGCCGCCTGGACGGCGACGTGCATGCCACCGAGAAGGTCGAACTGACCCCGAGCGCACGGGTCAATGGCAACGTCCATTACCAGGTGGTGGAGATGAATGCGGGCGCCCAGCTGAACGGTCGCCTGATCCATGCCAGCGCCCCGATGGCCGCCCTGCCGGCTCCGGAAGGCGAAGAGGCCAATGGTGGCAAGGGTGACACCGCCGCACGCCGCAAGCTGGCCGAGGCGATGGCTTGAAAGCCATCGTCGGCACCCCCATGCTGACGGCATGAGCACGCTAGTCTCCCTGCCCGGCACCACCCCGGTTGCCGCGCCCGATTACCAGTCGCTGGAGCGCCCACTGAACTTCACCGAGTCGGCGGCCGCCAAGGTCAAATCCCTGATCCAGGAAGAGGGCAACCCCGACCTGGCCCTGCGCGTGTACATCGAAGGCGGTGGCTGTTCGGGCTTCCAGTACGGGTTCGAGTTCGACGAGAACCGTGCCGAGGACGACCTGGCGGTACAGACCAGCGGGGTGACCCTTCTGGTCGACCCGCTGAGCCTGCAGTACCTGATGGGCGCCGAGGTGGATTACACCGAGAGCCTGACCGGTGCGCAGTTCGTGATTCGCAACCCGAACGCGAAGACCACCTGCGGCTGCGGCAGCAGCTTCAGCATGTAAGCAGGCGCGGGGCCTGCGTCCCGCGCGACAAGGTGTGTGGAGCAAGCTCCACACCCACAGCTGGTTTGCGCAAGGCCTGCGGCTTGCCACCCGCATCGATTGGCGGCACGCTTGCCGGATGCCCAATACTCCTTCGCCGCTTTCCGGTTTCGCCTTCGTTGGCGAACCGCTGGAGCGCGCCGATGCCCTGCGCGACGATGCCGATGCACTGGCGCGCCTGTGGCCGGGTGCGCGCATTCTCGTGCTCGATCAGGACGGCAGCGCCTTCACCGGCGATGACGACCAGCCGCTGGCGCTGACCGGCGCCGACATCGGTGGTGGTCCCGGCTCCGCGATCTTCCTCGGCCTGCGCGGGGAACAAGCGTGGTTCTCGGTTGAAGCCGCCGGCGTCACGGTCACCGCACCACGTCGCCTCGACCTGCGCCAGGCCGCTCTACTGTGGTCGATGGCCGATGCGACCGCCTTCAGCTATGCCCGCGGCATGTCCTACTGGCATTCGCGCACCCGCTTCTGCGGTGTGTGCGGCGGCGCCGTGGCGTTTGCCCGTGGGGGTTTCGTCGGTCGTTGCGCGCAGTGTTCCACCGAGCACTACCCGCGTGTCGATCCCGCCGTGATCGTCGCCGTGGAAAACCAGGGCCGGCTGCTGCTGGGCCGGCAGTCCAACTGGGCACCGCGGCGTTACTCGGTGCTGGCCGGCTTCGTCGAACCCGGCGAGACCTTCGAGCAGACCGTGGTGCGCGAAGTGCACGAGGAGAGCAAGGTGCGGGTGACCGCCTGCCAGTACCTCGGCTCGCAGCCGTGGCCGTTCCCGGGCGCGCTGATGATCGGTTTCCGTGCACAGGCGCAGGATGACCTGCCGACCGTGGATGGCGAGCTGGAAGACGCGCGCTGGTTCAGCGCCGACGAGGTGGGCGCGGCACTGGCACGCGATGTGGAGGACGATGGCCAGGGCATCCGCCTGTCGCCGCCGATCTCGATTTCGCGCGGCCTGATCGAACACTGGTACCGCCAGCAGAAGGGCTGACCCCGATCCTCTGCCGGTCCGTTCGTGGCAGCTGTATTGCCGCCACCTGAACACGGCCCGGGTTACAGTCCGGTTCACCGCTGAGGGCGCCGCTGCGACAGGTAAGGTAGCGGCGCCGAGCGTTCTGTTTCGTAGGGAGACCTGCCATGTTCACCACTCTGGCCGCCGTGCTGGTGGCGCTGGCCCTGGGCCATGTTGCCCCGGCCGCTGCCGCCTCGCTGCGCCGTTTCGACGGCTTCCGGCGCTGGCTGGGCTGGCTGGACGTGCGCGGCGGCAAGGCCTGGCAGGGTCCGGCAGGCGTGGCCCTGGCATTGCTGCCGCCGCTGCTGCTGATGGCGCTGCTGGCGTGGCTGCTGCGCGGGGTGCTGTTCGGTCTGCCGTCGCTGTTGCTGGGCGTGGGCGTGCTGGCCTGGTGCTGGGGGCCACGCGACCTGGACCGCGATATCGAGGCCATCATCGATGCCGATGACGCGGCGACGCGACAGGCGGCCGTGCGTAACCTGCAGTCGGCCGGGGGCAGCCTGCGCGAGGACGTGCCCTCGCTGGTCGAGGCGACCGTGCTCAATGCACTGCGGCGCTGGTTCGCGGTGCTGTTCTGGTTCCTGCTGCTGGGCCCGGCCGGTGCGCTGGGCTATCGCCTGCTGGCATTGATGGCGGAAAGCCCGATGCGTGCGCGCGTGCCGGTGGAGCCGCTGGCGCTGGCACAGCGGCTGCTGGGCTGGATCGAGTGGCCGGTGGCACAGCTGATGGCGTTTTCGATGGCGCTGGTGGGCAATTTCGATACGGCGTGGAAGGCCTGGCGCCAGGCCCATGGCGAGCGCCTGGCCGGCAGCATCGGGTTCCTGGGAGCGGTGGCGCGGGCCAGCGTCAACGCCGAGCTGCGCGAGGACGCGCACGATTACACCGAGGCGGGGCTGTTGCCGGTGTGGCAGCGGCTGCCGGACCTGCGCGATGCGATGAGCCTGGTATGGCGGATGCTGCTGCTGTGGCTGGCGATCCTCGCCCTGCTGGTGATTGCAGGCTGGGTGACGTAGTGGTTTTTGCAGGGCTTGCAGCCCTGCACCTGCAGAGGCAACAGCAACGGCAACAGCAACAGCAACAGCAACAGCAACAGCGGCTCTGGGTTGCTGAGGGTTGGGCGGGGCGGTGTGGGGCTGCAGGACACGCCGTAAACCCGTCCCTGGGGGCTCGATGGCGCCATCCATGGCGCCAACGGTCCTGCAGCCCCACACCGCCCCACCCCCGACAGTTCCCGGTGACGGTGGGTCAACTGCGACTGCCGGTGGGTGTCGACCTTGGTCGACACGGTAGATCCACGCCATGCGTGGATGCGGAGCGAAGCGATCCGCTTTTGATCTTCTCTTTCTTTTCCGTGGTGGACGGACACGGATACTGTCCGTGGCCGGGCGGGATGGGTTTGAGGGGGTGTCCGCGGCATGGATGCCGCGGCCAAGCCTCCACGGACGGATTCACGGCGTCCCCCGCAAACCCATCCCGCCCGGCCAACCCCATGATCGACGAACGCCGCCCACCACGAGGGGCTGCGCCGTTGGCTGGAAATCTAGACCGGTGCCAGTGCAGTGAACGGTGCCCACGGCAGGTTGCGCAGCAGCGCATACCCGGGCAGCACCCAGAGCCAGAACACGGGATTGGCCAGTACCCGCATCAGCGGGTCGAGCACGCGCGGGCAGATGCCGGCGATGTTCAGCAGCATCAGCAACAGGAACGGCAGGCTGATGACCAGCAGCGGGTTCATCGCCATCGCGCCGGGCAGGTCGAAGTGGACCAGGGAATACAGGCAGCGCGTGCTGCCACAGCCCGGGCAGTACAGGCCGGTCAGGGCGTACAGCGGGCAGCTCGGCAACGGATTGCCGGCGACATACGGATTGACGTTGCGCAGGACCACTGTGGCACCCACGGCCAGGCCGGCGGAAACCAGCAGCGGTGCCCAGCGGGCGAGTCGGGAAGGAGCGGGAAGCGCGGACATGCAACAACGGATCCGGCGCAGGCGCCGGATCCGTCCAGGCGCATCAGTAGCTGCTGTTGCTCATCGCGCCCATGCCGCCGAGCACAACGAAGAACAGCACGTACAGCACGACCACGACGACCCAGGCGATGGCCGACCAGATGGCCCACTTCTTGGCCTTGGCAGCCGAATCCTGGGCGCCGGCGATGTCGCCAGCGGCCAGCTTGCCGTTGACCTGGGCGGCGTAGACGATCGACACGATGCCGGCCGGCAGGCAGCAGAACAGGGTGGTCAGGATCGCCCAGACCAGGTTGTTCGGGACCTGCGGAGTAGCGGTGTTCATGGGTTCAAGCTCCTTGATGGGTGGTGGTGGTGAATCATTGGTCGGAAAGAGCGCCCAGTACGGCCAAGCCGCCGAACAGCCCGAACCACAACAGCAACAGGACCGGCAGGGCCACGGCCGAAGCCACCGCCCACCAGCCCGCCTTGCGCGACGCGCTGTAGGCCCCCGGCAGGTCGCCGGCCGCGCGGCGGCCATCGACCTGGGAGGCATAGACGATCGACACCACGCCCAACGGCAGGCAGCAGAACAGCGTCGTCAGGATCGCCCAGACCAGATGGTTGGGGATGTAGACCGGACGGCTGAGCGGTGGCGGTTGATTCAAAGCGAGACTCCATTCCTTGGTGGCCGGCCGTGATGTATCGGCCGGACCTCCCCCCTGTGGGTGCGTAATCTACCGCAACCGACGTTGCATGTATGCGTTTACAGTCACGACATGTCGCGTACGCCACTGGACGGTGACGTATGTGGGGGAGGTTGCCGGGCCCGCCTGGCGGGCCGGTACCGTCAGGCGTGATCGCCGCGCAAGGCCCGCACCTGGGCCTCCAGCACCGGAGCGCTGGTGCTGTGGCCATCCACGGCCGGTGCGGCCACCACCTCGACGGTGGCACGGAAACGGCGTGGCACGCGCATCCGGCCAAGGCGGCTGTCGCGACGGCTCCACATGCTCGACCACATGCCGCGCAGCGCCATCGGCACCACCGGCACCGGCCGCCGTTCCAGGATCTTCTCGACGCCGGACTTGAACGGTGCCATCGCACCATCCCTGGTCAGCGCACCTTCCGGGAAGATGCAGACCAGCTCACCTTCGGCCAGTGCGGCGTCGATCTCATCGAACGCGCGCTGCATCAGCGCCGGGTCCTCGCGTGCACCGGCAATCGGGATCGCCTTGGCGGTGCGGAAGATCCAGCGCATCACCGGAATGTTGAAGATCCTGTAGTACATGACGAAGCGCACCGGGCGCGGAATCGTCGCCGACAGGATCAGCGCGTCCATGTAGCTGACATGGTTGCAGACCAGCAGCGCAGCGCCCTCGTCGGGCACGTTCGCTTCGATGCCGTGCGGTCGCAGCCGGTACAGGGTGCGCACCATCAGCCAGCTGAGGAAGCGCATCAGGAATTCGGGGACGATGGTGAAGATGTAGATCGCCACCAGCGCGTTGGCGATGGCCAGCGCCAGGAACTGCTGCGGAATGGTCCAGTGCAGCAGCTTGTGCGCGGCCAGCGACAGCAGGGCTGCGCCGACGATGAAGCCGGAATTCTGGATGTTCAGCGCGGCGAACACGCGCGACATCTGGGCCTTCGGTGTGCGGCTCTGGATCAGCGCGAACAGTGGCACCACGAAGATGCCGGTGAACAGGCCGATGCCGATCAGGTCGATGACGATGCGGATGCTGCCCGGCTGCTGCAGGAACGTCCCGATGGTCAGCCCGTGCACCGTTGCTTCGCCACTGCGGGCGAAGTACAGGTCGAGCAGGAATGCGGTCATACCGAACGCACCCAGCGGCACCAGGCCGATTTCCACCGTGCGTGCCGACAGCTTCTCGCACAGCAGCGAGCCGATGCCGGTGCCGACCGAGAACAGGGCCAGCGCAAAGATGTACAGGGTCGGCTCACCGCCGAGGTTGGTCACGGCATAGGCCGGCAGCTGCGAGGTCAGCACGGTGCCGACGAACCAGAACCAGGACACACCCAGGATTGAATTGCGCACCGCCTTCTGCTGGCGCGCCATGCGCAGCACCGCCAGTGATTCGGGCAGCGGGTTCCAGTTGATCTTCAGGTTCGGGTCGCCGGCATCGACCTTGGGAATCAGGCGCGCAGCGATATTTCCGCAGATCGCCAGGCCGATGATCGCGCAGGCCGCCACCACCGTGCCGTGGCTGCCGGCCACAGTGAACACCAGGCCGCCGACGATCATGCCGGACAGGATCGACATCGAGGTGCCCATTTCAACCAGACCGTTGCCACCGGTCAGCTCTTCCGGCTTGAGTACCGAGGGCAGTACCGAGTACTTCACCGGGCCGAACAGGGTTGACTGCATGCCGGTACAGAACAGCGCGACCAGCAGTACCGGCAGGCTCTGGGTGAGGAAGCCCGTGGCCGCCAGCGACATGATCACGATCTCCATGGTAGTGGTGATCACGATCAGTCGCGATTTTTCCAGTTTGTCGGCGATCTGCCCGGCCAGTGCCGAGAACAGGAAGTACGGCAGGATGAAGATGGCCGGTGCCAGCGTGGCATACAGCCCCAGTTCTTCCTCCGGCACGGCCATGAACAGCAACATGCTGATGATCGCCTGCCGGTACACGTTGTCGTTGAACGCTCCGAGCGCCTGGACGACGAAGAACGGCAGGAAACGGCGCTGGCGCAGCAGGGCGAACTGGTTGTGACCGGACATGGAGCCTCCTTGACCGGCGCAGCCTAGCATTCCTGTCCATCCGCTGTGGGTGCGGACCTGTGGGTGCGGACCGTCGGTCCGCACACTTTGAAAGATCTCAGACGATATCGTCGACCACGCCGCCATCCACGCGCAGTGCCGCACCGGAGGTGGCGGAGGCCTGCGGCGAGGCCAGGTACACCACCATGTTGGCCACTTCCTCGACCGTGGCGGTGCGCTGGATCACCGAAGACGGCCGGTGTGCCATCACGAACTCGCGACCGATCTGCTCCAGCGGCTTGCCACTGCGCTGGCGTTCATCTTCGAACATCGCCGCAAAGCCGTCGGACAGGGTCGGGCCGGGCAGCACCGCGTTGACGGTGACGCCGCTGCCGGCCACGCGCTTGGCCAGGCCGCGCGACAGCGACAGCTGCGCGGTCTTGCTGACTCCGTAATGGATCATGTCGGCCGGAATGTTGCGTGCCGATTCGGAGGAAATGAACAACACGCGGCCCCAACCGGCTGCCACCATCGCCGGCAGCAACGCACGCGACAGGCGCACGCCGGACATCACGTTGGTCTGCCAGTAACGCTCCCAGGTGGCGTCTTCGGTCTCGAAGAAGTCCTCGGGGCCGAAAATGCCGGCGTTGTTGACCAGGATGTCGACCTTGGGCAGGCCCGTCAGCAGCGTGTCGACGCCGGCCGCATCGGAGAGGTCGGCGGCCACGCCGATCACCTCGGCCCCCGGAACGGCGGCGAGCAGGCGCTGGCGGGCGCGTTCGACGCTGTCGGCGCTGCGGCCGTTGAGAATGACCCGCGCACCCGCTGCGGCAAGACCCTGGGCGATCGCCAGGCCGATGCCGGCGGTGGAGGCGGTGATCAGCGCGGTGCGGCCACTGAGTTCGATTTTCATGACGATGATCCGGAGCGGGGGATTGCCCAGTATCCGCGTGGCGGCGTGATCGAACTGCAGCGCCAGGCGCAACGCGCCGTTGCACACGGCGCAGTAGATCCACGCCGTGCGTGGATGAAATGCCTGATTCAGCGGTGAGGGATCAGGTCAGGCTGGTCACCGCCTCATTCGCTGCCGCCCGCACCTTCGGCAGCATCCGCAGCACCAGCGCCATCTGCGTGCGGATCAGCTGCAGCTTCGGCGGCATCGCCTCATCGATCTGCTCCAGCTCGGCGGCCACCGCGCGGTCGGCGTCATTGTCGTCCTCGCTGACCGGCTGCCGTGCGGCCAGGGCCGAGGACAGCTGCTGCAGCGCCTTTCGCACGCGCTCACCGGCGGCCAGCGCCAGCGGATCACCGGCGTAGCTGTCCACCTGGTCGCGGTGCGCACCCAGCGCCGAGAGATGGCCGAGCAGCATGTTGGACAACGCCAGGAAATGGAAACCGGCATCGAGGTTGCGGCGCACGTGGCCCGGCTCGCGCAGCATGTTCGACAGCGCGGTGGACAGCGCGGCATCGGCGTTGTGCATGTCGCGGCGGGCGATGCGGTAGGCCAGGTCATCGCGCATGCCGCTGCGATACTGGCCCAGTACCGAATCCAGGTAGCGTGCGGCGGTGTCCAGCACGCGCGCCAGCACGAGGTGCAGCTGGCGGCCCTGCCAGTCGGGCAGGATCAGGAACGCAGCCGCGGCGGCGATTGCGCAGCCCAGCAGCGTATCGACCATGCGCGGCACGATCAGCACGAAGCCATCGCCGATCAGGTTGAAGCAGGTCAGGGCCATCACCGTGATCGCCGCCGATGCCACCAGGTAGCGGTCGGTGCGGGTGAAGAAGAACAACAGCGCCGACAGCAGCGCGATCAGCAGCTGCACGTGCAGCTGCGGGAACAGCTGCAGCAGCGCCCAGGTCAGTACCAGGCCGGCCACGGTGCCGACGATGCGTTGCGCCAGGCGCTGGCGGGTGGCACCGAAGTTGGGGCGGCAAACGAACACGATGGTCAGCAGCACCCATGAGCCGTTCTGGGCATTGAACAGGCGGATTGCCGCGAAACCGGCGATCAGCGCCAATGCCATGCGCAGGCCGTGGCGGAACAGGACCGAACCGGGCGTGAGCTGCTGGCGCACGCGCACGCCCATCTCGCGCAGAGTGTGCGGGTTGCTGTCGCGCAGGCGCGTATCGACGTTGTCCAGGCTGGCCTCGGAACGCTCCGCATCCAGCAGGCGACGCTCGATGCTGCGCAGGTTGTGCACCAGCAGGTCGAGCGAGCCGAGCAGTCGCTGCCACTGCGGCCGCTGCTGGTCGCGCAGGTAGGCCAGCGCATCGGCCAGATCGCGTCCGGCCTGCTGGTTGCTTTCGCCATACACGAATGGACAGCGCAGGCGGATCGCCTCGCCCAGCCGCGCGCAGGCCTGGCCCTGCAGGTCGAGCAGGCGCTGGCAGCGGTACAGCACATCGCTATGGAAGAAAGCATCGACCAGCGCACCGTACGGGTAGTGCGAGGAGCTGGCGCGCTCGTGGAAATCCTGTGCCATGTAATAGAGGCGCAGGTACAGGCCGGAGTTCACGCCTGGCCGCCCGGAACGGCCGAAGCGGGCCAGGATCGCGGTCTTGGCCTCGTTCAACGCACCGACCACGCGCCGGTTCTGCTCGGCCAGGTCGAGCTGGCGACGTTGCAGGTCAGCCTCGCGCACCGGCTCGAACAGTGTTGCCTTCAACTGCAGGTAGCGGCCCAGTTCAACGTACAGGCGCGCCACGCGTTCGCGGACCGGGCGGTTGGCGAACAGCGCGGTCCACAGGATCGACAGCAGGCCGTACCAGACCGCACCGGCCAGCAGGTGGCTGACCGCTTCCAGCGCGCTGTGCAGGTCGCTGGCGCCATGCTGCTCCAGCCCGATCATGGTGTAGATCGCCAGCGTTACCGTGGCCTGGGCGATCGACGCGTAGCGTTCGCCGAGCGCACCCAGCAGGGTCAGCCCGAACGTGGACAGCGCCAGCGCACCGATGAAGATCCATGGCCAGGGGAACAGCCAGATCACCGAGGCGGCGGCGAGGCAGAAGCACAGCAGCGACAGCAGTACCGCCTTGGTACGCCCCCACCAGTTGTCATCGGTCTCGGCGATGGCGCTGGCGATGATGCCGAGGAACACGCCGGGCAGGGCGGTGAGCGCATCCAGTTGCCAGCACACGGCAAGCGCTGCGGTCAGGGCGATGAACACGCGCAGGCCGTAGCTGGCCTTTTCGTGGGCCCACAGGCGGCTGAGGCGGGATTCGCGGGCGGACATGCAGGCTCGGTGGAAGGATCGAGCTTCATTATTGCGGGGTGCGCGTGAAATATGGAGTGCGGACCGACGGTCCGCACCCGCCGGGCATGGCCCGGCGCTACCGTTTCAGTCGATCCGCGCCATGCGCGGATGGGCCCTTCTACGCCCGCTGTGCGCGCTTGAGCAGCTTCGCTTCGCGCCTGCGTGCGCGACGTGCCCGCCAGCGCTCGGCCAGGCAGGAGAAGATCACGTACAGCGCCGGCGTGCTGAGCAGGGTCAGGCTCTGCGAGAACAGCAGGCCGCCGATCATCGCGATACCCAGCGGACGACGCAGCTCGGACCCTTCGCCCAGGCCGATCGCCAGCGGAACCGCCGCCAGGATCGCCACCATCGTGGTCATCATGATCGGGCGGAAGCGCACGATGCTGGCCTCGCGTGCCGCCTCGCGCGGTGCCAGTCCATGCTCGCGCTGCGCCACCAGCGCGAAGTCGATCATCATGATCGCGTTCTTCTTGACGATGCCGATCAACAGCACCAGCGCGATCATCGAGATCACCGACAGCTCGGTGTTGGTGCCGAACAACGCCAGCAGCGCACCCACGCCCGCCGCCGGCAGCGTGGACAGGATGGTGACCGGATGGATCAGGCTCTCGTAGAGCATGCCCAGCACCAGGTACACGGTCAGGATCGCGGCAAACACCAGGATCAGCATGTCGCTGGGATCGGAGTTGAACCCGAACCCCGCATCATCGGCCAGGCGGATGTCGCCGGGCATGCGCATGCCGGCCACGGTGGCGTCGATGATCGCCTTGGCTTCGCCCATGCTCACGTTCGGCGCCAGGTTGTAGCTGAGGTCCATCGTCGTGTACTGGTTTTCATGGGTGATCTGCGAAGGCGCCAGCCCCGGCACCTGCTTGGCCACCGCAGTGAGCGGCACCATGTCGCCGTTGCGCGCACGCACATGCACCTCGTCCAGTGCCGCCGGCGTAGCGGTCTGCGAGGGCAGGGCGTTGACCACCACGCTGTACTGGTTGATGTCCGAATAGATGGTCGAGATCTGGCGCTGGCCGAACGCGCCGTACAGGGCGCCGTCGATGGCGCCGACCGAAACACCCAGGCGGGCTGCCTTGGCACGGTCGATCTCGATGTTCTGGCGCAGGCCGGCATTGTCCACGTCGGTGCCGACGTCGCGCAGCTTCGGGTTCTTCTTCAGCTCCGCCTGCAGCTTGGGCAGCCATTCCTGCAGTGACGCCAGGTCATTGCCCTGCAGCGAGATGCGGTACTGCGCGCCTTGGCTGGAGCCACCGCCATCGTTGCTGGGCAGATCCTGGATCGCGCGCAGGCGCAGCTGCAGGTCGGGGTAGCGGTCGGCCTTCGCACTCAGTCGCGCCAGGGCATGCGCGGTAGTTTCGCGGCGGCCTTCCTTGCGCGACTTCAGCTCGACGTTGAACTGTGCGCTGGAGCCCTGGCGGCCGCTGCCCAGGCGCACGCCCACTGTCTTCACCGCCGGGTCGGCCATCAGCATGTCGGTGATGCGGCGCTGGCGGCTGACCATGTCCTCGAAGGAGACCGTAGCGCTGGAGTTGGCGCGGCCCCAGATCAGGCCGGTGTCCTGCGGCGGGAACGCGCCCTTCTTCACTGCACCGAACAGGAAGATGGTTGCACCGATCAGCAGCAGCGGTGTCAGCGACAGCAGCAGCGCGTGGCGCAGCGAGAAGTCCAGGAACACGGTGTAGATGCGCAGCATGCGCTCGTGGCCGGCATCCAGCCAGCGGCCGAAGCGTGACGGCGGCGCCGTGTGGTCGTGGGCGCTGAGGAAGCGGCTGCACAGCGCCGGGGTCAGCGTCAGCGAGACGATCATCGAGACCACGATCGCTGCCACCAGGGTGACGGTGAACTCGCGGAAGAACGCGCCCATCATGCCGCTGGCGAACAGCAGCGGGATGAACACCGCCACCAGCGAGGCGGTGATCGAGACGATGGTGAAGCCGATCTCGCGGGCACCGGTCAGTGCCGCCTGCATCCGCGGCATGCCCTCGTCGAGGTGACGCATGATGTTCTCGATCACCACGATCGCATCGTCGACCACGAAGCCGATCGCGATCACCAGCGCCAGCAGGCTCAGGTTGTTCAGGGTGAAGCCCATCACGTACATCACCAGCGCGGCACCGGCCAGCGACAGCGGCACGGTTACGGCGGCGATCAGCGTCGGCGCCAGCCGGCGCAGGAACAGCGCCATGGTCAGCACCACCATCGCCAGGCTGATCAGCAGGGTGATCTGCACCTCATGCAGCGACGAGCGGATGGTCGGCGTACGGTCGAAGTACGGCGTCATCGTGGTGCCGGGCTGCAGGTAGTCGCGCAGCGCGGGAATCTGCGCCTTCACCCGGTCCACGGTTTCCACGATGTTGGCGCCGGCGCGGGTGAACACGTACATCACCACCGCCGGCTTGTGGTCGAACCACGCGGCCTGGTAGGCATCCTGCTGGCCGTCGTAGACGTTGGCGATGTCCTTCAGGCGGATCACCCGGCCATCGCCCTGGGTCTTGACCACCAGGTCGGCGAAGTCGGCCGCACGCGCGACCGAATCGTTGGCGATGATCGCGGTGGTGGTATTGCCATCGCTGAGGAAGCCGGTGGGCGAGGTGACATTGGCTGCGCGTACGGCGTTGCGCAGATCATCGGCAGTCAGGCCGAGGGCGTTCATCAGGCGCAGGTTGACGTCCACGCGTACCGCCGGCGTCGAGGCACCGGCGATGTCGACCGAAGCGACGCCGCTGATCTGGCGGATGCGCTGCGCCAGCAACGAATCGGCGACGTTGTACAGCTCGTCGGCCGACTGCGTCTGCGAGGTCAGCGCGATCGCGATCACCGGGTCGTCGTTCGGGTTCGCCTTCTGGTACATCGGCGAGCCCATGCCCGAAGGCAGGTCGGCCTGTGCCGAGTTGATCGCGGTCTGCACGTCCAGCGCGGCCGAATCGATGTTGTGGCCACTCTGGAAGATCATGAACACCAGCGAGCTGCCTTCCGAACTCGACGAGCGCATGCGGTCGATGCCCGGAAGCTGGCCGAGGTGGCGTTCCAGCGGCGCGGTGACCGTAGAGGCCATGGTCGCCGCATCGGCGCCGGACTGGCTGGCGTGCACGAAGATCACCGGGATCTCGATGTTCGGCAGCGCCGACACGCCCAGCCGCAGGTAGCAGATCAGTCCGACCATGAACAGGCCGATGGCCAGCAGCGCGGTGCCGATCGGGCGGCGGATGAAGGGGCCGGACAGGTTCATCGTGCGGCCCCCCGCAGCAGCGGGGCGTGGATCATGCCTGCGGCTCCTGCAGCGAACCGTTGCGCAGTGCGCGCTGCTCGCGGCGGCGGGCAAGCCATTCGGAGAAGCGCTCCATGTACAGGTAGATCACCGGCGTGGTGTACAGGGTCACCAGCTGCGACAGCAGCAGGCCGCCGACGATGGCGATGCCCAGCGGGCGGCGCAGCTCCGAGCCGATGCCGGTACCCAGTGCCAGCGGCAGCGCGCCGAGCATCGCCGCAGCCGTCGTCATCATGATCGGGCGGAAGCGCAGCAGGCAGGCGCGGCGGATCGCTTCGTGTGCGTTGGCACCGGCGCGGCGGGCCTCGATGGCGAAGTCCACCATCATGATGCCGTTCTTCTTGACGATGCCGATCAGCAGCACGATGCCGACGATGCCATCCACCGACAGGCTCAGCCCGCACAGCATCAGCGCCAGCAGCGCGCCGACACCGGCCGGCGGCAGCGTGGAGATGATCGTGATCGGGTGGATGTAGCTCTCGTAGAGCACACCCAGCACGATGTAGATCACCACCAGCGAGGCCAGCAGCAGCCACACCACATCGGTCTGGCTGCCGGTGAATTCGGCGGCCTTGCCGATGAATTCGGCATGCAGGTGTGCCGGCATGTCCAGGCTGTCCTTGGTCTCCTGGATCGCACGCACAGCGTCGGACAGCGAATAGCCCGGCGCCACGTTGAACGAGACCGTCACCGCCGGCAGCTGCTGCTGGTGGCTGACCACCAGCGGCGCACTGCTGACCTTGCCTTCGGCCAGTGCCGACAGCGGAATGATGCTGCCGGCGCCGACGGTGATGCCGGTGTTCTGCGCGCCGATGCCGGTAGCCGTCGATGAATTCGACGAGGTCACCTGGCCGAAGCTGGTGGCATTGGTGCCGGTCAGAGCACCGGCACCATTGGAGGCAACGGCCAGCTGTTCCATCAGCGCGGTGCTGGTGCGGAACTCCGGCGCCACTTCCAGCACAACCCGATACTGGTTGAGTTCGGTGAAGATGGTCGAGATCTGGCGCTGGCCGAACGCATCGTAGAGCGTGTCGTCGATGGTCTGCATCGGCACGCCCAGCACGCTGGCCTTGTCGCGGTCGATGTTCAGCTCGAGGGCGCGGCCCTGGTTGGACAGGTTGTTGTCGACGTCAGCCAGTTCCGGGCGATTGCGCAGCGCTTCGGTCAGGCGCGTGGCCTGGGTGGCCACCGTCGCCGGATCGACGTCCGACAACGAGTACTGGTACTCAGTGGCGGCCACGCGGGTGTCCAGGGTCACGTCCTGTACCGGCTTCAGGTACAGCGCCACGCCCGGAATACCGGCTACCGCCTTCTGCAGGCGCGGCAGGATCTCATCCAGGCCATCGCGCTCGCCGCGCTCCTTCAGCACGATCGACAGCTGGCCCTGGTTGAGCGTGGGATTCATGCTGCCCGCGCCAATGAAGGCCGACACGCCGGTCACATCCGGATCCTGGCGCAGCGCTTCGGCGACCTGCTTGGTGCGCTGCTCCATCTGCGGGAAGGCGATGTTCTGGTCGGCCTGCACCACGCCGGTGATCAGGCCGGTGTCCTGTTCGGGCAGCAGGCCCTTGGGAATCAGCACGTACAGCAGCACGGTCAGCACCAGTGCGCCGCCGGCCACGGCCAGGGTCAGGCGCTGGTGGTCCAGCACCCAGTCCAGGCTGCGCTCGTACAGGCCGACGGTGCGCGTCCACAGGTTCTGCGTGCCGGCCGCCGCCGCACGCTCATGCGCGTCCTCGCCCTCGGGCAAGGCGTCGGGCTTGAGCAGGTAGGCGCACATCATCGGGGTCAGCGTCAGCGAGATC
Organism: Stenotrophomonas sp. 115C5; assembly: GCF_056861055.1. Classification (NCBI taxonomy): domain Bacteria; kingdom Pseudomonadati; phylum Pseudomonadota; class Gammaproteobacteria; order Lysobacterales; family Lysobacteraceae; genus Stenotrophomonas; species Stenotrophomonas sp. 115C5. The sequence goes on from NZ_JBSPUQ010000002.1 coordinate 371,954, forward strand.
AGCATCGACAGCACCACGGCGATGCTCAGCACCCACGCGAACTCGTGGAACAGGCGGCCGGTGACGCCGGGCATCAGCAGCAGCGGCAGGAATACCGCCACCAGTGACACGGTCAGCGACAGCACGGTGAAGCCGATCTGGCGCGCACCGATCTCGGCCGCTTCCTTGCCACTCTTGCCTTGCTCGATGTAACGCACGATGTTCTCGATCATCACGATCGCATCGTCGACCACGAAGCCGGTGGCCACCACCAGCGCCATCAGCGAGAGGTTGTCCAGCGACATGCCGGTGAAGGCCATCACCGCGAAAGTGCCCGCCAATGACAGTGGCACTGCCACCGAGGGAATGATCGTGGCCCACAGCCGGCGCAGGAACACGAAGATCACTGCGACCACCAGGCCGATGGTCAGGATCAGGGTGAACTGCACTTCATGCACCGAGGCGCGGATGGTCTCGGTACGGTCGTTGAAGATCTCCAGGTGCACGTCGGCTGGCAGCACGCCCTGCAACTGCGGCAGGATCGCGCGGATGCGCTCGACGGTCTGCACGATGTTGGCGCCGGGCTGGCGCCGCACTTCCAGCAGCACCGCCGGCTTGCCATCGGCCCAGGCGGCCAGCTGGTCGTTCTCCACGCCATCGACCACTTCGGCCACGTCGGACAAACGCACCGGACGGCCGTTCTTGTAGCTGATGATGGTGTCGCGGTACTCGGCGGCACTGGTGAGCTGGTCGTTGGTACCGATGCTGTAGGACTGGGTCTTGCCGTTCAGTGAACCCTTGGGTGCATTGACGTTGGCCTGGGTCAGCGCGCTGCGCAGCTCTTCCAGGGTCAGGCCCATGTTCGAAAGCTGCGCCGGATTGACTTGGATGCGCACGGCTGGGCGCACGTTGCCGGCGATCGAGACCAGGCCGACGCCCTGCACCTGCGACAGGCGCTGGGCCAGGATCGAGTCGGCGTAGTTGTTGACGTCGCGCAGCGGGCGCGTGTCAGAGGTCAGTTTCAGGGTGACGATGGCTGCGTCGGCTGGATTCACCCGGTTGTAGACCGGCTGGTAGGGCAGCGACGAGGGCAGGGTGGCCTGGCGGATCGCCGCCTGCACGTCCTGCGCGGCGATGTCGATGTCGCGGTCCATCGAGAACTGCAGGATGATCGTCGACAGGCCCGCCGACGAATCCGAGGTCATCAACTCCAGCCCGGAAATCTGCCCGAACTGGCGCTCCAGCGGGGTGGTGACCAGCGAAGCCATGGTGGTGGCATTGGCACCGGGGTACTGGGTGGTGACCACCAGGCTGGGTGCATCGATTTCCGGCAGCGCCGACACCGGCAGCTTGCGGTAGCCCAGGATGCCGAGCAGCAACAGGCCCGCCATCAACAGCGAGGTGGCGATCGGGCGGCGGATGAAGATCGTCGAAAAGCCCACGGACTGATCCTTGCTGGCACTTCAATGTCGGCGCCGGCAGGTGTGCCGGCGCGAGGGAGAACTGTGGCCTGCGCTCAGCGCGGGCCACCACCGCGACGGCCACTGCCGCCACCGTTCTTCTGCTCGGCCGCCTTCAGTTCGGCCTCGGTCGGTGCGACCGGAGTCTCGCCCGGCTTCAGCGCGGTGACCTTGCTGCCCGGCTTCAGGCGGAACTGGCCTTCGCTGACCACGCGCTCGCCGCCCTTCAGGCCTTCGGCGATCTGCACCTGGCTGTCGCCTACTTCCACTCCGCTGCGCACGGTCTGCATCTTCACCGTGCTGTCGCCCTGCACCACATAGACGTACTCGCCATCCGGCCCGCGCAGCACCGCCTGGGTCGGGATGACCACGCCGCCGGCAATCGTGCGCAGCTGCATGCGCACGTTGACGAACTGGCCCGGCCACAGGCCGTTGTCGGTGTTGTCGAAGATCGCGCGTGCCTTGAACGTGCCGCTGTCGGCACTGATCAGGTTGTCGACCACGTCCAGCTTGCCGTCACCGGACAGCACGTGCGAATCGGCGCGGTCCAGCGCCGCGACGGGTACCGCACCGGCGGCCTGCGCCTGGCGCACATCGCCGAGCTGGCGCTCGGGCAGGTTGAACAGCACGTGGATCGGATGGATCTGGGTCAGCGTGACCAGCGCGGTGCCGGCGTTGACCACGTTGCCGGCGTCGACCGCGCGGATGCCGGCGATGCCGGTGATCGGCGCGGTGACCTTGGTGTACTGCAGCTGTACCTGCGCCGAGCGCATGCTGGCCTCGTTCGCCGCGACTGCGCTTTCGTACTGTGCCACTTGGTTTCGCTGTGTATCCAGATCGGTCTTGGCGACGAACTGGCGATACTCCGGCGCGTTCGAGCGCTGGTAGTTGGAGCGCGCGGTGGCCAGCAGCGCCTCGTTCTGGCGCTTGGATGCCACCGCCTGGTCATAGCTGGCCTGGGCGGTGCGCGGGTCGATCACCGCCAGCACATCGCCCTTCTTCACTTCCTGGCCTTCGCGGAAGTTCAGGCTCATCAGCTGTCCGCCCACCTGCGGGCTGACGGTGACGGTGTTCATTGCCGTCACCGTGCCCAGCGCGCTGGCATAGACCGGCACGTCCTGACGTGCCGCATCCACCACGGTTACCGGTACCGGGCCGGCATCCGGGTCTTCACCGCCCTGGCGCGCAGCTGCTGCCGCGCCACCGGCCTTGTCCTTGCCCCCGCCGAGTACGCGCAGGCCGACCACGGCCAGCACCAGTACCGCCACGACCAGCAGCACGATCTTCCAAACACGTGACATTCAAGGACTCCAAGAGGACTGGACGGGGCGCGGCCCCGGTTGGCAATGCGCAAAGCATACCTGCGCCACATCACGTTTCCTGCATGACGGATGGGACGGGCGCTATGACCGGATCTGGCCGCGGAGGTTCCCGTGGCGGCGGCGTTGCCCTACATTCAGCTGGAACCCCCCTTTGCCGTGGAGATTGCGATGCGCCGTTCGCTGCTGCTGTCCGCCCTGCTGCTGGCCCTGCCGGTCCTTGCCCATGCCCAGGACGGGCAACGCCCCGAAGTGACCGCCGCCGCCCAGCGCCTGCAGGCCAAGGTGGTCGAATGGCGCCGTGACTTCCACCAGCACCCGGAGTTGTCCAACCGCGAGGTGCGAACCTCGGCCGAGGTCGCCAAGCGCCTGCGTGCGATGGGCCTGAAGCCGAAGACCGGCATCGCCCACCACGGCGTGGTGGCGATCATCGAAGGCGGCAAGCCGGGCCCGAAGATCGCCCTGCGCGCGGACATGGACGCGCTGCCGGTGACCGAACAGACCGGCCTGCCGTTCGCCTCCAAGGCCACCGACCAGTACCGCGGGCAGACCGTGGGCGTGATGCATGCCTGCGGCCATGACGCGCACACCGCCACCCTGCTGGGCGTGGCCGAAGCATTGGTGGCGATGAAGAAGGACCTGCCGGGCCAGGTGATGCTGATCTTCCAGCCGGCCGAGGAAGGTGCACCGCCGCCGGAAGAGGGCGGTGCCGCACTGATGCTGAAGGAAGGCCTGTTCGCCGACTTCAAGCCGGAGGCGGTATTCGGCCTCCACGTGTTCTCCAGTGTGCAGGCCGGGCAGATCGCCGTGCGCGGTGGCCCGCTGATGGCAGCGTCGGACCGCTTCGGGATCAAGGTGATCGGTCGCCAGACGCATGGCTCGGCCCCCTGGAACGGCATTGACCCGATCGTCGCCACCGCCGATCTGGTCGGTACCGCGCAGACCATCGTCAGCCGCCGCGCCAACCTGTCCAAGCAACCGGCGGTGCTGACCTTCGGCGCGATCAACGGCGGCATCCGCTACAACATCATTCCCGATGAAGTGGAGATGGTTGGCACCATCCGCACCTTCGACGAAGGCATGCGCCAGCAGATCTTTGCCGACCTGCGCAACGTGGCCGAGCACACCGCCGCCGCGCATGGCGCCAAGGCGGTGACCGAGATCTACGAGGCCGATGGCAACCCGGCCACGGTGAACGACCCGGCACTGACCGCGAAGATGCTGCCGAGCCTGCAGGCGGTGGTGGGCAAGGACAACGTGTACGAGCCGCCGCTGCAGATGGGTGCGGAGGATTTCTCGCTGTACGCGAAGGAAGTGCCGGGGATGTTCTTCTTCGTCGGCTCCACCAGCGTGGGCATCGACCCGGCGACGGCACCGGCCAATCATTCGCCGAAGTTCCTGCTGGATGAGAAGGCGCTGGATGTGGGATTGCGCGCGTTGCTGCAGGTGAGCCTGGATTACCTGCACGGTGCCGGCACTCCTGCGGGCTGAGGGTTTCCGGCAGGGCTTGCAGCCCTGCACCCGCCGAAGCAACGGCAACGTCAACGGCAAAAGCAGTGCTGGATTTCGTTGGTTGGGCGGGGCGGTGTGGGCCTGCAGGACACGCCGTAAACCCGTCCATGGGGGCTCGATGGCGCCATCCATGGCGCCAACGGTCCTGCAGGCCCA
>NZ_JBSPUQ010000003.1:0-101854 GCF_056861055.1 Stenotrophomonas sp. 115C5
ACACCGCCCCGCCAACCCACGGAATGCCAGCTGTTGCTGTTGCCTTGGCTTGAAGCAGGTGCAGGGCGCAGCCCTGCCGAAAAACACACATAAAAAAACAGCAGGCCGAGGCCTGCTGTTTTGGTGTAATGGTGCGCCCGGAGAGATTCGAACTCCCGACCGCCTGGTTCGTAGCCAGGTACTCTATCCAACTGAGCTACGGGCGCCAATTACATAAACTTGTTGTGTTGATTGTGTATGGTGCGCCCGGAGAGATTCGAACTCCCGACCGCCTGGTTCGTAGCCAGGTACTCTATCCAACTGAGCTACGGGCGCGCGGTACACAATCAAATTTTAAAACATTTCCAGCGGCGGATGCTGAAAACCTGTCGAGTGGTGCGCCCGGAGAGATTCGAACTCCCGACCGCCTGGTTCGTAGCCAGGTACTCTATCCAACTGAGCTACGGGCGCCCTGCGACAGGAGCGGAATTATGCGGATGTCGGCGCGTACCGTCAACAGTTTTGTGAAAATTTTCATCCAACTGAATGAAAAAGCTGTCAGCTACGGCCTCCGGCGCCTTCAGCCACGCGAAATGATCGGCGCGCGTGCCCAGTTCCTGCGCGGACAGCACACGCAGCTGCGCGTCCACATTCGGCAGCTTCGCCAGCAGCGTCTGCATCGATCCGGTGGGTGCCAGCCAGTCGTGCTCCATCAGCACGGCCTGTGCGCTGCCATGCACGCGCGTCATCTGCGCATCGAGGTCTTCGTCCATGCCGGTCGCGGCGTAGTGGTTGTTCAGGCCCACGCGCGCCCAGTCGGCAATCAGCCCGCGCGCTTCGGTGCCACCAAAGCCGAGGCGACGGCCATGCAGTACGCCCTGGCGCTGCGCGATCCACGGCAGGAAGCGGTAGACCAGTGGCAGTAGCCAGCCACGCGGTGGCGGGAACCCGCGCCAGAACGGTGAGCCACTGGCGGCCAGCCACAGCCGGTTGAAGTAGTGCGGGTTGCGGCCGGCATGCACGCAGGCCAGCTGCCCACCGAGACTGTGTCCACCGATGATCCAGGGCAGGGCGCCGGCATCGTCATCTGCTGCGGCCAGGACCGCCTGGCTGGTCGGCAGATCCTGTTCGAGTACCTGGCGATAGCCCCAGTCCTGCGTGCGCGACGGGCGCAGTGAGCTGCTGCCGTTGCCGCGCCACTCGTGCAGGTAGACCGCCACGCCCTTCGCCGCCAGCGCCAATGCCAGTGGCAGGTAGTGGCGCGCGGCCACGCCCAGTGCCGGCAGCCACAGCAGGCGCGCGACGGGCTGTGCAGGCACGCAGGCGATCACTTCGTAGCGATGGCCATCAGCGCACTGCACGGCAAGGACGTCCGGTGTGAGGCTCATGCGTGTGGTGCCGCGCCGAAGTGATCCAGCACCAGCACCTCGCTGCGGCCGGGGGCATAGCCCTGCTGCAGGCCGCGTGCAACGTAGTCGATCCCGGCTTCGCAGGCGTTGGCCAAGCTCAGGCCGTTGCACAGCTGCGCGGCGATGGCCGAGGCCAGCGTGCAGCCGGTGCCGTGTGCGTCCAGCGGCAGGCGGGCGTGGATGAATTCGTCGCTGCTGACGCCGTCGAAATAACGATCGATCACGCGATTGCCCTCATGCAGGTGGCCGCCCTTCAACAGCACGGCGCCGGCACCGAGGTCGAGCAGGGTGGAGGCAGCCTGTTCGGCGTCATCGCCGTTGCCGATCTTCCGTCCGACCAGCAGCTCCGCTTCCGGCGTGTTCGGCGTAACCAGCGTCGCCAGCGGCAGCAGGCGCTCACGCATGGCCTTGAGCGCGCTTTCCTCCAGCAGGCGCGCGCCGCTGGTGGCGACCATCACCGGGTCCAGCACCACGTGTGGCGGGCGGTGCTTTTCCAGTGCGTCGGCAACGGCATGGATCACCTCGGCATTGGCCAGCATGCCGAGTTTCACGGCATGGATTTCGAAGTCATCGAAGCAGGCTTCGATCTGCGCCTGCAGGAATGCGATCGGTGGCACATGCACGGCGGTGACGCCACGGGTGTTCTGTGCGGTCAGCGCGGCGAACACGGCCAGGCCATGCACGCGGTGCGCGGCAAAGGCCTTGAGATCGGCGGGGACGCCAGCGCCGCCGCCGGAGTCGGAGCCGGCGATGGTAAGGGCGGAAACGGGAGTGGTCGGGCTCATCCATCGATTGTGCCGTGGTCACCCGTGAGGGAACAGTGCCAACCGGACGGTCGCCCAGTAGACCCACGCCATGCGTGGATGCGCTTCACTCAATGCCGCCAACGCGCCCACTGCTGGTACAGCACGTAGCCCAGCCCGGTCAGGCCGGTCAGCAGGGCCGGGGCGAGCAGGGCGTCGTACTGCCAGCGCATGAACAGCCAGGCGCCGATCATGCCGCCGGCGAGGAAGCCACTGATGATCAGGCCGCTGAGGGTCAGCCGCCGCACCTGCAGCGGCAGTCCGCGCAGCAGGTGGCCCAGGCCGATGCCGAGATCGGTGAACATGCCGCTGAGGTGGGTGGTGCGCACCACTGCGCCGCTGAAGGTGGTGGCCATTGCATTCTGCAGGCCGCAGGCCATGGCGGCGGCCAGTGCGCCCCAGATCTGGTGTTGTTCGAACAACGGAATGGCCACCAGCAGCAGTGCCGATTCCAATGCCAGCGCTACACCGTAGCGCCGGCCTAGCTGCAGGGTGCTGTCCTGGATCAGCAGGCCGCTGAGCATCGCGCCCAGCGAGAACGCGATCAGCAGTCCCCACAGGTGGCCGACCGCGCGCCAGTCACCCTGGGCCAGCGCCATGCCGAGCTGGCTGGTGCTGCCGGTCATGTGGCTGACTGCCTGGTGCTCGAAACCAAGGAAACCGACCACGTTGACCATGCCGGCCACGCACGAGAGCGCGACCGCGCCGATCCAGACCCAGGTGGGCAGGCGTATTCCCATCGGCGGGGCCCCTCAGGGCCCGCCGAAGCCGCCGTTGAACTGCAGCTCGCTGAAGGTGTTGCTGGCCGGGTCGAACACCGCGCCCCAGAACTGCGTGCCGCCGTCACAGACGCGGATCGCTTCCCGTGCCGGATTGATGCCGCTGTCGTCGGGCAGGTGGAAGGCGTTGATGTAGATCAGCCGCTTGCCGGCGCTTTCGATGCCGACGTACTGGCGGTCGAAGTCCAGCACCTTCGGTACCTGTGCTTCCAGCGAGGACAGCTGCGCTTCCAGCTGGTCGATCTGCTGCCGGCTGGGCGCCCAGTAGCCGCTGACCCGCCCGGCCTCGCGGCCGGGGCTGGCGCGCGAGCAGGTGTCGAGCACCTGCGCGGCGATGATCGGGCGGGTGACGACCCATGACTGGCCGGTACGCTCGGCGGTCGGCACGCTGGCCGGGCCGCGTGTGGTGGTGCAGGCGCCGAGCACGGCTGCGAGGGTGATCGCAGCCGTGGGCAGCAACAGGCGGGTGCAGCGGTTCACAACACCTCCGAAGCGTAATCGGCCAGGCGCGAACGCTCGCCACGGCGCAGGGTGATGTGCGCACTATGCGGCCAGTTCTTGAAGCGGTCCACTGCGTAGGTCAGGCCCGAGGTGGTCTCGGTCAGGTACGGTGTGTCGATCTGCTCGACGTTGCCCAGGCAGACGATCTTGGTGCCGGGGCCGGCACGGGTGATCAGCGTTTTCATCTGCTTCGGGGTGAGGTTCTGCGCCTCGTCCAGGATCAGGTAGCGCGACAGGAAGGTGCGGCCGCGCATGAAGTTCATCGAGCGGATCTTGATGCGGCTGGCCAGCAGGTCGTTGGTGGCCTGGCGGCCCCAGGTGCCGCCTTCTTGGTTGTGCGTGAGCACTTCCAGGTTGTCGGTCAGCGCGCCCATCCACGGCGTCATCTTCTCTTCCTCGGTGCCAGGCAGGAAGCCGATGTCTTCGCCGACGCTGACCGTGGCACGGGTCATGATGATCTCGCGGTAGCGCTGCTGGTCCATCGTCTGCGCCAGGCCAGCGGCCAGCGCCAGCAGGGTCTTGCCGGTGCCGGCGGTACCCAGCAGCGTGACGAAGTCGATCTCCGGGTCCATCAGTGCGTTGAGGGCAAAGTTCTGCTCGCGGTTGCGTGCGCTGATGCCCCACACGGCGTGGCTGCCGTGGCGGAAATCATCGACCAGCGACAACACCACCTTGCCGTCGCCGACCACGCGGCTGACGCGCAGCTCGACTTCATCTTCGCCCGGCAGGTAGACGTACTGGTTCGGGTACCACTCCTCGCCATCCTGCGCCTGGATTTCGTAATGCGTGCGGCCCTTGTCGCTCCAGCTGCGCAGGTCGTCGCCGTGGCGCTTCCAGAAGTCTTCCGGCAGCTCGGTGGCGCCGGTGTAAAGCAGGCTGAAATCGTCCAGCGCGCGGTCGTTCTCGTAGTCCTCGGACACGATGCCGGCGATGGCGGCCTTGATCCGCAGGTTGATGTCCTTGGAAACGAACACCACCGGCAGGTCCGGGGTTTCTTCCTTCAGCGCCAGGATCGCGCCGAGGATGGCATTGTCGGGAATGACCTTGCCAAAGCTCTTGCCCGCGTCGAAATGACTGGTCTGGAAGCGCAGCTTGCCGGCGCTCTGCTTGCCGCGCAGCTGCAGGCCATTGGGGCGCTGCAGCGGAATGCCGTCGGCCAGGTTGTCCAGGCCGGATTCCTGCACCAGCTCATTGAGGAAGCGGCTCACCTGGCGGGCGTTGCGGCTCGCCTCGGAGGTGCCCTTCTTGCCGTTGTCCAGCTCCTCGATCACCTGCATGGGCAGGTAGACGTCGTGCTCCTCGAATTTGAACAGCGCGGTGGGATCGTGCATCAGCACGTTGGTATCCAGCACGTAGATGCGCTTGCCTCGGGTCATCGTCGATTCCTGGTTACGGACAGGGAAAAACCACCACGGCCTGCTGCGGGGCAGGGTGATGGCAGACACAGTAGGCAGTGGGACTCACTTGGACTGGGAGGCCTTCAGTTCGGCGAGAACCGCATCGGCATGGCCGGCAACCTTGACCTTGCGCCAGGACTGCACGATGCGGCTGTCGGGGGAAATCAGGAAGGTGCTGCGTTCGATGCCACGTACCTGCTTGCCGTACATGTTCTTCATCCTGATCACGTCGAAGGCGCTGCACAGCGCTTCGTCGCCATCACTGACCAGCGGGAAGTTGAAGCCCTGCTTGGCACAGAAGTTGTCGTGCGACTTCACTGAGTCGCGCGAGACACCGAGTACCACCGCGCCTGCCTTCTTGAACTTCGGCAGCAGTGCGTTGAAGTCGATGCCTTCGGTGGTGCAGCCGGGGGTGCTGTCCTTGGGATAGAAGTACAGCACCAGCCAGTGGCCGGCGTAATCGCCGAGAGTGGCCTGTTCGCCACCGGACAGTGCCAGCGGCAGGGAGAGGGTGGTGCTGTCCAGGGTATCGCCGTTGTTCATGAGGTCCTTCTGTCGAGCCTGGGTTCTTTCTACGACAATTGCATGAAACGCCACGCGCCCGTGAGGGACGCGCGAAAAATCAGAACTTCATCGGATCCATGATCGCGTCCAGGTTCAGGTGGTCGCAGAATTCAAGGAAATCGTCGCGCAGTGCGGCGATGTGCATGTTGGCCGGTACGCCGATGGTGACCTGTGCACTGAACATTTCCGCGCCGGTCTGCATGGCGCGGTAACGCGTGCTCTGCAGGTTCTCGATGGTGATGCCCTGGCGGTCGAAGAAATCGGCCAGCTGGAACAGGATGCCCGGCTTGTCGGCGGCGATCACTTCGACGATGTACGGCAGCAGGTTGGACTGCGCCTGCTTGGCGGCGGTGCGGTACCAGACCAGCTTCAGGCCTTCCTCGCGTTCCAGCCGGGTCAGCATCGCCTCGAGCTTGGCCACCGAGTCCCAGGAGCCGGTGGCCAGGGCGGTGACCGAGACATCGCGGCCGACCGTGGCCAGGCGTGCGTCCACCAGATTGCAGCCGCTGTCGGCGATGCGGCGGGTGACGGACAGCAGGGGGGACTCCGGATGCGTCGTATAGGCGTTGATCAGGAGGTGGTTTTCGCTCGGCGCGGGGCGCGGGGTGGTGTCGGTCAAGGCGATTCCGGGTAATGCATGCGTTAGTCTGAATGCCCGCCAGAGGCGGGGATCCACCGGTGTCCAGCATACTTGCCCGTGCTTTCGCGCCGCAAGTAACATTCAAGTCGCCCCCGGCCTTTCGTGGCGGGCGTTTTCCCTTCCCAGCCAAGAGCAGCACGTCCTTGTCCCTTTCCGGCCTCATCACCGCGCTGGCGACCCCGTTCCGGGCCGACGGCGCCCTCGATCCCGACGGTTGGCAGCGCCTGCTGCACCTGCAACTGGAAGGTGGCGTCCATGGCGTTGTCGTTGCCGGCTCGACCGGCGAAGCGGCGACCCTCACCGATGCCGAGTACGACCTGCTGCTGGCCAGCGCGGTCGAGCGCATCGGCGGTCGCATCCCGGTCATGGCCGGAACCGGCCTTTCGGGCACCGCCAAGACCATCGAACAGACCCGTCGTGCCGCCGCGCTCGGCGCCAGCCACGCGCTGGTGGTCACCCCGCCTTACGTGCGGCCGACCCAGGCCGGTCTGATCGCGCACTACCGCGCGGTGGCCGACCAGGGCGGGCTGCCGGTCGTGCTGTACAACGTGCCTGGCCGCACCGGTTGCGACATGCAACCGGAGACCGTGGCCGAACTGGCCAGCCATCCCAACATCGTCGGCATCAAGGAGGCAGTGGGCGACACCGGCCGGGTGCAGGCGCTGCTGGCTCTGCGCAGCCCGCAGTTCGCCGTGCTCAGCGGTGACGACGGCACGGCGGCCCGGTCGATCCAGGCCGGCGTCGATGGTCTGATCTCGGTCGGTTCCAACGTGCTTCCGGGCGCCTACCGCCGGATGTGCGAACTGGCCGCCGCGCACGATCACGAAGCCACCGCGTCGTGGGATGCGCGCCTGCATCCGTTCCATGATTTCTGTGGTGTCGAACCGAACCCGATTCCGGTCAAGGCGCTGCTGCGCCGCATCGGCATCGGTCACGACCTGCGCCTGCCGCTGCTGCCCCTGTCGGCGCCGCATCATCCGGCGGCCGACCACCTTGCCGGCGACATCGCCGCCCTCGAAGCCCTTTCCAGCCACTGACCTTCCGTCTTGGTCTGACCCAGGAGATTCACATGCGTCAATCCGTATCCACCGTCCGCGTGCTGTCCTACGCCCTGCTTGCGGTGGCCGTTGCCGCCGGCACCACCGGCTGCTTCAAGCGTGGTGTCAAGGGCGACTACGCCCTGGCCCCGGAAATGCGTCCGCTGGAAGTGCCGCCGGACCTGAACCTGCCGACCACCACCGGTGACAACAAGGTGCCGACGCTGGCATCGGCGACCAAGCCGGCGGCCCCGGTGGCTGCGGCCCCGGCCGTGGGCAACACCGGTTTCACCATCGCCGGTGGCAAGGACGAAGCTTTCGCCAAGGTCGGCACCGCGCTGGAAGGCGTGGAAGGCGTGACCATCGCCAGCCGCGCGCAGCTGCTGGGCTCGTATGACGTGGCCTACGAAGGCAGCAACTTCCTGGTCCGCGTGGTCGCTGTCGATGCTGGGGCCTACATTTCCGCGGTCGATCCGCGTGGCCTGCCGGCCACTGCCGAAGCGCCGGTGAAGCTGATCGCCGCGCTGAAGGCGAAGCTGGCCCAGTAAGGGCTGGTCGGGTGGGTGCGGGCCTTGGTCCGCACCCGCTCTGGTAGAGGCCGACCTTGGTCGGCGCTTCTGTGCCAACCAAGGCTGGCACCTACCGAGAAGCAGAAAAGGGCGCCCGTGGGCGCCCTTTTCGTTACCGCCGTGGGCGCTTCTCAGCGCTCCAGCAGCTTCAGCTTGTCCGGCTTGCCGTCCCATTCGCCGGCGTCGGCGGGCGGGTCCTTGCGCACGGTCAGCACCGGCCACTCCTTCGCCAGTTCGGCGTTGAGGGCCACGAAACTTTCCTGGCCGGCAGGAACATCGTCCTCCGGGAAGATCGCGTTGACCGGGCATTCCGGTTCGCAGAGGGTGCAGTCGATGCACTCATCCGGGTCGATCACCAGGAAGTTCGGGCCTTCGTGGAAGCAATCCACGGGGCACACTTCCACGCAATCGGTGTGTTTGCACTTGATGCAGTTTTCGGTGACGACAAAGGGCATGGGCTGGGGGTGGATCGATTCCTGAACCCGCCAATTCTAGAACAGGTTGGCCCCCGGTGTCGGCGCGGGGCGGAAATCGGGCGTCTGGCAGGCGCGGCCGTGGCGTCATTGGCGGCAGGGGGAGGCCTGTGCGACGCTGCGGGTCAGCCGGCTGCGTCGGATGGCCGGCCCCCTTCCCAGCAGGATCGTCCATGTCCCCAGCCCAGCCCAACATCGCCTCCCATGGCGGTGAGAACACTGCATTCATCGTCCTGATCAGCTGCGTGGCCACCCTGGGTGGATTCCTGTTCGGCTTCGACAGTGGTGTCATCAATGGCACGGTCGATGGCCTGCGCCAGGCCTTCAACTCCAGCGAGGCGGCGCTCGGTTTCGAAGTCGCCTCGATGCTGCTCGGCTGCGCAATCGGTGCCTTCCTGGCCGGCTGGCTGGGAGATCGCCTGGGCCGTCGTGGCGTGCTGATCGCCTCGGCGCTGATGTTCCTGGTTTCGGCGCTGGGTGCCGGTGCCGCACACGCCTCCTGGTTGTTCATTGCCGCACGGGTGCTCGGCGGCTTCGCGGTGGGTGCGGCCAGTGTGATGTCGCCGGCCTACATTGCCGAGGTGGCCTCGGCGCGCTATCGCGGGCGTTTGGCCACGGTGCAGCAGATGGCGATCATCTGCGGCCTGTTCGCCGCCTTCCTCAGCAATTACCTGCTGGCCCGTGCCGCTGGGGCCTCGACCGAGCCGCTGTGGCTGGGCCATGAGGCCTGGCGCTGGATGTTCTGGATGCAGGCACTGCCGTCGGGGCTGTTCCTGCTGTTGTTGCTGGTGATACCGGAAAGCCCGCGCTTCCTGGTCCTGAAGGGGCGTCAGCAGCAGGCGAGGGCGGTACTGTCGCGGCTGTACGGCGAGGCCGCGGCGGCGGCCAAGCAGGCCGAGATCGAAGCCAGCCTGGCCCAGGACCAGCACAAGCCGCGCTTTGCCGACCTGCGCGACACGGTCAGCGGCAAGCTGCGGCCGATTCTGTGGGTGGGCATCGGTCTGGCCATGTTCCAGCAGCTGGTCGGCATCAACGTGGTGTTCTACTACGGCGCGGTGCTGTGGCAGGCGGTGGGCTTCTCGGAAAGCGACGCGCTGCTGATCAATGTGTTGTCCGGCGCGCTGAGCATCGGGGCCTGTCTGCTGACGGTGCTGTTGATCGACCGCATCGGGCGCAAGCCGCTGCTGTGGATCGGCTCGGTCGGCATGTCGGTGGCGCTGGTGCTGATGGTGGTTGCCTTCGCCAGTGGCAGCCTGGCCGATGGTCGCCTGCAGCTGTCCGAGGGCATGGGCCGGCTGGCGCTGGTCGCGGCCAACGTCTACGTGGTGTTCTTCAATATGTCCTGGGGACCGGTGATGTGGGTGATGCTGGGCGAGATGTTCCCCAATCAGATCCGTGGTCCGGCGCTGGCGGTGGCCGGCGCCGCGCAATGGACCTCGAACTTCGCGATCACCGTGACCTTCCCGATGCTGCTGGCCGGCATCGGCCTGGCCGGCGCCTACGGCATCTACGCCGTCGTAGCGATCTTCTCGATTGTCTTCGTGGTCCGCTACGTACGCGAGACCAAAGGCAAGGAGCTGGAGCAGATGGAAGGCTGATGGCGACTGGCTTCGGTTGCATCCCGTCGGCGCCTGCTTGTCCAGAGTGTGAGGGGCCAGGCCGCCCTCTCCAGGACACGCAAAAGCCCATCCATGGTGCTCGATGGCGCCATCCATGGCGCCAACGGTCCTGGAGAGGGCGGCCTGGCCCCTCTTGACAGTTTCATGGTGCGTGCGGATGCGGCGAGGCGCTGGTCAGTTGTTGCCGCAGCTCGTGGGAGACCGTCCAGAGTCGGTGGGGTCACCCAGGGCAGGACCGTTGGCGCCATGGGTCGGGCGCATGCGCCCGACGGGTTGGGCAGGAGCCCAACCCTGGTCTTGCCGAGTGCGCAGGACAGCGCACGCGAGCAAGGCGCCATCGAGCCCCCATGGATGGGTTCACGGCGTGTCCTGCCCTGGGTGACCCCACCGGCTCAAGTCGATAGCAGGGAGGCGCTACTGCGACCAAGCCGATCGATGCCATCACAACCCCGGAAAACAGAAAAGCCCGCACAAGGCGGGCTTTTTCGGTTCCTGCTGCGGCGACTGGCGCTCCCTAGGGGACTCGAACCCCTGTTTTAGCCTTGAGAGGGCCACGTCCTAACCACTAGACGAAGGGAGCGTAACTGTGTCGCTGCCGAGGCAGGAGCGCTAGTATATGCACCTCGATGCCATTGGGCAATCCCGAAACTTCAACCGGAAGCGCCAACATCATTTCCTCTGCTACATCACCGTTCAGCCTGCGCGTCATCCCGCGCGACCAGCACACGATCTCCCGCAAGGACATCAGCCCGAACGCCCTGCGCGTGCTTTATCGCCTGCGCGATGCCGGCTTCGGCGCCTACCTTGTCGGCGGCGCGGTGCGCGACCTGCTGGTCAATGGCCAACCCAAGGATTTCGACGTGGCCACCGATGCCACGCCCGAACAGGTCAAGCAGCTGTTCCGCAACTGCCGCCTGATCGGCCGCCGCTTCCGCCTCGCCCACGTCGTGTTCGGCCGCGAGATCATCGAAGTCGCCACCTTCCGTGCCAACAGCGATGACGGCAGCGGCGACCGCGAGATGGAAAACGGCATGCTCGTGCGCGACAACGTGTACGGCACCATCGAAGACGACGCCATCCGCCGCGACTTCACCTGCAACGCCCTCTACTACGCCATCGAGGACTTCTCGGTGCGTGATTACACCGGCGGCTTCGAAGACGTGCAGGCGCGCCTGATGAAGCTGATCGGCGACCCCGAGCAGCGTTATCGCGAAGACCCGGTGCGCATGCTGCGTGCGGTGCGCCTGGCGGCCAAGCTCGGCTTCCAGATCGAAGAGGGCACCGCCGCGCCGATCCCGCATCTGGCCGGCCTGCTCAACGAAGCCGCGCCGGCACGCCTGTTCGAGGAAGTGCTGAAGCTGTTCCTGTCCGGGCACGGCGTGGCCAGCTTCGAAGGCCTTGAGCGTTACGGCCTGCTCGACGTGCTGTTCCCGGAAAGCGCCAAGGCATTGAAGTCCAACCGCACCGGCGCGCTGCGCCGCATGCTGGTCGAGGGCCTGGCCAACACCGATGCGCGCGTGGCCAACGACGAGCCGGTCTCGCCGGCGTTCCTGTTCGCGCTGCTGCTGTGGCCCGCGTTCTGCCGCGCGCAGGCGACCCTGCTCAAGCAGGGCGTGGCACCGGAGGAGGCACAGCGCCGTGCTGCCGACCGTGTGACCGTGCAGCAGCTGAGCACCATCGCGCTGCCGCGCCGCTTCTCGCTGCCGATGCAGGAGATCTGGCTGCTGCAGTCGCGTTTCGGCTCGCGCCAGCGCAAGCGTGTATTCCGTACCCTGACTCATCCGCGTTTCCGCGCCGCGTTCGACTTCCTCAGCCTGCGTCAGGTGGCCTCGGCCGAGCACGCCGCCGATGTCGAGTTCTGGCGCGAGGCACAGGCGCAGTCCGGCCGCGAGCTGGAATCGTCGCTGGACGTGATGCACAGCGAAGAGGGTGATGACGAGAGCGGGGCACCGCGCAAGCGCCGCCGTCGCCGCCGTCGTCCGGGCGCCCCGGCCGGTGCGGCTGGCGAGTAAACGATGACTCTTGCCTGGATCGGCCTCGGCGCCAACCTTGGCGACGCGGCCGCGACCGTGGGCGCGGCGATTGCCGCGCTCGACGCGCTGCCCGGTACCCGCCTGCGCCAGGCCTCGCGGCTTTATGCCACGCCGGCCTGGGGCAATGAAGACCAGCCGCCGTTCGTCAACGCGGTGGCCTCGGTCGAAACCACATTGCCGGCCGATGAGCTGCTGCAGGCGATGCTTGCGCTGGAGCAGGGTTTTGGCCGCGTGCGCGACCCCGCGATGCACTGGGGCCCGCGCGCGCTGGACCTGGACCTGCTGCTGTACGGCGCGCAGGTACTCGATCAGCCCGGCCTGCAGGTGCCGCATCCTTACCTGCACGAGCGTGCCTTCGTGTTGGTGCCGCTGGCCGAAGTCGCGCCGGATCTGGCCATTCCCGGCCATGGCCGCGTGCAGGATGCAGTGATGCGGGTGGATGCCTGCGGGATCGCGCCGATAGGGTGATAATGCCCGGGTTATCTCCCCCGGTTATCAGCACATGAGCACCCACGCAGACAGCAAGCCCTGGACCGTTCCCGCCCTGGCCGAGGCCAAGCGCAATGGCCAGAAGCTGGTCATGTTGACCGCCTACGACGCCGGCTTTGCCCGTACCTTCGATGCCAATGGCGTCGACCTGATCCTGATCGGCGATTCGCTGGGCATGGTCGTGCAGGGCCATGATTCGACCCTGCCGGTGACCGTGGCCGACATGGTCTACCACACCCGCGCCGTAGCCCGTGTGCTGCAGCGTGCGCTGCTGGTGGCCGACCTGCCGTTCGGTGCCGATGCCACCCCGGAACGCGCGCTGGATGCATCGCTGCAGCTGCTGCAGGCCGGTGCCGAGATGGTCAAGATCGAAGGTGCCGGCTTCAAGGTCGACATCATCCGTTACCTGGTCGAGCGTGAGATTCCGGTCTGCGCTCACCTGGGCCTGACCCCGCAGTCGGTGCTGCGCCTGGGCGGCTTCAAGATCCAGGGCCGTGGCGATGCCGCGCGCCAGCTGGTGGAAGATGCCAGGGCCGTGGCCGCTGCCGGCGCCAGCATCATGGTGCTCGAATGCGTGCCGACCCCGGTCGCCGCCGAAGTGACCGCGGCGGTGGATGTTCCGACCATCGGCATCGGTGCCGGCCCGCAGTGCGACGGCCAGGTGCTGGTGCTGCACGATTTCCTCGGCCTGGACAGTGGCCATCGCCGTCCCAAGTTCGTCAAGGATTTCCTTGCCGAAGGCGGTTCGGTGGCCGGTGCCACCCGCGCCTATGCCGACGCCGTGCGCGACGGCAGCTTCCCCGACGAACAGCACGCCTACGCCCAATGATCCAGACCTTCAACGAGCTCGGCGCGCTGCGCGAGCAGATCGCCCAGTGGAAGCGCGAGGGCCTGCGCGTGGCGCTGGTGCCGACCATGGGCAACCTGCATGGTGGCCACCATTCGCTGGTGACCCTGGCCCGCCAGTACGCCGACAAGGTGGTGACGAGTATCTTCGTCAACCCGACCCAGTTCGGGCCGAACGAGGACTTCAGCCGCTACCCGCGCACGCCCAAGGCTGACGTGGCCGGGCTGGAGCAGGCCGGCTGCGATGCGGTGTGGCTGCCCAGCGTCGAGGCGATGTATCCGCTGGGCGTGGACAAGACCACGCAGATGCACGCGCCGGGTGTCAGTGAAGTGCTGGAAGGCGCCAGCCGCCCGGGCCACTTCGACGGCGTGTGCACGGTGGTGGCGCGCCTGTTCCTGCAGGTGCAGCCGGATGTGGCCGTGTTCGGCCGCAAGGATTACCAGCAGCTGGCCGTGATCAGGCAGATGGTGGCCGAGCTGTCGTTCCCGATCCAGATCGTCGGTGCCGAGATCGTGCGCGACGAGGATGGCCTGGCCAAGAGTTCGCGCAACCAGTACCTCAACGCCGAACAGCGACCGGTTGCGACGACCATTCACCGCACGCTGCTGGGCATGCGCGAAGGCTACGTGGCCGGGCACACGCGGGTGCAGATCGAGGCCGACGCCACGGCGGCGCTGCAGGCGGCCGGTTTCCAGGTCGACTACGCCGTGCTGCGCACGCCCGAGCTGGCCGAGCCGACCTTCGACGGCGGTGGCCGCGTGGCGCTGATCGCCGCGCGCCTGGGCACGACGCGCCTGATCGACAACCTGGAGTTCTGAGCCGCACGCGGCTTGGGGGCGCCCGCAACGGGCGCCTCTGCACTTCCCACGGACGGGAGACCGGAAATGAAAGCCCCCAGCACTGATACCGGCCGCCTCGCCCAGGCCTCGATCCTGGCGGTGCTGGCGGCAGGCATGCTGCCGGCCCAGCTGTTTGGCGGCCTGTTGTTCGCGCTCGAATTCAGGCGTACGCCGATGCCTGCGCTCACCGGTGGTGGGCTGATGTTCGTACTGGCCGTCTGCAATGCCATCGCGGTGTTGCTGCCGATGGCGCTGATCCTGCAGTCTCAGCAGCGCCTGCGCCGGGCCGGCTTCGTGCTGGTCGGCTTCGGGCTGGGCGCGCTGGCCATGGCCACCTGCGCCTGGCCGGGGGAAAACCAGGGGCCCTGGCTGCAGCGCCTGCGCTACGTCGATACCTTCGATGTGATCAGCTATGCCTTGCAGGTGCTGGCCGCGGGAGGCTTCGGGCTGGTCGCCGGGCTGGCCTTCCATACGGTGTTCCGGCTGTCTCTGGAAGGCAGTTCCGGGCACGCAGCGCCGCCGCCGCCGGGGGAGGGCACCTGAACAGCCTTCAGCGTCCTGCTGCAGCCCCCTGACGATGGTCAAGCGGGTGCTAGAATCCGCTCTTTCCTTTGCCGTTGCAGCGCCCCCATGCACCTGTCCCTGCTCAAGACCAAGATCCACCGCGCCACCGTCACCCATTCCGAGCTGAACTACGAAGGCTCGATCGCCATCGATGACAACCTGCTGGCTGCCACCGGCATCCGCGAGTTCGAACAGGTGCACATCTGGGACGTGACCAACGGTGCGCGCTTCTCGACCTATGCCATCCGCGCCGAAGCCGGCAGCGGCGTTGTCTCGCTCAACGGTGGCGCCGCGCGCCACGTGCAGGTCGGTGACATCATCATCATCGCCGCGTTCGCCAGCATGACCGAGCAGGAAGCTGACAGCTTCAAGCCGAAGCTGGTGTACGTTGATGGCAAGAACCAGATCACCCACACCAACGACACGATCCCGACCCAGGCCGCATGACAACGAACAACGGATTCGACTCGCTGCATTCCCACGCCCAGCGCCTGAAGGGCGCAAGCATCCCCAGCCTGCTCGCCGCCGAACCCGGCCGCGTGCAGGACCTGGCGCTGCGGGTCGGTCCGTTGTACGTCAACTTCGCCCGGCAGAGATACGATGCCGCGGCGCTGCAGGCATTGCTGGCTTTGGCCGCCGACCGTGATGTCGGCGGTGCCATCACCCGCCTGTTCCGTGGTGAGCAGGTCAATCTGACCGAAGGTCGCGCCGCACTGCACACCGCACTGCGTGGCGACGTGGTCGATGCGCCGGTGGCGGCCGAGGCCTATGCCACCGCGCGCACGATCCGCCAGCGCATGGGCGTGCTGGTGCGCGCGCTGGAAAACAGTGGCGTGACCGACGTGGTCAGCGTCGGCATCGGCGGTTCCGATCTCGGTCCGCGCCTGGTCGCCGATGCACTGCGCCCGGTCAGCGGTGCGCGACTGCGCGTGCATTTCGTGTCGAACGTGGACGGCGCCGCCATGCAGCGCACGCTGGCTACGCTGGATCCGGCGAAGACCGCCGGCATCCTGATCTCCAAGACCTTCGGCACGCAGGAAACCCTGCTCAACGGCCAGATCCTGCACGACTGGCTGGGTGGCAGCGAGCGTCTGTATGCAGTCAGTGCCAATCCGGAACGTGCCGCCAAGGCCTTCGCGATCGCCGCCGATCGCGTGCTGCCGATGTGGGACTGGGTGGGTGGCCGTTATTCGCTGTGGTCGGCGGTCGGTTTCCCGATCGCGCTGGCGATCGGCTTCGAGCGCTTTGAACAGTTGCTGGAAGGCGCGGCGCAGATGGATGCGCATGCGCTGGATGCACCGCTGGAGCGCAACCTGCCGGTGCTGCACGGCCTGACCGACATCTGGAACCGCAACCTGCTGGGCCATGCCACGCACGCGGTGATGACCTACGACCAGCGCCTGGCGCTGCTGCCGGCCTACCTGCAGCAGCTGGTGATGGAAAGCCTGGGCAAGCGCGTGCAGCGTGACGGCCAACCTGTCACCACCGACACCGTGCCGGTGTGGTGGGGCGGGGCGGGCACCGATGTGCAGCACAGCTTCTTCCAGGCGCTGCACCAGGGCACCAGCATCGTTCCGGCAGATTTCATCGGCTGCGTGCACAACGACGATCCCTACACGATCAATCATCAGGCCCTGCTGGCCAATCTGCTGGCGCAGACTGAAGCACTGGCCAATGGCCAGAGCAGCGACGACCCGCACCGTGATTACCCGGGCGGCCGCCCGAGCACACTGATCCTGCTCGACGCGCTGACCCCGCAGGCGCTGGGCGCACTGATCGCCATGTACGAACACGCTGTGTACGTGCAGTCGGTGATCTGGAACATCAATGCCTTCGACCAGTTCGGTGTCGAGCTTGGCAAGCAGCTGGCCAGTGGCCTGTTGCCGGCGCTGCAGGGTGAGGATGTGGCGATTGCCGATCCGATGACCCGCGAGATCCTGGCGCAGCTGAAGGGCTGACCCGGCCTGCGGATGTGCCGGCGCCGGCCGGCCATCCCATGTCTCTCCGCTTGCCTTCGATCCGGTCGCGCATGAATGTCTGCGCGGCCACTCATTCCGCGTCGTTTCCGTGCTGCGCATGCTGCGCATCCGCGTGCCTGCCGCAGCGCAGCTTGACTGTGCATCGCGTGCCAATGCAGTGTGCACGGGCGGCTGTACCTGTCATCCAGTATCGCTCGCAGCATGAAGTTGATGCCAGGGACTGGCCGTATCCGAAGGGACGTGGAATCGATCCATGTCCTCAACGCCTCATGTTGTGAATGACAGGAGATTGCGAATGGATCTGAATGACGATGTTGTGTCCGGCTGGCTCAATGGCTCGGACGATGTGGATGGGTGCGCCAACCCTGCGGGTTCGCTGTTCATCTACGGTGCGGCAGCCACCGAAGCGGCCCTCACCGGAGCTTCGGACACCATGATCACCGGGGGCACCAACGAGTGCACCACCACGGTATCGGTGATCAACCACTGCCTGTGTTGCTGATGTAACCCGAGCCGGCACGCAGAGGCATGCAGCTGCGTGCCGGCGACTGGAACAGACTTCCCGATACCTTGCAGGGGGCGTAATGACCGCTTCTCCGGCTGCGGCTGCGTTTGCGCGCATCACCGAACATTTCCTTGCCCACGCGCGCGCCGCGTTGGCGACTGGCCTGCATGACCCTGCCATTGCGCTGCAGCCCGGTGAGCGCGAACTGCTGCACGCGCAGGGCGATGCGGCACTGCGTGAGCATGCCCAGCTCAAGCTCAACCGCGTGCTGCTGCTGGAACTGCACGCTGCTGCACGAAGTGGTGACATCGGCCCGCTGGGCAGTGCTGGTGCGCTGGACGAATTCGTTGCCCTGGCCACCAGCGAGGGCTTCCGCACGCATCTGCAGCAACGCTATCCGGTGCTGCTGCCGCGCCTGACGCGCATGCTCGAAGGACAATGTGCGGCGGTGGTGGAGCTCGCTGTGCGCATCGGCAGTGATCGTGCGGCGCTGGCAGGGTTGCTGGGCGCGCCGGCGGGCACGCTGCATGCCGTTGCATTGGGACGGGGTGACCTGCATGGTGGCGGCCGGACTGTGGCACGGCTGCAGTTCGAAGGCGGCACGGTGATGTACAAGCCACGCTCATTGCGCATCGATGCAACGCTCGACGGCCTGTTGTGCACGCTCTTCGGTGACGGCCCTGACCGCGTATGCGTGCCGAAGGTGATTGATCGTGGCAGCCACGGCTGGGCCGCCTTCGCCGCGCACCGCTACTGTGCCGATGACGTTGAACTGCGTGCCTACTACCGCGGTCTTGGCCATTGGCTGGCGATCCTGCGCCTGGTGGGGGGCACCGACATCCATCTGGAGAACCTGATCGCGGTCGGGCCGGTGCCGGTGGTGGTCGACGCCGAAAGCGTGTTCTCCCGGGTAATCGAAATCGAGCCATCAGGACTTGGCGATGCGTACGACACCGCCGTCAAGCTGATGCGCAATTCAGTGCTGCGTACCGGAATCGTGCCGTTCCGTACTGCCGGCCTGGGCATGGAAGGCGTGGATCTGTCTGCAGCCGGCGCACTGCCGGGCGAGCAGCCGCGGGTGAAGGTGCCGGTGATTGTCGAGGGCGGGACGGAACCGGCCCGGTTGGGCATGGTCGAGGCCGAGGTCTCCGTTGCGCAGAATCATCCCAGCGCGCAGCCCGATGTGTCGTTGTACTGGGACCACATCAGCGAGGGCTTCATCGACGCCAGTGGGCGCCTGCGCGCGCTCGATGCGAAGGGCGAACTGATGCCACTCCTGGCGGCTTTCGAAGGCTGCCAGGTGCGCGACGTGCGGCGGCCGACAATGGCCTACGCCGAGCTCGGGCGGATGCTCTGGCATCCAGCCTCGCTGCACAACGAAGCCCAGGCGGTTGAACGCGCGATCGATCTGCTGGTGCGCAATGCGGCGGTGTCACCGGCTGCGCCATCGGACCTGGACACCGTACGTGGCGAAGTGGACGACCTGCGCCACGGTGACATTCCGATCTTCACTTCGCAGCTGGACGCAGCGCGCATCCGCTCCATCGCCGACAACTGGCGTGCGATGCGCATCGACCTGGAAGACGTGACCATCCGCAGCACGCTGGTGGCCACCGACCTGAACCAGCATGCGCTGGCCCGCGCCGAGGCTCGATCCGGCTACAGCTATGCCGCGCAGCAGCCTCGCGCGGACGATCTGGACCTGCGCCGACGAACGCTTGCGGCACGCGCGGTGGAGAGCCTGCTGCGGCTGGCGGTGCACGGTGAAGACGGTTCGATGACCTGGATCACCCCCGAGGTGACCCGTACCGGATGGACCGTCCAGCCGGTGCAGCCCGACCTGTATTTCGGGCTGGGAGGTATTGCATTCGCATTGGCGGCTTACCACCGGGAAGTGGAGCAGGGGCGTGCCGACCCGGTAGCGGGGCTGGGCCCGGCCATCGATGGCGCCCTCGCGGTGTTCCAGACCATGTGTGAGCAGCACCCCGCCGAGATCGATGGTGGATTCGTCGGAACCGGTTCACAGATATGGACATTGCTGGCATTGCACGACCTCTTGCAGCGACCGGCGTTGCTGGCGCTGGCGGAGCGTTGTGCGGAAGCCGCGGAGCGTCGCGGCTTCCAGGAGGCGACAAAGTTCGAACTGATTGATGGCGTGTCCGGCATGATCCTGCCGTTGCTGTCGCTGGCCGGGGCTACCGGGAACGCACGCTGGCTGGAGCTGGCGGCCGCAGCGGGACGCCGCCTGCAGGAGGCTGCGATCGTCGACGCGGACGGCACGCGCTGGTCGACGCCACAGTTCCGCGAGCCGATCGGTGGCTTCGGCCACGGCGCGATGGGCATGGGCTGGGCGCTGGCACGGCTGGCGCGTTCGGATGCCGGCAGCGTGCCTGAGCGCGCGGCCTGGCGGCAGTTGGCCGAAGGAGCGTTTGCGTTCCAGGCGGCGTTGTTCGAGCCGCATACCGGGTACTGGCGTGACATCCACCTGCAGGATGGGCAGAAGAACTTCCCGACCTGGTGCCATGGCAGTGTTGGCATCGGGCTGGCGGCGGCGGATCTGTATGCCCGCACCGGCGATCCCGCGCAGTTGCGTGACATGCGGCGGGCTGTGGCCGACGCGCGCGGCAAATGGGGGTTCAGCCACACCCTGTGCCACGGCGATGTGTCCACCCGGGAGCTGCTGGTGCTGGCGGCTGCGCTGGATCCGGAAGGATGTCCCTATCCGCAGGATGAGGCGGCCATCGAGATCGTTTCTTCGATCGAGGAGCACCAGGGCATGGTCGGCGGACTGACCCGCGCAGCCTTTACTCCGGGCCTGATGATCGGCCTGGCAGGTGCGATCTATGGCTTCCTGCGCATGCATCCGGCCTGCGCGCTGCCGTCGCCGTTGCTGCAGGAGACGTCAGCGTCGCCGGTCGATGCGTCGGCGTCGCGTTCCAGCGCCGCGCAGGACCGAGCGGTGCTGGCCGAGGTCTGAGCCGGACGGGGCCGGTCGCGATCAACGGCTGGGATCGCGCTCCGGGCTCGGCCGCTTGGCCAGCTTGCGCTGCAGCGAACGCCGGTGCATGCCGAGCAGGCGCGCTGCCGCGGACACGTTGCCACCGGTCTCATGCATCGCCTGCTGGATGTGTTCCCACTGCAGGCGGCTGATCGGCGTCATCGCGTCCGGTACTTCCATTTCGCCATCGTCGGCCGGGCCGTCATCTTCCTCGCCGAGGGCGCGCAGGATCATCGGCACCGTGGCCGGCTTCGGCAAGTAGTCGTCGGCGCCGAGCTTGATCGCCTCCACGGCGGTGGCGATGCTGGCGTAGCCGGTCACCAGCAGGATGCGCATGTCCGCGCGCAGCGCGCGCAGTGGTTGGATCAGTGCCAGGCCGGAATCGCTGCCCAGCTTCAGGTCAATCAGTGCGAACGCCGGTGGATGCTGGCGGGCCAGTGCCAGTGCACTGGCGGCGTCCTGCGCGGTCTGGGTTTCCAGCCCCTTGCGGGCCAGGCTGCGCTGCAGGGTGCGCAGGTACAGTTCGTCGTCGTCGACCAGCAGGCCGAGTGTTGAGGTGCTCATGGGGTTTCCTCGCGTGGGGCCAGCGGCAGGCGGAAGCCGACGCGGCTGCCGGCGCCCTGGGCCGGGCGCATCCACATCTCGCCGTCGAGGCGTTCGATGGTGGCATGGGACAGGGCCAGGCCGACGCCCATGCCCTCGCTTTTGCTGCTGCCGAACAGCTTGCCCGGCAGCACGGCAGCACGGGCGTCGAAGCCATGGCCATAGTCGCGTACTTCGCCGATCAGGTCGTCGCCTTCGATGCGCAGGTCCAGGTCCACGCGCGGCCGGCCGGCCTGTTCGCCGGCATCGGCGGCATTGTTGAGAAGGACCATCAGCAGATGGCCCACGCCCGGATCCAGCGGCAGCCGCAGCGGTGCATCGTCGTTGCGGTGCAGATCGATGGTCGGCCGCACCAGGCGCCACTGTTCCAGTACCTGCTGGGCACTGGAGTGGCTGCGCCCCGGTGCATCGGCCGAGGCCGGTGCGGCCAGCGCCAGCACGCGCTCGCGGCACTGCACCAGCAGCTCGCGCAGGGTTTCCATGTCTTCGCGGACTTCGGGCTCTTCGCTGCGCTCGGCGACGTCATCGGCGAGCAGGGTCATGGTCGCCAGCGGCGTGTTCAGTTCATGTGCCACCGAGGCGGCATGGGTGGCCAGGGCGACGATGCCCTCGTTGCGGGCGAAGCGTTCGCGCAGCGCCGACAGTTCCAGTTCGCGCTGGCGCAGCGCCAGCGCCAGGCGGGTGGAGAAGGTCAGCACGACCGCTGCGGAAATCAGGAAATTGGCGACCACGCCCCAGCGGTTGAGGTCCTGCGCACGGAAATAGCCATCCGGCAGCGATTGGCCGAAGATGCCGCTGGCGGCGTAGCCGAGCAGGCAGGCCAGCGCGACCGCCAGCGCCCAGCGCAGGGGCAGGGCGAAGGCGGCCAGTGCGATCAGGATCAGGAACAGCGAGCTGAACGGATTGGCCATGCCTCCGCTCCAGCCCACCATCCAGGTCAGGATGATCACGTCCACCAGGATGTGGCCGAATGCGGTCAGCGGCGCGGTGTCGGCCGCTTCCGGGCGCAGCTGGGTATAGACGTTGAACAGGGTCAGCACCGCCACGCCGGCCCACAGCGGCAGCTGCGGCAACGGCAGGCCCAGCACCCAGGTGGCGACCAGGATGGTGGCGGCCTGGCCACCTACGGCAAGCCAGCGCAGGCTGCACAGGGTTCGGAGAAACGGGGCGTCGGGACCGGTCATTCACGCTCATCGTATGCGTTCACGCGTGACCGTGCCTGCGACAATCGGCCGCAGCCGTGCCGCCGGCTGAATGCGAGTCACCCGGAATGCGGGAGCGGGCGGTAGAATGCGCCCATGCACGACGCCGTCACCCGCCCGACTCCCCCCTCCGATGCCACCTCCTGGCCCCGCCGCCAGACCCACGCCGTGCAGATCGGCGGGGTCACCGTAGGTGGAGGCAAGCCGGTGGTGGTGCAGTCGATGACCAACACCGACACGTCCGACGTGGCCTCCAGCGTGAAGCAGGTGGCTGAGCTGTGGCGTGCAGGTTCGGAAATGGTGCGTTTGACCGTCAACACCGTTGAAGCCGCTGCGGCGATCCCGCGCATCGTCGACAAGCTGGCGATGATGGGCATCGACGTGCCGCTGATCGGTGACTTCCACTACAACGGCCACCAGCTGCTGACCGCCGAGCCGGCGTGTGCCGAAGCGCTGGCCAAGTACCGCATCAACCCGGGCAACGTCGGCTTCGGCAAGAAGAAGGACCTGCAGTTCGCCCAGTTGATCGAGTTCGCGATCCGCTACAACAAGCCGGTGCGCATCGGCGCCAACTGGGGCTCGCTGGACCAGGCCCTGGCGGCGAAGCTGATGGACGAGAACAACCGGCGCGAACAGCCCTGGGACGCCGGCCGCGTGCTGCGCGAGGCGCTGATCCGCTCGGCGCTGGATTCGGCCGAGCAGGCGGTGGAACTCGGCCTGCCGCGCGACCGCATCGTGCTGTCGGCCAAGGTCAGCGGCGTGCAGGAGCTGATCGCGGTGTATCGCGACCTGGCCCAGCGCTCGGATTTCGCCCTGCACCTGGGCCTGACCGAGGCCGGCATCGGCAGCAAGGGCATCGTCGCCTCGTCCGCGGCGCTGAGCGTGCTGCTGCAGGAAGGCATCGGAGACACGATCCGCATCTCGCTGACCCCGGAACCGGGCCAGTCGCGCACGCAGGAAGTGATCGTCGCCCAGGAACTGCTGCAGACCACCGGCCAGCGTGCCTTCACGCCACTGGTCACGGCCTGCCCGGGCTGCGGCCGCACTACCTCCGAGTTCTTCCAGGAGCTGGCCAAGGTGGTGCAGAACCACGTGCGCGAGAAGATGCCGCTGTGGAAGATCCACCACCCGGGTGCAGAGAACATGACCCTGGCGGTGATGGGCTGCATCGTCAACGGGCCGGGTGAGTCGCGCCATGCCAACATCGGCATCTCGTTGCCGGGCACGGGTGAAACGCCTGCAGCGCCGGTATTCGTCGATGGCGAGAAGAAGGTGACCCTGCGTGGCGACAACATCGCCCAGGAGTTCGTCGCCCTGATCGACGATTACGTCGAACACAAATATGTCCGAAGCGTCGGATAAGCCTGCGATCCTCGCTGCACCGGAGTCCGCCTCCGGCTTCCGCCACTGGATGGCGCGCAACGCCTGGCGCCTGGTCCTGCTGTTCGGCGGTGTGCTGCTGCCGTTGGCCGGCTTCGTCGCCCTGGCGGACGAAGTGCACGAGTTTGAATCGTTCCATTTCGACGCGCCGCTGCTGTGGCAGATGCATGGCCTGCATTCGCCCTGGCTGGACCGCTTCTTCGTGCTCATCTCGAAACTGGGCTACGAGTGGTTCCTGATCCCGGCCGACGTAGTGATCATCGGCGCGCTGCTGGGCTACCGGCGTTGGCGCGAGGCGACCTTCGTGGCGGTCAGCTTCGTGGGATCGGCGCTGCTGAACATGGGCAGCAAGCAGTTCTTCCAGCGCCAGCGCCCCAGCCTGTGGGAATCGATCGCGCCGGAATCGACGTTCAGCTTTCCCAGCGGGCATGCCATGGGTTCGATGACCCTGGCGGTGACCCTGGTGCTGCTGGCCTGGAACACCCGCTGGCGCTGGCCGGTGCTGCTGCTGGCACCCGCGTTCAGCCTGCTGGTCAGCGTGTCCCGGGTCTATCTGGGGGTGCATTACCCCTCCGACATCCTGGCCGGATGGTGTGCCGCGCTGGTTTGGGTGGTAGGGTGCTATCTGGTCATGTTCAGTCGCCGGCACCCTTGGCGACGTCACGGCCCGCCGCCAGCGAAGGCCAGCGAAGCATCATCACAGGGGGATTGACGTGGATGGCCCTTGAGGGACGTCTACGTGATAGATCAGTTGTTTCGTTGCAGCAGGTTCTGCAAGACAGGGGGCAAGCACAACGCGCGGTACTGTGATGCGCAAGGCAGATTGCCGGGGTCGCATTCCGAACGCGCTTGCAGGGGTATCGGCACCCCACCTAGCTTGACCTGCAATGGCCGCATTCGAAGAGGTACGTGAATGACGATTCGAGTCTACCTGGTGGATGACCACGCACTGGTCCGCACCGGGATGAAGATGATTCTGTCGGGGGAAACCGACATCGAGGTGGTGGGCGAAGCCGAGACCGGCGAGGACGCGCTGCGCGAGGTCCGCCAGCTGCTGCCGGACGTGGTGCTGTGCGACCTGCACCTGCCGGGCGTGAGCGGCATGGAAGTGACCGAGCGCATCGTCCGCAGCCACCGCAACACCCGCGTGGTGATCGTGTCGGTACTGGAAGACGGCCCGCTGCCGAAGCGGCTGCTCGAAGCCGGCGCGGCCGGTTACATCGGCAAGGGCTGCGATGCGCAGGAACTGCTGCGTGCGGTGCGCGACGTGGCAGGTGGCCGTCGGTACCTGGGCACCAGCATCGCGCAGAACCTGGCGCTGTCGACGGTGGAAGGCAACGGTTCGCCGTTTGACAACCTGTCGCCGCGCGAGCTTGAGGTGGCGCTGCTGCTGACCCAGGGCCTGCGCCAGGAAGACATTGCGCGGCGTCTGAGCCTGAGTGCGAAGACGGTGAACACGCACAAGGCGCGGTTGTTCGAGAAGATGGGGATCCACGACAACATCGCGTTGGCGCGGATGGCCAGCCAGTACGGGCTGGTGGATCCGGCACGGCCGCTGTAAGGGGTTTCGGCCAACGGCTGAGCCCCTCGCGGTGGTGGTGCGGTTGGATTCTGGAGGCTCGGTCGCGCCATCCCTCCGCAGGGCCACGGACAGGTTCCGTGCGCGTCCACCGCGGAATGAAGAAGGAAGAGCGGGAGCGGGTCGCGCGCTTTGCCCGCTCTGGATGCTGGTCCTGTAGAGCCGAGCCCATGCTCGGCTGCTTTCCATTCCGCTGGCGTGGAGCCGAGCGTGGGCTCGGCTCTACAGCTGCGTTGGGCTCAGTGGCCGCGCACGCGCTGGATGATCTTCGCGGCGTCGGCGGCGCTGGCGCGCACCTTGTCCCATTCACCGTCGGCGATCCAGTTGCCCGGCACCATCCACGAACCACCAATGCAGACCACGTTCTTCTGTTCGAGGTATTCGGCGGCGGTGTTTTCGGTGATGCCGCCGGTCGGGCACAGCTTCAGGTCGGCGACCGGGCCGGCCAGGCCCTTGATCATCGCCAGCCCACCCACGGCCGTGGCCGGGAACAGCTTGCACACACGGAAGCCGCGCGCGCACAGCGACAGCAGTTCGGTCGGCGTGGCCGCACCCGGCACCACCGGCAGCGGCGCAGCGGCCAGCGCATCAGCCAGGGCCGGCGGCGTACCCGGCGTCACCAGGAAATCCGCACCTGCATCGATGGACTGCTGCATCTGCTCCACGGTCAGCACCGTGCCCGCGCCCACCACCACATCCGGCAGCTCGCGCTTGAGCATCGCCAGCGCTTCCATCGCCACCGGCGTCCGCAGCGTCAGCTCGATGGCCGGCAGGCCACCTTCCAGCAGCGCCGCACTGACCGCCCGCGCCTGGTCCAGCGTATGAACCGTCACCACCGGCAGGATGCCCGCCGCATGCAATAGCTCCGCCGCCTTCACCTGATGTTGTTCGATACCCATGCTTTTGCCCTTGCCTTTGCTCTTCTTGATTCAGTGGCCGCAGCGCAAATGACGCGCCGGGAATTGTCCAAGGGCGCTCTACTGCCCAAGCCGGGAAGCCTGCCGCGGCTTTTCGCTTCAGGCGTCCTTCGCCTCATGCGGCGCTGCCGCCGCCGCGGCATCGTGTCCCAACTCATACTCCGCGTCGTAATCCCACGGCCCGCCATCAGCCGCCGCCGGCCCGCACGAAATCGAAATCGCCCCCTGGTCGGCTGGACCCACCACGCGGCGGTTGATCGCGAACAGGTTGCGGCCCAGGTCATGCGCGGCCGGCGCGGTGTTCGGCGCCAGCGGACGTGCTGCCCATTCCGCCGCATCCACCAGCACTTCCAACGTGCCGGCCTCGCCATCCAGGCGGATCATGTCGCCCTCGCGGACCTTCGCCAGCGGACCGCCGCGGGCAGCCTCCGGCGTCACGTGGATCGCCGCCGGAATCTTGCCCGAGGCGCCGGACAGGCGGCCGTCGGTAACCAGCGCCACGCGCCGGCCCTGGTTCTGCAACAGGCCCAGCAGCGGCGCCAGCGAATGCAGTTCGGGCATGCCGTTCGCTCGCGGGCCCTGGTATCGCACCACCGCCACGAAATGCTCGGGCAGCAGGCCACCGGCATGCAGCTTGTTCAACACCTGCGGTGCATCGACCACCACGGCCGGCGCTTCGATCGTGCGGTACTGCGGCTTCACCGCCGACAGCTTGATCAGCGACTTGCCCAGGTTGCCGCGCAGCAGTCGCAGGCCACCCTGTTGCTCGAACGGATTGTCGACGCCACGCACCACTTCGTCATCGGCGCTGCGTTCCAGGCCCGGCAGATAGACCAGCTGGCCGTCGCGCAGCTGCGGCTCGCGCGCATAGTCGGCCATGCCGCCGCGTGCCACGCTCACGAGGTCGCCGTGCATCAGGCCAGCCTTGATCAGTTCGCCGAACACGAACGCCGGGCCGCCGGCCGCCGCGAAGCGGTTCACGTCGGCGTCGCCGTTCGGATAGACGCGGGCCAGCAGCGGGATCAGCTGCGACAGCTCGTCGAAATCGTCCCAGGTCAGCACGATGCCGGCCGCACGCGCCACCGCGACCCAATGGATGGTGTGGTTGGTCGAACCGCCGGTGGCCATCAGCGCGATGACCGCGTTGATGATCGCGCGCTCGTCGATGATCCGGCCCAGCGGGCGGAAGTCATCGCCCAGCGCGGTGATGTCCAGCGCACGTTCGGTCGCTTCGCGGGTGAGTGCATCGCGCAGCGGCGTGCCCGGATTTACGAACGACGCGCCCGGCAGCTGCACGCCCATCGCTTCCAGCAAGACCTGGTTGGAATTGGCGGTGCCGTAGAAGGTGCAGGTGCCAGCGCCGTGGTACGACGCGGACTCGGCTTCCAGAAGCTCTTCGCGGGTGGCTTCGCCGGCGGCGTAGCGTTCGCGCACTTCGGCCTTCTGCTTGTTCGGAATGCCCGGGGTCATCGGGCCGGCCGGCACGAACACCGCCGGCAGGTGGCCGAAGGCCAGCGCACCGATCAGCAGGCCCGGCACGATCTTGTCGCACACGCCGAGGTAGACGGTGGTGTCGAACATGTCGTGGCTGAGCCCGATCGCGGTCGACTGGGCGATCACATCGCGCGAGAACAGCGACAGTTCCATGCCACCACGGCCCTGGGTGACGCCGTCGCACATCGCCGGCACGCCGCCGGCCACCTGTGCCGTAGCACCGAGCTCGCGGGCGATGTCGCGGATCTGCTCGGGATAGGTCTCGAACGGCTGGTGCGCCGACAGCATGTCGTTGTAGGCGGTGATGATGCCCAGGTTCGGCGTCACGCCACCGCGCAGGCGGCTCTTGTCGGTGCCGCCACAGGCGGCGAATCCGTGGGCGAGGTTGCCGCAGCTCAGGCGGCTGCGGAACGGGCCCTCACGCAGGGAGGCATCGATCGCGGCCAGATAGGCGGCACGCGAGGCGGCGCTGCGGCGGATGACACGCTCAGTGATGGCTTGCAGTTGCGGATGGAGGCTCATTGGCTACCGGCGTTCGTGGTGGCGAGAGGCAAGCGGCGGCGGAGCGCCGCCGCCGACATCAATCAGCCCAGTGCACGCGCAGGCGCGCGCCGTCCAGGTTGATTGCATTGAGGATCGGGTACTGCTGGGCGTCCTTGCTGTCCAGCGCCTGGCGCAGCACCTGCAGCTTCTGCTTGCCGCGCAGCAGCAGCAGGCGCTGGCGGCACTGGCCCAGCCCGTGTGGGGTCAGCGTGATGCGCAGCGGCCACTGGTTCGCGCCCGGGCAGCCGGTGGCGTCCAGTGCCGCGTAGGGCAGGGTGCTTTCCAGTGCGCGGGCCAGGTCCTTCGAGCCCGGGAACAGCGAGGCAGTGTGGCCGTCGTTGCCCATGCCCAGTGCTACCAGGCTCGGCGGCTGGCTGTGCTGGGCCTGCAGGTTGGCGGTGTAAACGCATTCCGGCAGCGGCTTGCCGATCCGCACCAGCGGATCGAAATGCGCACCTTCGGCGCGCTTGAGCAGGTGCTCGCGCACCAGCCAGGCGTTGCTGTCGCGATCCTGCGGCGACAGCCAGCGCTCGTCGGCCAGGCTCACTTCCACCCGGTCCCAGTGCACGTCCAACTCGGCCAGCGCCTGGTAGACCGGCGCCGGCGTGGTGCCGCCGGACAACAGGATGCGGGCGCGGCCCACTTCGTTGATGTCGTGGTTGAGGGTCTGCGCCATCTCGGCGGCCACTGCCTCGATCCAGCCATCGGCATCGCCGTGGCTGATGAACTCGATGCGGTCGTCGTGGAAGGTGGGGCTCATGCGGCAACTCCAGGTGCGTCACGTTCGGCGTCGGCGGCATAGGCGGCGGCGCCCAGCAATCCGGCGTGGGGATGCATCACGGCCAACGAGGGAACGCGCGCCATGATCGAAGAGAACCGCCCCTTGTGTTCGAAGCGCTGGCGGAAACCAGAGTGCTGCAGCGAATCGAGCATCTTCGGGGTCAGACCGCCGGTCAGGAACACGCCATCCCAGGCACCCTGGGTCAGCACCAGGTCGCCGGCAATGGCGCCGAACACCGCGCAGAACACGTCCACGGTGCGCATTGCCTGCGGATCGCCATGCAGGGCGCGGGCGGTCACGTCCACCGGCTGCAGCTGGCCGGGATCGATACCGGCCATCTCGCACACCGCGCGATGGATGTTGACCAGGCCAGGGCCGCAGATCAGTCGCTCGTTGGAGACGCGGCCGAACTGCTCGGACAGGATTTCCAGGATGCGGATCTCCTCCGGGGTTCCCGGCGGGAAGCTGACATGGCCGCCTTCGGTTTCCAGTGGATAGCAGCGTCCGTGGCGCAGGATCAGGCCACCGACACCCAGGCCGGTACCCGGACCGATCACCGCGTAGTTGCGCGGCTGGCCCGGCTTGCCCGGCACCCAGGCGGCACCACCGACCTGGACCACGTCATCGGGCTGCAGCAGTGAAATCGCCATCGCCTGTGCGGCGAAATCGTTGATCAGGTGCAGTTCGTCGAAACCAAGCATGGCTGCGGTGCGGCTGCGCGAGATCACCCACGGATGGTTGGTGATGCGCGCTTCGTCACCATCGACGCGACCGGCAACCGCGAACACGCCGCGGCTTGCAGTGGCACCGATCTGTTCGAGATGGTGGCGTGCGGCATCACCCAGCGAGGGAAACTCCGCCACCGCATACTCGCGGATGCTGTCCTTCTGCAGCGGTGCGTCCTGCGAGGTGTCGGCCAGGGCGAAGCGGGCGTTGGTGCCGCCGATGTCGGCGACCAGCACCGGCTGCGAGCTGGCGCTCATGCCGAGGCTCCGCTGTCCGGCGCGTCCACGCCCTGCGGCAGGAACTCGCCCGCATTGCTCGGGCCCCACTGGCCGGCGGGGTAGGGCTCCAGCGGCAGCTTGGCGTCCTTCCAGGCGTCGGCCACGCTGTCGATCCACGC
Source organism: Stenotrophomonas sp. 115C5 (assembly GCF_056861055.1). Lineage (NCBI taxonomy): Bacteria > Pseudomonadati > Pseudomonadota > Gammaproteobacteria > Lysobacterales > Lysobacteraceae > Stenotrophomonas > Stenotrophomonas sp. 115C5. Next base: position 29,647 of record NZ_JBSPUQ010000003.1, read on the forward strand.
CCAGGCGGCGCGCACTTCGTCATCGCGCACGAACAGCGTGTGGTTGCCGTTGAAGGCATCCAGGAACAGGCGTTCGTAGGCGATGCGGCGGTGCAGGCCGGTCGGCACCGACAGCTCCAGCTCCAGCGGGTGCAGTTCCAGCGCGCCCCATTCCGGGCCGGCCAGGCTGCTCATCAGGCCCAGTTCGATGTTTTCCTGCGGCTGCAGCTGGAACACCAGGCGGTTCGGTGCGGCCTGCGCGCGCTGCGGGCGCTCGAACAGCCAGTGGGTGACCGGCTTCAGCGTGACCACCACGCGGGTGGTGCGTTCGGGCAGGCGCTTGCCGGTGACCAGGTGGAACGGCACGCCGCTCCAGCGCCAATTGTCGATGTGCGCGGTGACACCGGCGAAGGTCTCCACGTCGCTGCCTTCCGGCGGCTGGTAGGCCTGTGCCGGCTGGCCGTTGATGGTGCCGGCGGTGTAGCGGCCGCGGATGCTGTCACGCGCGGCGTGCTTGGCATCAAGCGGACGCAGGGCGCGCAGCACCTTGACCTTCTCGTCGCGGATGCGGTCGGCTTCCAGCGACGCGGGCGGTTCCATCGCCACCATGCACAGCAACTGCAGGATGTGGCTCTGCACCATGTCGCGCAGCGCGCCGGAGCGGGCGTAGTAGGCGTCGCGGCCATCCACGCCTTCGCTCTCGGCCACCAGGATGTGCACCGATTCGATGTAGTTGCGGTTCCACACTGCTTCCAGCAGCGTGTTGCCGAAGCGCAGCGCGATCAGGTTCTGAACTGCCGCCTTGCCCAGGTAGTGGTCGAGACGGAACACGCGGTCCTCGTCGATCCACTGGCCGATGGTGCTGATGATTTCCTCGGCGCTCTCGCTGTCGCTGCCGATCGGCTTCTCCAGCATCAGGCGTGCCGGTGCGGCAAGTGCGCCGCCCTTGGCCAGGCCTTCGCAGGTGGAGATGTACAGGCCCGGCGGGATGGCCAGGTAGCTGACGCACTTGCGGTGCACCAGGTCGGAGACCGCGGCGGCAACCGAGTCGACGTCGCGCAGATCCACCGAACGGTAGTCGATGCGGCGCAACAGGGCACCGATGTCGTCCTGCGTGGCCATCGGCATGGCCTGCTGCAGGCGCGGCCGCAGGATGTCATGGAAGGCTTCGGTGTCATGCCCGGACAGGGCCAGCGCACGGATGCGGAAGTCCTCCGGCAGCAGGCCGTCGCCAAGCAGGCGAAGCAGCGAAGGGAACAGGTAGCGCTGGGCCAGATCACCTGTGGCACCGAACAGGAAGAGGGTGTCGTGCATCGCTCGAGTTTCAGATCCGGGTGACATCGTTGTCAATCGCTTCATGGCTGGGTTCGGGGGACATCCGCGCAACTGCCTGTCCGAGGTTCGTCAGGGGCGTTCTCCGGAGCACCGGAAGATCGTTCCATTCGAAACCACTACCTCGGCGGAAGCTTCGTTCAACCGCCGACGCAGATCGGTGCGCACCGATCATCGGATAGTGCCACGTGAAAACGTTTACATGGCAGAATGGGCAACTGTATTCGATTGCAGTGCTCGCCGTCATGCGGCAAGCGCGCAATCATCACTGCCATCGGGAGGGCCGAGGCAGTCCCAAAAGACAGCCCGGCTTCGGGCGGACCGGAAAGGTGATATGGCAAAAGTGCAGTTGCAGGGTGTGCGCAAGGTCTATGACAACGGCCAGGTCGCGGTGAAGGACGCCAGCTTCGAGGTCGCCGATGGCGAGCTGATGGTGCTGGTCGGTCCGTCCGGCTGTGGCAAGTCGACCCTGTTGCGGATGGTGGCCGGCTTGGAAGAGATCAGCGGCGGCACGCTGACCATCGGTGATCGCGTGGTCAACGACGTGGCGCCGAAGGATCGCGACATCGCGATGGTGTTCCAGAGCTACGCACTGTATCCGCACATGACCGTGGCCGAGAACCTGGCCTTTGGCCTGAAGCTGCGCGGGCATGACAAGGCGACCATCGACAAGCGCATCGCCGAAGCGGCGCAGACGCTGGGCCTGACTGAGATGATGGACAAGCTGCCCAAGGCGATGTCCGGCGGCCAGCGCCAGCGTGTTGCGCTGGGCCGGGCGCTGGTGCGCGAGCCGGCGGTGTTCCTGCTCGACGAACCGCTGTCCAATCTGGATGCCAAGCTGCGCCATAGCGTGCGCACCGAAATCGCGCAGCTGCACCGCAAGCTGGGCACCACCATGATCTACGTGACGCACGACCAGGTTGAAGCGATGACCCTGGGCCAGCGCATCGTGGTGCTGAAGGACGGCATCATCCAGCAGATCGATACGCCGATGGCGCTGTACGACCGCCCGGCCAACCTGTTCGTGGCCGGCTTCCTCGGCAGCCCGGCGATGAACGTGCTGCGTGGCACGCTGCAGGGCGACGCCGGTGGCGTGACCGTGGTCGACGGCGAATGGCGTGCACCGCTGGGCCAGGCCACGATCGATCCAGCGTGGTTGCAGAAGCCGATCGCGGTGGGTGTGCGGCCGGAGCACCTGCAGCCGGCGGCCGCCGATGATGCGCATGCGTTCACTGCGCGCATCGAAGGCATTGAGCCGGTCGGCAACGAGATCTTCGTCAACCTCAGCAGTGGCCAGCATGCGCTGACCATGCGCGTGGCGCCGCAGGCGCTGCCGGCGGTGGGCGAGCAGATCCGCGTGGCGATCCACCCGCAGGGGTTGCATTTCTTCAACCCGGAAACCGGCGAGCGCCTCTGATTCTGTAGAGCCGAGCCCACGCTCGGCTGCTTCGTTGCAGTGCGGACCAACGGTCCGCACCCACCATGGTGGCGGTAGCGCCGGGCCGTGCCCGGCGTGAACCTCAGCGCGCCAATCCATCCAGTAGCGGCACACGCTGCGCCACCGCACCACCCACCTGCAGCTCGGCGTCGCTGGCCTCCAGCGGCAGCACCGCCAGCGCCAGCTCACCGGCCACGCTGGCAATCGTGCCCAGCGCTGCGCCGTCCTGCTGCACGCCATCGCCGGCCTGCGCCGGTGCTGCGGTATGCAGCAGCTGTACCGCGCGCTTGGCCTTGCCGAGGAAGTGGGTGCGCGCGACGATTTCCTGGCCGGGATAGCAGCCCTTCTTCACGCTGTAGCCGTTCAGGCGGTCCAGGCCCAGCTGCTGGGGGGTCCACACTTCGCGCTGGCTTTCTTCCAGTCGCGGCAACCCGTAGCGCAGGTCGGCCTGGCGCCAGGCCAGGGCGAAAGCGGCCTCATCGGTTTCGCTGCCGGCGGCAAAGGCATCAGCTGCGCCAATGCGCAGGGTGCGCGGCAGCGCATCGCTGCCCAGGTCAAGTTCCCAGCCGTCCGCTGCGGCGTGCGCAATCGCGGCGTTGCTGGCGGCTTCGGGCGCGGTGAAGGCGCCGGCCACCGCCAGATCGCTGCGCACCTGCACCTTCACCTTGCGACGGAACACGAAGCGCTGCAGTTGCGACGCAATCGCATCGGCATCGCCGTCGGCCAGCACCAGCATCACGTGGTCGTCGGCCAGCCGAAGTAGCTGGAACACCGCCAGGGTGCGGCCTTTTGCGCTCAGCCAGGCGCTCCACTGCCAGTGCAGCAGGGGCAAGGCAGTGACGTCGCCGCTGAACTGGGCGTGGGCGAAAACGGCCGCATCCGTGCCCTGCAGGCTCAGCAACTGGTGGCCGGGCAGGCGCGGATATCCGACGAAAGCAGGGGGCAGGTTGTCAGGCACGTGAACGAGGTCTAAAATTTGTGCGTTGCGAGACCGAACATGATAGGCCAAACAACCCCCACTCCCGACGACGAATCTGAAGCCCCGCTGGTCCCCGCGGCACCCGTGCCCGTGGAACAGGAAAAAGCAGAGGAATTCGGCGGCCGCGGCGGACTTGATCCGGTGCGGTATGGCGATTGGGAGAAAAACGGACGCTGCATCGATTTCTGATCAGCATTGAGCCAACGCGGCCGTGTGCCGCCCAGCCGAGACAACGAGCCCAGCGAATGGCGACCAGACAACGCCCACTTTCCCCGCACCTTCAGGTGTATCGCTGGCAGATTCAGATGGCCACCTCGATCCTGCATCGAGCCACTGGCGTCTTTCTGTCTGTTGGTGCCCTCATCATCGCCGCCGGCCTGCTGGCCCTGATGATGGGGCCCGAATCCTGGAACTGCTTCACCGGCCATGCCGGGGCCTGGTATGGCCGCGTGTTCCTGTTCGCGTGGACATGGTCGTTCGCCTATCACCTGTGCAATGGCATCCGCCATGTGGTGCAGGACTTCGCCATCGGCTTCAGCATCCCCGCCTTCATCCGCAGCAGCTGGCTGTCGGTCACCGGCAGCCTGGTGATCACCCTGCTGGTGTGGGCCTATGTGATGTTCGGAGGTGCCGCGTGAGCAAGTTCCGTACCCCGTTGAAGAGCGTGCGCGGCCTTGGCTCGGCCAAGACCGGCACCGAGCACTTCGTGCACCAGCGCCTGACCGCCGCCGCCCTGGTGGCGCTGGGCATCTGGTTCCTGGTCTTCGTGCTGAGCCTGCTGGGCTCGGATTACGCGACCGCCGCTGCCGCCGTGGCCAAGCCGTGGAACGCCGTGCCGCTGATCGGCCTGCTGATCGCCATGTTCTGGCACGCCCAGCTCGGCATGCAGGTCGTGCTGGAAGACTACATCCACGAATCGCTGCTGGCCCTGGTGCTGCAGACCGCGGTGAAGTTCGTCGCCGTGCTCGGCATGATCGTCAGTGTGTTTGCGGTGGGCCGCATCGCCCTCGGCGTTGCCTGAGCCCAGGCACCAACACAGGAATCCAGATTAGATGTCCGCTTACAAGATCACCGAACACAAGTACGACATGGTCGTGGTCGGCGCCGGCGGCGCCGGCCTGCGCGCCACGTTCGGCCTGGCCGCCAAGGGCCTGCAGACCGTGTGCCTGACCAAGGTCTTCCCGACCCGTTCGCACACCGTTGCCGCCCAGGGCGGTATCTCGGCCGCACTCGCCAACATGGGCGAGGACGACTGGCGCTACCACTTCTTCGACACCATCAAGGGGTCGGACTGGCTGGGCGACCAGGACGCCATCGAATACATGTGCCGTGAGGCCATCCCGGCCATCATCGAGCTGGAACACTACGGCGTGCCGTTCTCGCGTACCGCCGAAGGCAAGATCTACCAGCGTCCGTTCGGTGGCATGACCACCAAGTACGGTGAAGGCCCGGCGGCGCAGCGTACCTGCGCGGCGGCCGACCGTACCGGTCATGCGATGCTGCACACCCTGTACCAGCAGTCGCTGAAGCATGATGCGCGCTTCATGATCGAGTACTTCGCGCTCGACCTGATCTTCGACGACGAAGGCGCCTGCCGCGGCGTACTGGCCCTGGACATGTCCGACGGCACGCTGCACCTGTTCCGCGCCCAGGGCGTGGTGCTGGCCACCGGCGGCTACGGCCGTGCCTACTTCAGCGCCACCTCGGCGCACACCTGCACCGGCGACGGTGGCGGCCTGGCCATGCGTGCCGGCATCGCCATGCAGGACATGGAGTTCGTGCAGTTCCACCCGACCGGCATCTACGGCGCCGGCTGCCTGATCACCGAGGGTGTCCGCGGTGAAGGTGGCATCCTGCGCAACAGCAGCGGCGAGCGCTTCATGGAGCGCTATGCACCGCACTACAAGGATCTGGCCTCGCGCGACGTGGTCAGCCGTTCGATGACCATCGAGATCCGCGAAGGCCGCGGCGTCGGCGAGCACAAGGATCACATCCTGCTCGACCTGACCCACCTCGGCCCGGGCGTGATCGACGACAAGCTGCCGGGCATCGCCGAGAGCGCCCGCATCTTTGCCGGCGTCGACGTGCACAAGCAGCCGATCCCGGTCATCCCGACCGTGCACTACAACATGGGCGGCATCCCGACCAACTACCACGGTGAAGTCGTCCGCAAGGATGGCGACAACCCCGACGCGGTGATCCCGGGCCTGTACGCGATCGGCGAAGCCGCCTGCGTGTCGGTGCACGGTGCCAACCGCCTGGGTTCGAACTCGCTGCTGGACCTGGTGGTGTTCGGTCGTGCGGTGGCCAACCGCTGCGCCGAGACCATCAAGCCGGGCGCGTCGCACAAGCCGCTGGCGTCTGATGCCTGCGACAAGGCGCTGGGCCTGCTGGACAAGCTGCGCCACGCCAACGGCGATACCCCGACCTCGGTCATCCGCGATCGCATGCAGCGCACCATGCAGGCCGACGCGGCGGTCTTCCGCACCAGCCAGACGCTGAAGGAAGGCTGCGAGAAGATGGACAAGATCTTCGACTCGTTCCAGGACGTGAAGGTCTCCGACCGTTCGCTGGTGTGGAACTCGGACCTGATCGAGACCTACGAGCTGAACAACCTGCTGCTCAACGCGGTGGCGACGATCAACTCGGCCGAACAGCGCAAGGAAAGCCGCGGCGCGCATGCGCACGAGGACTTCCCGGACCGCGACGACGTCAACTGGCAGAAGCACACCCTGGTCAGCGTCGACGAGAAGGGCAAGTGCAGCTTCGACTACCGTCCGGTGCACATGTACACGTTGACCGACGACGTGTCCGTAGTGCCGCCGAAGCCGCGCGTGTACTGATCCGACCCCGCCTACCATGCAATCCGCGCCCAAGGGCGCGGGCCGCCTGAGCCAACGAGAGCAGCCATGGCCGAGTTTTCACTCCCCAAGAATTCCAAGATCACGAAGGGCAAGCACTTCCCCGTCAAGAACGGCGGCAAGAACGTGCGCACCTTCAAGATCTACCGCTGGAGTCCGGACGACGACAGCAACCCGCGCACCGATACCTATGAAGTCGATCTGGATGCCTGTGGCCCGATGGTCCTGGACGCCCTGATCAAGATCAAGAACGAGATCGACCCGACCCTGACCTTCCGCCGCTCCTGCCGCGAAGGTATCTGTGGTTCGTGCGCGATGAACATCGACGGCACCAACACCCTGGCCTGCACCCGAGCCATCTCGGACTGCGGCAAGAAGGAAGTGCCGATCTACCCGCTGCCGCACATGAACGTGGTCAAGGATCTGGTTCCGGACCTGACCCACTTCTACGCGCAGTACGCCTCGATCAAGCCGTGGATCCGCACCCAGACCCCGGCACCGCCGGACCGCGAGCGCCTGCAGTCGCCGGAAGACCGCAAGAAGCTGGACGGCCTGTACGAGTGCATCCTGTGCGCCTGCTGCTCGACCAGCTGCCCGAGCTACTGGTGGAACGGCGAGCGTTACCTGGGCCCGGCGATCCTGCTGCAGGCCTACCGCTGGATCATCGATTCGCGCGATGAGGACACCGGTGCGCGCCTGGACGATCTGGAAGATCCGTTCAAGCTGTACCGCTGCCACACCATCATGAACTGCGCGCGGACCTGCCCGAAGGGCCTGAACCCGGCGCTGGCGATCGCCGAGATCAAGAAGCTGATGATGGAACGCCGCGCCTGATCAGGCCTGGCTGTACCGGGTAGAGCCACGCCATGTGTGGCTGTGCCACCCCAGTAGAGCCACGCCATGCGTGGCTTTGCTGTATCTGGAGAAGCACGATGGAAGAAGACGTTCTGCTGAAGAAGCTGCGCTGGCGCTGCCGCCGCGGCATGCGCGAGCTGGACCAGCTGTTCGGCCGTTACCTCGACCACGAATGGAGCACTGCGCCGACCGAAGAGCGCGAGGTTTTCCTGTTCCTGCTCGATCGCGAGGACGATAAGTTGTGGCGCTGGTTCATGGGCTATGAGGCCTGCCCACATGCGCACGCGATCCCCCTCATGCAGAAGATCCTCGCCCTCAAGCCTTGAGTGGCGCCCCTCGCGGCTGCAGACCGCCGCCCAGCTGGCGGTGCTGCTGGCCGCACCCTGGCTGCTGCGCGCATCGGATCTGCCGCCGCGGCTGTTGATTCCCGCGGTGTTGCTGGCCTGGGGCATCGGGTTGGCCGAACTGGCCTGGCGCCAGCGCAGGCCACGCGTGCAGGTGCTTCTGCCGGTACCGTCCGAGCCGCTGCAGGTGGCCGGGCAGGACGTCGATGCGCCACAACTGGTCGTGCGTGGCCCCTGGCTGCTGTTGCTCTGGCGTGAGGATCGGCGCCGCCGGCGCCTGCTGTTCTGGCCGGATGTGCTCGATTCCGGGCAGCGACGTGAACTGCGACTGGCCGTGGCCGCACGTAGCGTTTCCCGTCGGCCCCGGTCGATGGCACCATAAGCTGAATTGACCGGCGTGCCTGCATGTTCAAACCCATTCCCGTGGCCATTGGCCTGCGCTACCTGCGCGCCAAGCGCCGCAACGGCTTCATCTCCTTCATCTCGATGGCATCGATCCTGGGCATCGCGCTCGGCGTCACGGTGCTGATCACCACCCTGGCGGTGATGAGCGGTTTCCAGAAGGAAATCCGCAGCCGCCTGCTGCAGATGACCGCCCACACCACCATCAGCCGTGACGGCGAGCCGATGCCGGACTGGATGCGGGTGGTCGATGTGGCCAGCAAGGACCCGCGCGTGGCCGGTGCCGCGCCGTACATCGAGATCCAATCGATGATCAGCGGCCCGCGCGTGCAGGGCGCGATCATCCAGGGCATTGACCCGGCGCTGGAGCCGAAGGTGTCGGTGATCGACAAGAAGGTCACCAAGGGCAGCTATGACAGCCTCACGCCGGGCAGCTTCAACCTGCTGCTGGGCAAGGAGCTGGCGATCTGGCTGGGCGTCGATGTCGGCGACCAGGTTCTGGTGACCTTTGCAGAAGTGCAGGGCACGCCTGCCGGTGCGGTGCCACGGATGAAACGCTTTACCGTGAGCGGCATCTTCGAGGCCGGTTACAACGAAGTCGACCGTGGCGTCGGCTTCGCCAACATGAAGGACCTGGAGCGCGTGCTGCGCAGCGACGGTGCCACCGGCGTGCGCCTGAAACTGCACGACATGGACCGCTCGCTGGAAGTGGGCGTGGATCTGGCGCAGAACCTGGGTGGTGCCTACCGCGTGAGTGACTGGACCCAGCAGAACGCCAACCTCTACCACTCGCTGCGCATGGAGAAGGTGGTGATGGGCATCCTGCTGTCGCTGATCATCGCCATGGGCGCCTTCAACCTGGTGTCCTCGCAGGTGATGCTGGTGACCGACAAGCAGGCCGACATCGCCATCCTGCGCACCCTCGGCCTGACCCCGGGTGGCGTGATGCAGGTGTTCATGGTGCAGGGCTCGCTGATCGGCATCTTCGGCACGCTGGCCGGCCTGATCGGTGGCATCACCCTGACCCTCAACCTGGAGCGCATCCTCGGCGCCATCGAGAGCGTGTTCAACGTCAAGCTGATGCCGGAGGATGTGTACTACATCACCGGCCTGCCGACCGACATGCAGACCGGCGACGTGGTGGCGATCACCGTGGTCGCACTGCTGATGAGCTTCCTGGCCACCCTGTATCCCGCCTGGCGGGCAGCGCGCACCCAGCCGGCGGAGGCCCTGCGTTATGAATAAGGTCTTCAACCGCGGCGATGAAGTGATCCGTGCCGAAGCATTGGGCAAGACCTACGCCGAAGGACGCATGCAGACCCCGGTGTTCGATGGCCTGGACCTGACCGTGACCGCCGGCGAAACCGTGGCGATCATCGGTGCCTCCGGCGCCGGCAAGAGCACGCTGCTGCACCTGCTGGGCGGCCTCGACATTCCGACCGCGGGCGAGGTCTATGTGACCGGCCAGCGTATGTCGGCGCTGTCGGATACCGCGCGTGGCCTGCTGCGCAACCAGGCGCTGGGCTTCGTCTACCAGTTCCATCACCTGCTGCCGGAGTTCACCGCGCTGGAAAACGTGATGATGCCGGTGCTGCTGGCTGGCACCGCGGTGGCCGAAGCGAGCAGCCGGGCAACCACGCTGCTGGAAGCGGTCGGCCTCGGCCACCGCCTGGACCACAAGCCGGGCGAGCTGTCCGGCGGCGAGCGCCAGCGTGCTGCGGTGGCGCGAGCACTGGTCAACCATCCGGCCTGCGTGCTCGGTGACGAGCCGACCGGCAACCTGGATGACCGCACGGCTGCAACGGTGTTCGAGCTGATGCTGGAGCTGAATCGTGCACGTCACACCAGCCTGGTGCTGGTGACCCATGACCGCAGCCTGGCGCGTCGCCTGGACCGGGTTCTGGAGCTGCGCGAAGGGCGCCTGCACGCACTGGCCCACGCCGACGTCTGAGCGGTCGGACGGACTCTGGTAGAAGCCGACCTTGGTCGGCTGCTCCTGCAGGGCAAGCGCCAACCAAGGTTGGCGTCTACCGGAATCCGACGTTCTGGACCCGCTTGGGTAGAGGTCGACCTTGGTCGACCGCCGACCGGCGCCTGAATGGGGCTGTCGGCCGTCGCGCCGGCGTTGCCAGGCCAGGCGCATGATGGCGACAGTTCCCCGAGGAGATCGCCATGAAGACCCCGCTTCTGCTGGCCGGCCTCTGCCTGGCCCTGGCCGCCTGTGCCACCACCGGCCGGCTCAGCAGCGCCGAGAAGCTTGACCTTTACCGTGCCCACGCCGGTGCGCCGCAGAACGACATGCAGTTCTTCGGCACCCTCAATGGCTGGACCGAGCTGGGTGACAGCGCGCTGGCGGTGTGGACGCGCCCGAGCGAGGCCTACCTGCTGGAGCTGAGAGGCCCCTGCCAGGACCTGCCGTATGCCACCGCCATCGGCCTGACCAGCCAGATGAACCGTGTCTCGGCGCGCTTTGACAAGGTGCTGGTGCGCGACCCCACCGGCGGCCCGCGCATGCCGTGCTTCATCAACAGCATCCGCAAGCTGGACGTGAAGGCACTGCGTGCCTCCGAGCAGGAGCTGCGCCAGGCGCAGGTGCAGGAGCGCGAGGCGGAGACCTCCCCGGCCAAATGATCAAAAAAGGGGACGGAGGGGATTAATTCGTTTGTGCCACAAACGACTTAATCCCCTCCGTCCCCTTTTTGCTGTCAGGCTTCCGGAGTGAAGCCGGCCGGCTTTTCCGCGTCCTTCTCGAACAGGAACTTGACCAGTTCGCCTTCAAGGAACGCGCGATGCTCCGGCGTGCGCGGTGACAGGCGGTTCTCGTTGATCAGCATGGTCTGGTGGGCCAGCCAGGCGGCCCAGGCCTGCCTGCCGATGTTGTTGAAGATGCGCTGGCCCAGCTCGCCGGGGTAGGGCACGAAGTCCAAACCTTCGGCATCGCGTTGTTCGTACTGGCAGAAGACGGTTCGGGGCATGGCACTCACTCGTGGTTGCGGGGCTTCTTGGAAGTTCGTTTCGACGTCTTGATCGTGGCGCCGTCGAGCAGTTTGCGGATCGGCGCAGGCAGGCCCAGCGCGGGAAGTTCATCGCTCGCGACCCAGCGCAGCGTGGGTTCTTCCACGCGCAGGCCGTGCACCTGCCGCGACAGTACCTGCAGATGCAGCCTGTAGTGGCTGAAGGTGTGCTGCAGCACGGGCAGCTCCTCGGCGTCTTCCAGCGAACCTTCAACATGCGCATCGAACCAGTCCTGCAGCACACTGCCGGCGTCGGCCTGCGGCAGCGTCCACAGCTGCGCCCAGATGCCGGTGTCCGGCCGCTTCTGCAGCAGCACGCGCTGCTGGGCGTCGCGCAGCAGCAGGGCCACTGCTTCGCGCTCGGGCAGGGTCTTGCTGGGCTTGGGCGTGGGTAGTTCAGCAGTGCGGCCTTCGCGGCGCGCCAAGCACGCGTCCTGCAGCGGACAGATCACGCAGGCCGGTTTGGCGCGGCTGCATACGGTCGCGCCCAGATCCATCTGTGCCTGGGTGTAATCGGCCATGCGCCCGGCCGGCACCTGCGCCACGTGCGCCTCGGCAATGGCCCACAACTGCTTCTCGACGGTCGGCAGGCCGGGGAAGCCCTCGATGCCGTGGTAGCGGCTGAGCACGCGCTTGACGTTGCCGTCGAGGATCGCGAACGGGTCGTTCCAGGCCTGGCTGAGGATCGCACCAGCGGTGCTGCAGCCGATGCCGGGCAGGGCATGCAATGCATCGAAATCGCGCGGCAGGTCGCCGTCGTGCAGTTCCACGCAGCGCTTTGCAGCGGCATGCAGGTTGCGTGCACGGGCGTAGTAGCCGAGCCCGGCCCACTGCGCCATCACCGCGTCGTTGCTGGCGGCGGCGAGGTCGGGCAGGGTCGGGAAGTGCTGCAGGAACCGCTGGAAGTACGGGATGACCGTGGCCACCTGGGTCTGCTGCAGCATGATTTCCGACAGCCAGACCCGATAAGGGCTGCGCGGGTGCTGCCAGGGCAGGTCGTGGCGGCCGTGGTCGTCGAACCAGTGCAGCAGGCGGGCGACGAAGTCGTCGGTCTGCGTGGTTCCGGCGCTGGCGTGCGGCTGGCGGGGCATCGGTGTTCCAGAGAGGCAACCACCCGTGGGGTGGCTCTACCTGGCTGCAGTAGAGTCGCCCCATGGGTGGCTGCACGGGTGTATCAGGCGCCCAGCGCTTCGGGCAGCAGGGCGTCGACGAAGGCTTCCGGGTCGAACACGCGCAGGTCTTCCGGACGCTCGCCGATGCCGGCGAAGCGGATCGGAATGCCGAACTCGCGGGCCAGCGCGAACACCACACCGCCCTTGGCGGTGCCGTCCAGCTTGGTCACTACCAGGCCGGTCACGTTCACCGCGGCATTGAACTGGCGCAGCTGCGACAGCGCATTCTGGCCGGTGGTGCCGTCGATCACCATCAGCACTTCGTGTGGTGCTGTGGGATCAATCTTGCCCAGCACGCGGCGGATCTTGCCCAGCTCGTTCATCAGGCCGGACTGGGTGTGCAGGCGGCCGGCGGTGTCGGCGATCAGCACCGAGGTACCACGGGCCTTGCCGGCCTGCAGCGCGTCGAACGCCACCGAAGCGGCATCGGCGTTCTGCCCCTGCGCGACCACGGCCACGCCGTTGCGCTCGCCCCAGGCCTGCAGCTGGGCCACGGCGGCGGCACGGAAGGTGTCACCGGCGGCCAGCATCAGGCTGTGGCCATCGTCCTTGAAGCGCTTGGCCAGCTTGCCGATGGTGGTGGTCTTGCCAACGCCGTTCACGCCGACGGTTAGCACCACGAAGGGCTTGGCGTTGCGGTCGATCACCAGCGGCTTGGCCACCGGCTGCAGGATTGCGATCAGCTCGGCGCGCAGCGCGGCCAGCAGTGCATTGGCGTCGGCGAACTCGCGCGACTTCATGCGCTTGCGCAGGCCCTCGACCAGGTCGGTGGTGGCACCCACGCCGACGTCGGCGGTGATCAGTGCGGTTTCCAGCTCGTCCAGCAGGTCGTCGTCGAGCTTGGGGTTGCGCGAGAACAGGCCACCGAAGCTGCGCGCGATGACGCTGTTGCGCAGGCGTTCGCGCCAGCCGGGCTTGCCGGCAGGCGCCGGAACGGCGTCAACCGAGGCGGCGGCAGGCAGGTCGTCGGTGACCGGTGCCGGGGTGGGCTCAGGCAGTGGTGCGGGTGCCGGTTCGATGGCCGGGGCCGCCACCGGGGCGACGTCGATCCGGGCAGCCGGTTGCGGAGCGCTCGGAGCGGGAACGACCGGCGCCGGAACCACAGGGGTAGGCTCGACAGCGACCGGAACGACGGCTACCGGCGGCGGCTCGACCGGCGCAGGCGCGGCCGGTACGGCTACCGGTGCAGGCTCTTTGTCCTCGACCGGTGCGGCCGACGGGAACGCCGCCGCCAGCTCTTCAGCCGAGTAGTGCTGGGTCTTGGGTGCCTCCGCTGCGGGGGCATCCTGGGGCTTCTTGCGGCGGAAAAAACTGAGCATTGGCAAAAGGCGCTGAAATCAGAGGGATATGCTACCACTCGGGCCTGTCGGGCCGATGTGGACTCAAGGTCGCGGCCTGCCGGCCGTTAACCGGTCCGGAGGGCTGCGCAGTGCGGCCCGGAGACCGCCATGAACAACGTGATGGGAATCGCCCTCGGCGGGATGCGTGCGGCCCAGCAGGGCGTGCAGGTGGCCGCGCACAACGTGGCCAACCTGGCGACCCCCGATGCCCGGCGCCTCCAGTTGCAGCGCAGTGCCGCCGAGCAGGGTGGGGTGCAGGCCTCGGTGATTCCCACCGGCACCGATGCCGCCGCGCCGCTGGGTGATCTTCTGGCAGCGAAAGCCGAGGTGGTGGCCTTCGCCGCCAATGCCACGGTGATCCGCCGCCAGGACCAGATGCTGGGCTCGCTGCTGGATCGCGAAGCCTGAACCCCCTCGGCAGGCGCGAACCGCCGCCCCTGGTGGCTGCCACCCCTGGTTGGCATGCTTGACCCGCCCTGGTAGGTGCCAACCTTGGTTGGCACGCTATTGGGGCGCCAACCAAGGTGGGCCTCTACCAAGGCACCGCCGGGCCATGCCCGGCGACCACCGCCTCGATCAGGCCGACAGCTCCAGCAGCAGCTTGTTCAGGCGCGCCACATAGGCGCCCGGGTCCTTCAGGCTGTCGCCGGCGGCCAGTGCGGCCTGGTCGAACAGCACCCGGCCCAGGTCGTCGAAACGTGCGCCGTCGGCTTCGGCATCCAGCTTGGCGATCAGCGGATGACCCGGGTTGATCTCCAGTACCGGCTTGCTGTCCGGCACCTTCTGCCCACTGGCTTCCAGGATCTGGCGCATCTGCAGGCCCAGGTCCTGTTCGCCGATGGCCAGCACCGCCGGCGAATCGGTCAGGCGGTGCGACACGCGCACTTCGGCCACGTCATCGCCCAGCACCGTCTTCAGGCGCTCGACCAGGCCCTGCTTGTCCTTCGCTGCCGCTTCCTGCTCCTGCTTGTCCGCTTCGGTTTCCAGCGCGCCCAGGTCGAGGTCGCCACGGGCGATGTCGACGAAGCCCTTGCCGTCGAAATCGGTCAGGTAGCCCATCAGCCACTCGTCGATGCGGTCGGTCAGCAGCAGTACTTCCACGCCCTTCTTGCGGAACACTTCAAGGTGTGGGCTGTTGCGCACCTGGCTGTAGCTCTCGCCGGTCAGGTAATAGATCTTGTCCTGGCCTTCGGTCATGCGGCCGATGTAATCGGCCAGCGACACGGTCTGCGCATCGGCCTCGCCGCGGGTGGAGGCGAAGCGCAGCAGGCCGGCCACCTTCTCGCGGTTGTTGTAGTCCTCGGCCGGGCCTTCCTTCAGCACCTGGCCGAATTCCTTCCAGAACGTGGCGTACTGCTCCGGCTTGTCGGCGGCCAGCTTCTCCAGCATGTCCAGCGAGCGCTTGGTCAGCGCCGCCTTCATCGAATCGATGACCGGGCCGGACTGCAGGATCTCGCGCGAGACGTTCAGCGACAGGTCGTTGGAATCGACCACGCCCTTGATGAAGCGCAGGTACAGCGGCAGGAACTGCTCGGCCTGGTCCATCACGAACACGCGCTGCACGTACAGCTTCAGGCCCTTGGGCGCGTCGCGGTGGTACAGGTCGAACGGCGCGCGGCCGGGCACGTACAGCAGCGAGGTGTACTCCAGCTTGCCTTCGACCTTGTTGTGGCTCCACGCCAGCGGGTCGCTATGGTCGTGCGCCACATGCTTGTAGAACTCGGTGTATTCGGCGTCGCTGATTTCGGTGCGCGGGCGGGTCCACAGCGCGCTGGCGCGGTTGACGGTCTCCCATTCGACCGCAGCGCCTTCTTCGCCACCTTCCTTCGGCATCTGGATCGGCAGGCCGATGTGGTCCGAGTACTTCTTGAGGATGCTGCGCAGGCGCCAGCCATCGGCGAAGTCGTGCTCGCCCTCCTTCAGGTGCAGGACGATGCGGGTGCCGCGCTCGGCCTTGTCGATGGTGGCGACCTCGAAATCGCCTTCGCCACGCGAGGTCCAGCGCACGCCTTCGGCTGCGGCCAGGCCGGCGCGGCGCGAGGTCACTTCGACTTCGTCGGCGACGATGAAGGCGCTGTAGAAGCCGACGCCGAACTGGCCGATCAGCTGCGAATCCTTCTTCTGGTCGCCGGACAGCTGGCGCAGGAAGTCGCCGGTGCCCGACTTGGCGATGGTGCCCAGGTGGGCGATGGCTTCGGCGCGGCTCATGCCGATGCCGTTGTCTTCGATGGTGATGGTGTGGGCGGTCGGATCGAAGCTGACGCGCACGCGCAGTTCGCTGTCGCCTTCCAGCAGGGCCGGCTGGGTCAGGGCCTCGAAGCGCAGCTTGTCGGCGGCGTCGGCGGCGTTGGAGACCAGCTCGCGGAGGAAGATTTCCTTGTTGGAGTACAGCGAGTGGATCATCAGCTGCAGCAGCTGCTTGACTTCGGTCTGGAAGCCAAGGGTTTCGGTCTGGGTGGTCTCGGTCATCGATAAGGCTCCATGTGCAATGCCGCGCCAGCGCGTGCGGCCTCGCCAAGGGGTATGGCTGATTGTCCCGAAATCAAGGGGTTGGTCGGGCAGGGCGGCGCCCTGCACCCGCAGAGGCCAAGGCAACTGCAACTGCAACAGCAACGGCAAGAGCGGGCATTCCGTGGGATGGCGGGGCGGTGTGGGTTGGCAGGACACGCCGTAAACCCGTCCTTGGGGGCTCGATGGCGCCATCCATGGCGCCAACGGTCCTGCCAACCCACACCGCCCCGCCTCTGACAGGCTCCCGGTGACGGTCGCAACGGCGGCTTCCTGATTTCATTCAAATCCTTCGATATCTGACAGATGTTCATCCACGCATGGCGTGGATCTACCGACAGATGGCGAGAAACTGTCGAAGGCGGGGTGGGGGGGGGGGGGGGGGGGGGGGGGGGCGGGGGCGGGCGCCCCCCCCCCCCCCCCCCGGGGGGGGGGGGGCCGCCCCGGTGGGTCCGGTTGCGGGGGCGTGAGCGCCATGGATGGCGCGACCGAGCCTCCATGGACGGATTCACGGCGTCCCCCGCAACCGGACCCACCCCGCCAACCCACAGGCATCAAGCTTTTGAAGTTGCTTCGGCTGTTGCTTCGGCCTCTGCGGGTGCCGGGCGCCGCCCGGCCGAACTACAATCCTGCTCATGCTGAAATTCTCGAATGAACCCCGCCGGGGGCGCCGATGAGCGGCCGTGGGGGCAATGACGGCCAGGTCCGCATCATCGGCGGGCGCTGGCGCAACACCCGCCTGCCGGTGCCGACCCTTCCGGGGCTTCGGCCCAGCAGCGACCGCGTGCGCGAGACTCTTTTCAACTGGTTGATGCCCAGACTGGGCGGCGCGCGGGTGCTGGACCTGTTTGCCGGCAGTGGCGCCTTGGGCCTGGAAGCCGTCTCGCGCGGCGCCGCCCACGCCACTCTGGTCGAGCGCGACGCGCAGCTGGGACGCAATCTGACCGCGGCCGTGGCCAAGCTGCAGGCCTACGACCAGGTCACCGTCGTGCAGGCCGATGCGCTGCGCTGGCTGCAGGGCGCACCGGCACAGCAGGCCGATCTGGTCTTCATCGACCCACCGTTCGCCGATGGCCTGTGGCAGGACGTGCTGGCGCAGCTGCCGCGGCATCTGGCCGCCGATGCCTGGCTGTACCTGGAATCGCCGGCCGGTCACACGCCGGTGCTGCCGCCGGACTGGCTGCTGCACCGCGAGGGCGGCACCCGCGAGGTGCGCTTTGCCCTGTACCGCCGCGCCACTGCTACACTTTGACCTCATCTGAACATCTGCAACCGCCCATGACCGTGGCCAACCGCCGCATCGCCGTTTATCCCGGCACGTTCGACCCCATCACCAACGGTCATATCGACCTGGTGAGCCGGGCCGCGCCGCTGTTCGAAAAGGTCGTGGTCGGCGTGGCGCAGAGCCCGTCCAAGGGCCCGGCGCTGCCGCTGGAGCAGCGCGTGCAGCTGGCACGTGGCGCACTCGGCCACCACAGCAACGTCGAGGTCATCGGCTTCGATACCCTGCTGGCCCATTTCGTACGTTCGGTCCAGGGCGGGGTGCTGCTGCGCGGCCTGCGCGCGGTGTCCGACTTCGAGTACGAGTTCCAGATGGCCAGTATGAACCGCCACCTGATTCCGGAGGTCGAGACCTTGTTCCTGACCCCGGCCGAGCAGCACAGCTTCATTTCGTCCTCGCTGGTCCGCGAGATCGCGCGCCTGGGCGGCGACGTGTCCGGCTTCGTGCCGGCCGCGGTGCTCGAAGCCCTGCGCAAGGTCCGCGAAGCGAAGGCCGCACAGTCGTAAGCCCCGCTGTACCCGCACCCCATTACGTACAACACCACGCACCATTCCGGGAGGAAACCCATGAACACCACCATGCGCGCGATGCTGATCGCTTCGTTGGCCCTGGCCTTCACCGCCTGCAAGAAGGAAGAGGCCGCTCCGGTCGACGAGGCCAAGCAGGCCCTGGTCGCGCCGTCCAAGGACGACGATGCAGGCTGGAAGAAGTACCTGCAGGAAGTGGCGATCCAGAACATGGGCAACATCACCAACAGCCCGTTCCTGTACTACCTCTCGCCGGAATCGGACCCGGACTTCCAGGCCAAGTACGAGCGCCAGACCGAGAGCGCGACCCAGGCCGTGGCCCGTGGCGTGCAGCCGGGCAACATGCTGGCCTTCGGTTCCTCGGCCTCGGGCAAGATGGCTGACATGATCCAGGCCGTCTTCAAGGACGTGTCGCCGGATTCGATGAAGGGCGTGCGCGTCGTCTTCATCGGCCAGTCGGCCGACAACGCCCGCGTGCAGGCTGCCATCCAGCCGACCGGTGCCGAGTACATTTTCGTCGAAGCCAAGTAATACCGAGCCATGGCGGCCATGCTCCGGCATGGCCCGGGCGGCGTCCTGCAAGGGTGCCGCTGATGACCTGACCGGCCCGCGCGCCCGCGCTGGCCGGTCCTTTGTCCCAGGGCGCGGGCGAGGAGTATCGCCGTGTCGCTGAAAATCAACGAGCTCTGCGTCAACTGCGACGTATGCGAGCCGGCCTGCCCGAACCAGGCCATTGCGATGGGTGAAACCATCTACGTGATCGACCCTGCGCGCTGCACCGAATGCGTGGGTCATTTCGACGAGCCACAGTGTGTGGTCGTCTGCCCGGTCGAGTGCATCGACCCGGACCCGGAGATCGTGGAAACGGAAGACCAGCTGCTGGCCAAGCTGCGCCAGCTGCAGCACGATCACCCCGAACTCTACGCGGAGCCCCCATCCGAATGAAGACGCTGATCGTCCGCCCCCTGTTGCTGCTCGGCCTGCTGCTGAGCCCGATGGCCTGGGCCGACAGCCCGTCCCGCGCCGAGCGTCCTGACGGCGCGGCCATTGCCAGCGGCCACGCACTGGCCACCCAGGCAGGTATCGATATCCTGGCGCAGGGCGGCAACGCCTTCGATGCTGCGGTGGCGGTATCGTCCACGCTGGCGGTGGTCGAGCCGATCAGTTCCGGCCTCGGCGGTGGCGGCTTCTTCCTGCTGCATGATGCGGCCACCGGCAAGGACGTGATGCTGGACGCGCGCGAGACCGCGCCGGCCGCGGCAACCCCGCAGGCCTTCCTCGACAAGCAGGGCAACCTGGACCGTGATCGTTCGGTCAACGGTGCCTGGTCGGCGGGTATTCCCGGCCTGCCTGCAGCGTTGGTCGAGCTGTCGGCCAAGCACGGCAAGCTGCCGTTGTCGGCTTCGCTGCAGCCGGCGATCCGCATCGCGCGTGAAGGCTTCCCGGTGTACGACCGCATGGCCAAGGGCTATGCGTCGCGCCGAGAAGTGATGGAGCGCTATCCCGGCACGCGCGAGGTCTACCTGCGCAACGGCAAGCCGATCGCCACCGGTGACCTGTTCAAGCAGCCGGAGCTGGCACAGACGCTGGAGCGCCTGGCCGCGGGTGGCTTCGATGGGTTCTACAAGGGCCAGACCGGAAAGCTGTTGCTGGCCGGCGTGAAGCAGGCTGGCGGCAAGTGGAGCGCCGAAGAGCTGGCCGGCTACCGCGTGAAGCAGCGCGAGCCGATCGTGTTCAACTACAACGGCTGGAAGATCACCACCGCGCCGCCGCCGTCGTCCGGTGGTATCGCACTGGCCAGCATGCTGCAGATCCTGGAAGGTTGGGACATCAGGAAGATGGACCCGGCGCACCGCACCCACCTGGTGGTGGAATCGATGCGTCGCGCCTACCGCGACCGCACCTTCTTCCTCGGCGATCCGGACTTCGTGCAGATCCCGCAGAAGGTGCTGACCAGCAAGGATTACGCACAGGGCCTGCGCGCTACCATCCATCCGGAGAAGGCCACGCCCAGCGACCTGCTGTCGGGCAATCCGACCCCGCTGGAAGACGACGAGACCACGCACTTCTCGATCATCGACCGCGACGGCAACCGCGTCGGCGCCACCCAGACCGTCAACCTGCTGTACGGCTCGGGGTTGATTCCCAAGGGCACCGGCGTGCTGCTGAACAACGAGATGGACGACTTCGCGCTGAAGCCGGGCACGCCCAATGCGTTCGGCGTGATGGGCTACGAGGCCAATGCGCCGAAGCCGGGCAAGCGCATGCTCAGCTCGATGACCCCGACCTTCATGGAGAACGCCGACAAGGTGGTGGTGCTGGGCACCCCGGGTGGCAGCCGCATCATCACCATGGTGCTGCTGGGCATCCTCGGCTACGACGACGGCCTGGATGCGCAGCAGGTTGCCGCGCTGCCGCGCTACCACCACCAGTGGCTGCCGGACCTGATCGAAGCCGAGGACGATGCGTTCGACGCGGCGACGGTGAAGCAGCTGCAGGCGATGGGTCACAAGATCGACCTGCCGGGCAATGTGGCCGCAGGTGGCCGCGGGTCCAGCCATGTGTGGGGCAACCTGCAGACCGTGGAATGGGACCGCAAGGCGAACAAGCTGTTCGGCGGCAGCGACCCGCGCAATCCGGTGGGCAGTGCCCAGGTCGTCCCGGCGCGCTGATCCGGTCGTGCCGGCTGCTGGCCGGCAATCCGGCTGATTATCGAAACCCCGCCTTTGCCGGCGGGGTTTTCTGTTTCCCTTCTAGCGATTATTTAACGAGCTGGCGCCGATAATCGACACATGAAACTCTGGTCTATTCGTGGAAACTCGCAGCGCCTCGATGGCGGCGCGATGTTCGGCAACGCGCCGCGCGCGTTGTGGGAAAAATGGGCGGCACCGGACGAGCTCAATCGCATCGAGCTGGCCTGCCGTGCGCTGCTTGCCAGCCCGCTGGAAGGCAAAACCGTGCTGTTTGAAACCGGTATCGGCGCGTTCTTCGACCCGCGCATGCGCGAGCGCTACGGCGTGCAGGAAAGCCAGCATGTGCTGATCGATTCGCTCCGCGAAGCCGGCTTCGAGCACGAGGATATCGACGTGGTGGTGCTCAGCCACCTGCACTTCGATCATGCTGGCGGCCTGCTGGCGGCGTGGAGCGAAGGGCGTGAGCCCGAGCTGCTGTTCCCCAACGCAACCTATGTGGTCGGCGCGCAGCATTGGCAGCGCGCCGTGCAGCCACACCCACGCGACCGCGCCAGCTTCATTCCGGAACTGC
The DNA here is from genome assembly GCF_056861055.1 of Stenotrophomonas sp. 115C5. NCBI lineage: Bacteria > Pseudomonadati > Pseudomonadota > Gammaproteobacteria > Lysobacterales > Lysobacteraceae > Stenotrophomonas > Stenotrophomonas sp. 115C5. The sequence continues at coordinate 50,944 of NZ_JBSPUQ010000003.1, forward strand.
CGGGCCTGCTGCAGGCCAGTGGCCGGCTGGAAGTGGTGGACGGGGAGTACTCGAAGGCGCTCGGCCGCAGCGTACGCTTCAGCTACAGCGACGGGCATACACCGGGGCTGATGCTGGCCGAGATCGTCGGTCACGCGCATGCGGGCGAAAGTGCGCACGGTGGCGTGGTGTTCTGTGCCGACCTGATCCCGGGGCGCTCATGGGTACACGTGCCGATCACCATGGGCTACGACCGCAATGCCGAGCTGCTGATCGACGAAAAGCGGCAGTTCCTTGAAGACAAGCTGGCGCGCAACGTGCGGCTGTTCTTCACCCACGACCCGCAGGTGGCGTTGGCGCAGCTGGGCAGGGATGACAAGGGGCGTTTCGTGACCCTGCACGAACAGGGCGAGCTGAAGGCACGCGCCCTGGGGTAGGGGTAGAGCCGAGCCTACGCTCGGCTGCTTCTCTGAACGGTCATGCACGTTACGGATGCCTGAGCCGAGCATGGGCTCGGCTCTACGTCACTGCCATTACGACGCCTTCAGGCAACTGCTCATGAAGGTCTTGCGCGCATCACCGGCCAATTTTTTCGTGCCGGCATCGGCGTTGCATTTGCGCATGCGTTCCTGCGGCGTTGTCGCAGCCTTGGTCTCGGCGGCATGGCCGCTGAGGCAGGAGCTCTGTGCAGTCTTGTAGGCATCCCCCTTCAAACCCTTGTTCTTGGCTGAGCATTCGGCCATGCGCTGCTGCTGCGGAGTGGTGGCATTGGCAGCCAGGGGCAGGCCGACCAGCAGGACGGCGGCCAGCAGGAAAGAGGCTTTCATCGGGAGCTCCAAGGGTGGCGGGTGCGCGGAGCATTCGCTTCCCGCCTGCAAGGCCACGTGAAGAATCACGCCATTGCCGCGCCTGCTTGCGGCAACGTTCAGATCGGCGTATTACTTAGCCATATGGGTAAGTATGATCCAGCCATTCAGGACGTCTTCCAGGCATTGGCCGACCCGACCCGGTGCGCGATCGTGGCTGTGCTGGGGCATGGGCCGCGCACGGTGTCGATGCTGGCCGAGCCCTTCGAGATGGCTTTGCCCTCGCTGATGAAACATCTGGCCGTGCTGGAGCGCAGCGGCGTGGTGCGCAGCCACAAGCGGGGGCGCGTACGCACCTGCGAACTGGTGCCGGCGCGGCTGGGCCAGGCCGAGCAGTGGCTGGCTGAACAACGTGCCGTATGGGAAGCGCGCGCCGACCGCATGGTCGATTTCGTTGAAACCCTTCACCGACAGGAGCAGGCCCATGGCCGTAGACGCAGGCAACAACCCTGACACCGATCTGGTCATCAGCCGCGTGCTGAATGCACCGCGTGCCGCCCTGTGGCGGGCCTGGACTGATCCGGAACTGCTGCGCCAGTGGTGGTGCCCGAAACCGTGGACCACCGAGGTGCGCGCATTCGACCTGCGCCCCGGTGGCGCCTTCCACACCTTCATGCAGGGCCCGGACGGCGGCAGCAGTAACAATCCGGGCAGTTTCCTGGAAATCGTGCCGCAGCAGCGCCTGGTGTTCACTTCGATGCTGGGCGCAGGCTGGCGACCGCAGTCACCCTGGCTGGGCTTCACCGCCGTCATCACGATGGAGGATGACGGGCAGGGCTGCCACTACACCGCGCGGGTGATGCACCCGGACAAGGCCCTGCGTGACCAGCATGAGCAGCTGGGCTTCTTCGACGGCTGGAACACGGTCATCGGCCAGCTGGAAGCCTTCGCGGCCGGCCTGTAGGCCGCGCTTGGGGTCAGATCCCTTCCGCTGTGAAAGGATGCTGACCCCGGTTCGCCGGATCAGCCGACGCGGGTACCGAAGATACGGTCACCGGCATCGCCCAGGCCTGGCAGGATGTAGCCCTTGTCGTTGAGCTGGGCGTCGATGGCCGCGGTGTAGATCTCCACGTCCGGGTGCACGGCCTTGACCGCCTCGATGCCTTCCGGCGCGGCCACCAGGAAAATGCCCTTGATGCGGCGGGCGCCGGCACGCTTGAGCATGTCGATGGTGGCGATCAGCGTGCCGCCGGTGGCCAGCATCGGATCCAGGATCAGCGCGTCGCGCTCTTCCAGGCGGCCGGTCAGGCGCTCGAAGTAGGGCACCGGCTGCAGGGTTTCCTCATCGCGCTGCAGGCCGACCACGCTGACGCGGGCGGCCGGGATCAGCGACAGCACGCCGCTGAGCATGCCCAGTCCGGCACGCAGGATCGGCACCACCGTGATCTTGGCGCCGGCAATGCGCTGCACCGTGACCGGGCCGGCCCAGCCGGGCAGGGTGTGCGGCTCGGTGTCCAGGTCGGCGGTGGCCTCGTAGGCCAGCAGCGTGCCCAGCTCGTTGGCCAGTTCGCGGAAATCCTTGGTGCTGAGCGCAGCATTGCGCATCAGGCCGATCTTGTGCTGCACCAGCGGGTGGCGCACTTCGACGATCTTCATGGTCGGGAGGGGGAATAAGGAGAGAGGCCGCCATTTTGCCGGATTGGCCGCCCAACCCCAAACCGGCGGCGGAGGTGGCCTGCATGAAATGTGCAGGCGCATGTCACGGCCATGCAACCTTGCGGACATACCGTGCAGACCCATTCTTAACAGGAATGGGGATTCCCAGTGCATATCAAGACTCCGTTGGCCGTTGCCATCACGCTGACCCTGGCAATGGGGGCCGCAGCACCGCTGCATGCCGCCGGGCAGCAGGCGGTAGCCGCCACCGGCGCCGTGGCGTCGGACGCGGTCGACCTGGACCGCATCGAAGTGCGCGCCCAGCTCGAATCGCAGATCCGCGCGGTCGACCTCAAGCGCAGCAGCGACGCCATCGAAGACGCGGTGTCCTCCGATGCCCTGGGCCAGTACCCGGACAAGAACGTGGCCGAGTCGCTGCAGCGACTGCCGGGCATCAGCGTCACCCGCGACCAGGGCGAGGGCCGCTTCGTGGTAATTCGTGGCCTGGATGCCAATCTCAACAGCGTCAGCGTGGATGGCATCGCCGTGGGCACGCCGGAGGATTCCAGCCGTGCCGCGCCGCTGGACGTGATCCCGTCCGACTCCACCGAACGCCTGCGCGTGGTCAAGTCGCCGACCCCGGACATGCCCGGTGATGCCATCGGCGGCGCCGTGCTGGTGGAATCGGCCTCGGCCTTCGACCGCGACGGTCGCAGCCTGCGTGGCAAGATCGAAGGCAGCCACCAGCAGTTGTCCGGCGAGACCAGCCCCAAGGCCGCCTTCAACTACAGCGAAGTGTTCAACGACACCTTCGGCGTGGCCCTGGGCGTGAACTACCAGAAGCGGAAGTTCGAGTCGGACAACACCGAAGTGGAGTATGACGGCGAGGATGACGCCGCACCTGGCGACGTCACCGCGATCAACCTGCAGCACCGCAAGTACGAGATCGAGCGCAAGCGCATCGGCGCCAACCTCAACCTCGACTGGCGCCCGAACGAAGACAGCAAGTACTACCTGCGCACGCTGTACAGCCAGTTCGACGATGCCGAAACCCGCCAGCGTGTGATCTTCAACTTCGACGACGCCAAGATGGTCAAGACCGGCACCGACCAGTACCGCCTGGATGGCATGCCGAAGGATTCCATCGACAAGCGCATGCGCTACCGCACCAAGAGGGAAAACACTTTCGCGGCCAGCCTGGGTGGCGAGAACAAGCTGACCAACGCCGTGGTCGACTACAGGGTTGGCTACACCCGTACCGAAGAGCGCGTGAATGACGAGATGGAGGCGCGCTTCAAGCTCAACGGCAAGGCCTTCAACGGCACCCTGGACCAGAGCAGCCGCCTGCCCAGCTACAGCTTCGACAATCCGCAGTGGCTGGACAACAGCAACTACGCGTTCGACCGCTTCGTGCTTTCGCCCAAGCAGGTGAACGACAAGGAGCACAGCGCGCAGGTCAACGTGCGCTTCGACGGCGACAGCAGCAGCATCAAGATCGGCCTGCTGGGCCGCTGGCGCGACCGCGACGTCAATGTGGATGAGCGCGAACTGCGTGTCGGCCCGAAGGTGGCGCTGTCGAGCTGGAGCACCTCCTCGCCCGAACACCGCCACGGCAACCTGGGTGATGGCATGGATTCGGCCGCGATGCGTGCCTTCTGGGCGGCCAATGGCGGCCAGTACAGTGCCCGTCCGCAGGACGTCGGTGGCAACGCGATGACCTCGCTGGAAGAGGACTACGTGGCCAGCGAAGACATCTTCGCAAGCTATGCGATGGGCACCTGGGACATCGGTGCACTGCGCATCATCGGCGGCGTGCGCGTGGAGAACACCCAGTTCAAGGCGACCGGCAACCAGGTGGACGTGGCGGCCAACGGCCGCAGCTTCACCGTCACCCCGCGCGTGGCCAACAGCAGCTACACCAACGTGCTGCCGGGCCTGCACCTGCGCTATGACGCCGCCGATGACTGGGTGCTGCGCGCCTCGGCCAACAAGACCGTATCGCGCCCGTCCTTCGGCGACGTCTCGCCGCGCGTGGGCTACAGCCGCGGTGACGAGGAAGTGCGCCTGGGCAATCCGGAACTGGATCCGTACGAATCGAAGAACATCGACCTGTCGGTGGAGAAGTACATCGGCAGCAGCGGCATCGTTTCGCTGGGCCTGTTCCACAAATCGATCGATGGCTACATTGTGGAGACCGTGCGTACCAATGATCCGGCCTACGGTGGATTCGACGTGACCCAGCCGATCAATGGTCGCAAGGCCACCGTGCGTGGTGCGGAATTCAACTGGCAGCAGCAGCTGGCCTTCCTGCCGGACGGTCTTGATGGCCTGCTGGTCGGTGCCAGTGGCACCTGGCTGGATACCAAGTTCGACGCCGGCATCAAGGACCGTGCGGGCGAGGACTTCACGCTGCCGCGCGCTTCCAAGCATGTCTACAGCGCACACATCGGCTATGAAAAGTACGGTGTAAGCACGCGCCTGGCGGCCGTGTACCGCAGCGAGTACCTGGACAGCATCGGCAAGGGGCGCGCATTCGACATCTACGTTGCACCCAACACACAGCTCGATTTCTCGCTGGACTACAAGTTCACCCCGCGCGTGAGCGTGTACTTCGAAGCGCAGAACCTGCTGGACAAGCCATTGGAGCTGTACCAGGGCACCCGTTCGCGCACCCTGCAGATGGAAGAGTACGGCCGCACCTATGCGCTGGGCCTGAAGGTGGCGCTGTGATGGGGCGTGGCATTGCTGTCCTGGCCGCGGCGCTGGCCGCCACGCTGGTTGCTGGCTGCACGCCGGCCACCGGCAACGATCCGGTTGCGGGAGCGGCCGCGCCGGCCGCCAGTGGCGAGCGCGTGGTGACCACCATCGCCGAAGCCTTCCTGTCACCAATGACCCCGGCCGACAACATCGACTCGCCGGCGGCCTGGCGCGCGCCGGACGGCGCGCTGTGGCTGATCGCCACCGCCAAGGCCACCGACAAGCTGGTGGTCTACGACGGCAGCACCGGGCAGCACCTGCGTGACGTCGGCAGCAGCGGTACCGCACCGGGGCAGTTCGACCGCCCAAACGGCATCGCGGTGATCGACGACCTGTTGTGGATCGTGGAGCGCGACAATCACCGCGTGCAGGTACTGAGCCTGCCGGACTTCGTGCCGCTGGCGACGTTCGCTGCGGACGACCTGCGCAAGCCGTACGGGCTGTGGGTCGACCGCCGTGCCGATGGCTACAGCGTCTACGTCACCGACTCCTGGGACAACGGCGAGGATGCGCAGGGGAATGACATCCTGCCGCCGCTGGCCGAACTGGACAAGCGCGTGCGCCAGTTCCACGTGACCCGTGACGGTGCGAAGGTCGAGGCGAAGCTGGTGGCGAGCATCGGCGATACCACCGAGGCGGGAGCACTGCGCGTGGTCGAGTCGATCTGGGGCGACCCGGACAACGACCGCCTGCTGATTGCCGAAGAGGACGAGAGCTACGCCAGCGAGTTCAAGGTCTACACCCTGTCAGGTCGCTTCACCGGTACCACCTTCGGCCGCGACGTGTTCAAGGCCCAGGCCGAAGGCGTGACCCTGCGCACCTGCGGCAAGGATGGCTGGTGGATCACCACCGAACAGGGCAAGCAGCGCAGCGTGTTCCACCTGTTCGACCGGCACACGCTGAAGCCGGTCGGCGCGTTCCAGGGCAATACCGTGGCCAACACTGATGGTATCTGGATGATGCAGCAACCCAGCGCGCGCTTCCCGCACGGTGCGCTCTATGCCGTGCACGATGACCAGGGCGTGGTGGCGTTCGACTGGGAGAGCATCGCCAAGCAGCTGGCGCTGCCGCTGGAGTGTGGCGCATGAGCGGGCACTGCGTGATGCGCACGCTGGCGCTGGGCTTGCTGCTGGCGTTGCCGTCACTGTCGTTCGCAGCGGCCGAACCGAATACTCAGGTGCCGGCGGGTAGCCGCCACTACGCAGCAACGACGGTACCTGACCGCATCGTCGCCTCGCCGGCGGTCGATCCCAGCCATGGATTCGCTGTCGCTTGGCGTACCGATGGCAGCGTGCAGGCGCCGCTGCTGGAAATCGCCCTGGCCGCTGATTCACCGGCCATCGAGGGCATCCGCCAGGTGCGCGCAACGACCCGTGCGCTGCAGACCGAGAACGGTCTGTCGCATCATCATCGCGCCGACATCAGCGGCCTGCAGCCGGATACCCAGTACGTCTACCGCGTGCAGGGCAATGGCAGCTGGAGCGCCTGGAACCAGTTGCGCACGCTGGCCGCCGCCGACCAGCCGCTGACCCTGCTGTACTTCGGCGATACCCAGAACAAGAACGTCAGCCATGTCAGCCGGGTAGTGCGTGCCGGGCAGAAGGCCGCACCGCAGGCACGCATGAGCCTGTTTGCCGGCGACCTGGTCAGCGGCGGCGACAACATGGATGACAGCGAGTGGGGAGAGTGGTTTGCTGCTACCAGCTGGCTGGCGCAGGAAACGCTGGTGGCCCCGGCCATCGGCAACCACGAGTATTTCGAGGAGTTCGAGGACACCCCGCAGGAACGCCGCGTGCTGGGCAAGCATTGGCCGGTGACGTTCGCGCTGCCGGGCAATGGCGCCAGCGCCGCACAGCAGACCAGCTACTGGTTCGATGCGCAGGGCGTGCGCGTGGCCGTGGTCGATGGCACTTCGGCACTCGACCTGGGCACCGCCAAGGCACAGGCACAGTGGCTGGACAAGGTACTGGGCGGCAATCCGCAGCCGTGGACCATCGTGCTGCTGCACCAGCCGTTCTACTCGCCGCGCGAAGGACGCGAGAACGCCGCGTTGCGTGACGTGCTGCTGCCCGTGGTACGCCGCCACAACGTCGACCTGGTGCTGCAGGGCCACGATCACACCTATGGTCGCCGTGGTGAAGGGCAGGCCGCGACGCCGCAGTATGTGGTCACCGTGGCGGGGCCGAAGCAGTATCGCCTTTCCGACGAAGCGCGCAGGACGATGGACCCGGTGGCTGAGGACACCCAGCTGTTCCAGGTGTTGAACATCGATCCGCAGCACCTGCGCTATGAAGCGCGCACCGTGACCGGCCGTCTCTACGATGCCTTCGAACTGCGCCGTGATGCCAAGGGTGGCAAGCAGCGCACGGAGCTGACCGAAGGCCGCATCACGCCACGCGGCTGCCCGCGCGCGCAGACCGCCAAGGGTCGTGCCGACCGCTGCTGGGAATGAGGACGCACCGATGACCACGCCCCGTCGCATCCTTCCGCTCGCTGCCATCGGCGCCGCCCTGCTGTTGCTGGCCAGTGCAGTGACCGCCGCCGATACCGTGCTGCATCCGTTCCTGGTGGCGCAGCCGAAGCAGGCCCCGCAGGAGGTGAATCTGGCGGTGGAGATTCCGGCCGGCAGCTTCACCAAGTACGAGATCAAGGACGATGGCCTGGTCCATGTGGACCGTTTCCAGTCGATGCCGGTCGCCTATCCGGCCAACTACGGTTCGATGCCGCGCACCCTGGCCGGTGACAACGATCCGCTGGATGCACTGGTGCTGACCCGCGAACCGCTGCATCCGGGCGTGATCGTGCGCTTCCGGCCGATCGGCTACCTGAAGATGATCGACGGCGGCGAGCACGACGAGAAGATCATCGGCGTGCCGACCGACAAGGTTGATCCGAGCTACGCCAACATCCGCGATCTGGCCGATCTGCCAGAGATCGAACGGCAGCGCATCGAGGCCTTCTTCCGGGTCTACAAGGACCTGCCGGCGGGGCGCAACCCGGTACAGCTCAACGGATGGGGCAACGCCGCCGAGGCGCGCGCGCTGATCAGTGAAGCGATGGAGCGATTCAAGCAGTAGACCCACGCCACGCGTGGATGGCCGGGCGCGCGCATCTCCTTCACCGCCGCTGGCTATCATGTGCGCCTTCCACAATGAAGGCGGTGCATGTGTCGGTAGCGTTGGTATGGTTCCGCCGTGACCTGCGGCTGCAGGACAATCCGGCCCTGCAGGCCGCGCTGGATGCCGGTCACGACGTGGTGCCGGTCTACATCCATGCGCCGCACGAAGAAGGCGAGTGGGCGCCGGGTGCCGCCTCCGATGCGTGGCGGCACCGTTCCCTGGCGGCATTGGATACCGACCTGCGCGCCCGGGGTTCCTCGCTGGTGCTGCGCAGTGGTGACAGCCTGCCGGCCCTGCGGGCCCTGATCGAACAGACCGGCGCAGAAGCCGTGTACTGGAACCGCAAGTACGAACCGGCCACCCAGCCACGCGACGCGACTGTCAAACGCACGCTGCGCGAGCAGGGCATCGACGCGCAGAGCTGCAATGGCAGCCTGCTTTTCGAGCCGTGGGATATCGCGACCCAGCAGGGACAGCCGTACAAGGTATTCACGCCGTACTGGCGCAACGTACTCAGTCATTGGCGCCTGCCTTCGCTGCAGGCCGCACCAAAGGCACTGGCGGCACACGCGGTCGACAGCCTCGCACTGGATGATCTCCAGCTGGCACCGACGCTGGACTGGGATACCGGCTTCTGGGAGCACTGGCAGCCGGGCGAAGCCGGTGCGCTGGAGGCGCTGTCGGTGTTTGAGGATGGCGCGTTGCGGGGTTACCGTGAGCAGCGCGACCTGCCGGATCGCGTGGGCACCTCGCGAATGTCGCCGCATCTGCATTTCGGCGAGATCGCGCCGTGGCGTATTGCCCATGCGCTGGAAGGCCTGCGCAGTACGGGCACTGACGCCGACATCGACGGCTATCTGCGGCAACTGGGCTGGCGTGACTTCGCTTACCACCTGCTGCATCACTTCCCGAAGACGCCGACTGACAACCTCAATCCGCGTTTTGACCGTTTCCCGTGGGCCAAACCGAGTGCAGCGCAGCTGCACGACTGGCAGCGCGGCAACACTGGCGTGCCGATCGTCGACGCCGGCCTGCGCGAGCTGTGGCACACCGGTTACATGCACAACCGGGTGCGGATGATCGTGGCCAGCTATCTGTGCAAGCACCTGCGCGCGCACTGGCTGCATGGCGCACGCTGGTTCTGGGACACCCTGGTCGATGCCGACCTGGCCAACAACACGATGGGCTGGCAATGGGTGGCTGGGACCGGTGCCGATGCCGCGCCGTACTTCCGTGTGTTCAACCCAGTCACCCAGGCCGAGAAGTTCGACCCGCAGGCCCGCTACATCAGCCGCTGGGTGCCCGAACTGGCGGCGCTGCCGGTGAAGGCGCGCTTCGCGCCGTGGCAGCATCCGCTGCTGCTGGCGGCGCATGCCCCGGGCTATCCGCGTACGCCGCTGGTGGATCTGGCGGCTGGCCGCGATGCCGCGCTGGCTGCCTACCGGCAGTCAGGAGCGGGGTAAAGTGCGGGTTGAGTGATCCGGTCAGTTAGCTGAACGCGGCCCTGTCGGCGTGCCCGATCATCATTCCGGCATCGCATCGGGCTGTTTATTCTCTTTGCGCCCGCAGGCCGCCGGCCGACCGGAAACCAAGGAGAACCTCATGATCCGCAACACCACCCGCAACGTCGCACTGGCCCTGATGAGTGCGGCCGTCCTGTCGGCCTGCGCCACCGGCGGCTCCTACGTACAGAGTGACCAGTACGGCAACCCGACCGAGCAGCAGAACCGCACCGGCCGCAACGCCCTGATCGGTACCGCCATCGGCGTGGCCGCCGGCCTGCTGACCGGCGACAGCGCCACCGAGCGCCGTCAGCATGCCCTGATTGGTGCTGGTATCGGCGCGCTCAGCGGCGCCGCGGTCGGCCAGTACCAGGATCGCCAGGAACGCGCACTGCGCGAGCGCACCGCCAACACCGGCATCGATGTGCAGCGCCAGGGCGACAACATCATGCTGAACCTGCCGGACGGCATCACCTTCGACTTCGGCAAGGCGACCTTGAAGCCGCAGTTCTACGGTTCGCTCAACGGCGTGGCAGGCACCCTGCGTGACTACAACCAGACCATGATCGAAGTGGTCGGCCACACCGACAGCATCGGCAGCGATGCGGTCAACAATCGCCTGTCGAAGGAACGTGCCGATTCGGTCGCGCAGTACCTGATCGGCCAGGGCGTGCAGAGCGTGCGTATCGAAACGCTGGGCGCCGGCAAGTCGTACCCGATTGCCGACAACAGCACCGACGCCGGCCGTGCAAAGAACCGCCGCGTCGAGATTCGTGTGATTCCGCTCAAGCAATAACGCAACGCGTTATTGCTTGAGCCGGTCCGGCCATCGGCCGGAACGAAAATGCCGCCCTTGCAGGCGGCATTTTTGTGGGTGCCGAGCGTTGCTCGGCACGCCGATAGCGCCTGTAGAGCCGAGCCACGCTGGGCTACCTCTTCTGGTAGATGCCGACCTTGGTCGGCGCGGTCCCAACAGCAGTCGAGCATGGCTATGCCGGTCGTCCTGACCGGCACCCGTCGGGCCGTCGCAAACGACGTTGGCAGCGGCTCCTGCCGCTACCTTCGACTCTACAGAACGCCGCGCCGCGCGCTGGCCAGACCCATGCCGTGCGTGGATGCGTCCGGTTACGCCGCCGAAGCCGCGACCTTCTCCAGGATCCGCTTGCCGCTGCTTTCCAGCGCAGCGTCTTCCTTCTCTTTCTGCTGCTGTGCCAGCTTCGCGCCCGGGCATTGCGCCAGCATGTAGTTGGCGTCGAAGTTGAGCTTCTCGACCAGGAAGTCGACGAACGCACGCACCTTCGGCGAGACCAGGCGGCCACCGGCGAACACGGCATTGAAGTCCACTTCCGGGCCGGTCCAGCCGGCCAGCACGCGACGCACCATGCCCGATTCAACGAACGGCTTGGCCATCACATCGCCGGTCAACAGCAGGCCTTCGCCGCACACCAGCGCACCATTGAGCGCGGACATGTCGTTTGCGGTCATCAGCGGGGTAACAGGGAAGTCGCGCAGCTCGCCGCCGTTCTCGCCCAGCTGCCAGGTGAAGCGCGGCGAGTTGCCGGTGTGGTACGGCTTGCGCATCGCCAGGATGCGATGGAACTGCAGTTCTTCCGGATGCAGCGGCTCGCCATAGCGTTCGATGTAGGCCGGGCTGGCGAACACCTGCGTGCGCAGGCTGCCGAGCTTGCGCGCGACCAGATTGGAATCGGGCAGGGCACCCACGCGCAGCGCCAGATCGGCTTCGCCGGCAATCAGGTCCAGCTTCTCGTTGCCCATATGCATGTCCAGGCGGATTTCCGGGTACTGCGCATGGAACTGGCCCAGCAGCGGCGCAATCCAGGTGATGCCGATCGAGTAGGGCACTGTGAAGCGCAGCCAGCCGCGCGGGCCGGACTGCAACTGGCTCACCGCACTTTCGGCCTCTTCAAGCTCGCGTGCGATGCGCTGGCAATGCTCGTGGTAGATCGAGCCCGCTTCGGTCAGACCGAGGCGGCGGGTGGTCCGGTGCAGCAGGCGCGCACCTAGGCGCGTTTCCAGCTCCTGCACTTTGCGGCTGACCGTGGTCTTGGGCAGGCCGAGCGATTTTGCAGCGGCGATGAAACTGCCTTGCTCGACCACTTTGACGAAGATCAGCGTCTCGTTGAGATCGTGGGACATGGTCTGGGATCCTGGACGTCGGGGATGGGACAATCGTGACAGAACGATTGGACCGGGAGCGGGATGATTATTCCCCTTAATCAGGACTAATCAAGTAAAGGTTTGAGGTCTATCGTGGCGCCATTCGTTATTTGGAGCCCGTCCGCCATGAGCCTGCGCAACATTCTTGCCCGTCTCCGGAACGCCGGCCAGAGCACCTTGGACCTGGCAATGACCGTTGAAGTCCGCCCGAGTTCCTTGGTACACAAGGACTTTCGTGAGTTTACCGCGCCCATGCGTCAGCAGCGTGGCGGTGCCATCCGCCTGGTCCCGCACAAGGGCGACCGGCTGCGTCGAATCGGGACTATCCCGGATTTGGGAGGAAATGTCCCGTGAATGGGATGCTGACGCCCGAAGTCCTGGTCCTCGGCGGCACCGGTGCCGTCGGCCAGGGCGTGGTTGGCGCATTGCTGGAAGCCGGCAGCCCGGTGCTGGTGGTCGGTCGCGATCCGGGCCGGCTGGCGACGCTGCATGAGCAGTTCGCCGACGAGCCGGGCCTGGAGACGCTGCTGGGTTCGCTCAGCGATGACGGCTCGGCGCGCGCACTGGCCGAACGCATCGCGCATCGCCCGCGTCCGCTGGCCGCCGTGATCGCCGCAATGGGTGGTCCTTACCGTCGCGGCCGGGTGACCGACCGCAATGGCGATGAACTGCTGGGCGCGATGCAGGCCGACCTCATGCCGCACGTGCACGCGGTGCGTCATCTGCTGCCGCTGCTGCAGGACAACGTGCATGCGCGCCGCTACGTGATGATCGGCAGCCCGGCCAACGCCAAGCCATGGGCGGGTTACGGCGAGACCTCGATCACCACTGCCGCGCTGCGCATGTACGCGCAGGTGGTGCACCAGGAAGCGCAGGCGCTGGGCGTGCGTGCGCAGATGCTGGAAGTCTGCAGCCCGGTGTGTACGCCTGCCAACGCGGCCAATGCCTGCATCGAGTGGCCCAGCTCGCTGCTGGTCGGCCGCCGCGTGGTCTCCCTGCTTGATGGCTGCCGCGACAACCGCGCCATCGTCCGCTGCGACAGCAGTGATGCCGAATTGCCGCGCGGCCTGCTGCACCTGGACGTTCCTCCCCTCTGGCGCGATACCGCGGGCGTCGCTTGACCTCGACCATGGTTGAGGTCGCAGGATGCGCGCCTGTTTTTGCAACACGTTCTCATCTAGCTGTACCACCCCTCCGTACGGATGCATGCCATGACTTCCCCCAATTCCACTCCACATCGTTTCGGCCATCGCATTGCGATGGTCGGCGTGTCGATCCTCGCCGCCGCCGTGCTTGCGGCCTGCAGCGGCGGCCACGCCGAAGAAGCCGGTGCGCCGCCGCCGCCGCAGGTCAGCGCTGCACCGGTGCTGGTCAAGCAGGTCAGCCAGTGGGACGAGTTCAGCGGCCGCGTCGAAGCGGTACAGAGCGTTGAACTGCGCCCGCGCGTGTCCGGCTACATCGACAAGGTCAACTATGTCGAAGGCCAGGAAGTGAAGAAGGGCGAAGTGCTCTTCACCATCGACGCGCGCAGCTACCAGGCCGAGTACGATCGCGCCGCTGCCGAACTCGCCCGCGCCCGCACCCAGGCCACGCTGGCCCGCAGCGAATCCGAGCGTGCCAAGCGCTTGTCCGAGCAGCAGGCCATTTCCACCGAGACGGCCGAGCAGCGTCGCGCTGCAGCCGACCAGTCCGGTGCCGCCGTGCAGGCGGCGCAGGCTGCGCTGGATGCGGCCCGCCTCAACCTGGAGTTCACCAAGGTGCGTGCGCCGATCGACGGCCGTGCCGGCCGCGCGATGGTCACCGCCGGCAACCTGGTCACCGCCGGCGACAGCGCCAGCGTGCTGACCACGCTGGTCTCGCTGGATACCGTCTTCGTCTACTTCGATGCCGATGAAAGCACCTTCCTGCGTTACGCCCAGATGGCACGCAAGGGCGAGCGCCCGAGCGAGCGTGACAGCGATCTGCCGGTGAAGGTCGGCCTGTCCGGCGAAGAGGGCTACCCGCATTCGGGCAAGGTCGACTTCCTCGACAACCAGGTCGCCCGCAGCACCGGCACCATCCGCGTCCGCGCGCTGCTGGACAACGCCGATCGCCAGTTCACGCCAGGCCTGTTCGCCCGCGTGCAGCTGCTCGGCAGCGGCCAGTTCCAGGCCCTGCTGATCGACGAGAAGGCTGTTCTGACCGACCAGGATCGCAAGTACGTGTACGTGGTCGACAAGGATGGAAAGGCCCAGCGCCGTGACATCCAGCTCGGCCGCACCGCCGAGGGCCTGCGCATTGTCGAGCACGGCCTGGCCGCCGGCGACAAGGTGATCATCGACGGCGTGCAGAAGGTCTTCATGCCGGGCATGCCGGTGCAGGCCAAGGCGGTGGCGATGCAGCCGCAGGCTGCGCCGCCGGCACCGGGCCGTGATGCGACTGCCGCACTGAACCACTGATCCGCGTCCCCGCTTAGCTGCCGGCGCCAGCGGCAGCCGTTCCTGCCTTCGTCAAAGTGACGAGGGGCAGGGCGGCTGTTGCCCGCCGAACGCCTTTCCCAGGAATTCCTCCATGGACTTTTCCCGTTTCTTCATCGACAGGCCGATCTTCGCGGCGGTGCTGTCGATCGTGATCTTCGCCGCAGGCCTGATCACGATTCCGATCCTGCCGATCAGCGAGTACCCGGAAGTGGTGCCGCCGTCGGTGGTCGTGCGCACGGTGTATCCGGGCGCCAACCCCAAGGTCATTGCCGAGACCGTCGCCACGCCGCTTGAAGAGGCCATCAACGGCGTCGAAGGCATGATGTACCTGAAGTCGGTTGCCGGCTCGGACGGCGTGCTGCAGATGACCGTCACCTTCCGCCCGGGCACCGACCCGGACGCGGCGGCGGTGAAGGTGCAGAACCGCGTGGCGCAGGCGCAGGCGCGTCTGCCTGAAGACGTGCGCCGCCAGGGCGTGACCACGCAGAAGCAGTCGCCGACCTTCCTGATGGTGGTGCACCTGACCTCGCCGCAAGGCAAGTACGACACCCTGTACCTGCGCAACTACGCACGCCTGCACGTCAAGGATGCGCTGGCGCGTATTCCGGGCGTGGGTGACGCGCAGATCTTCGGTGGTGGCGACTACGCCATGCGCGCCTGGCTGGACCCGGACAAGGTGGCATCGCGCGGGCTGACCGCCAGCGACGTTGTGCGCGCCATGCGCGAGCAGAACGTGCAGGTCTCGGCCGGCCAGCTCGGTGCCGAACCGCTGCCGAACAGCCAGTTCCTGACCCTGATCAATGCCCAGGGCCGCCTGAAGACCGAAAAGGAATTCGGCGACATCGTGCTCAAGAGCGGTGTGGACGGTGAGATCGTACGCCTGGCCGATGTGGCCCGCCTGGAACTGGGTGCCGGTGACTACACCCTGCGCTCGCAGCTGGATGGCAAGAACGCCGTCGGTATCGGTATCTTCCAGTCGCCGGGTGCGAATGCGCTGGAGATCCGTGACCAGGTCATCTCGACGATGGACGAGATGCAGAAGGCCATGCCGGCCGATGTGAAGTACGAAGCGGTGTATGACACCACCATCTTCGTGCGCGACTCGATCAAGGCCGTGGTCTCCACGTTGCTGGAAGCCATCGCGCTGGTGGTGCTGGTGGTGATCCTGTTCCTGCAGACCTGGCGTGCCTCGATCATCCCGTTGATCGCGGTGCCGGTGTCGGTGGTCGGTACCTTCGCCGCGCTGTACCTGCTGGGCTTCTCGATCAACACGCTGAGCCTGTTCGGCCTGGTGCTGGCGATCGGCATCGTGGTCGACGACGCGATCGTGGTGGTGGAGAACGTCGAGCGCAACATCGAAGAAGGCCTGTCGCCCACCGCGGCGGCACACCAGGCCATGCGTGAGGTGTCCGGCCCGATCGTGGCGATCGCGCTGGTGCTGTGTGCCGTGTTCGTGCCGATGGCGTTCCTGTCCGGTGTCACCGGCCAGTTCTACAAGCAGTTCGCGGTCACCATCGCCATCTCCACGGTGATCTCGGCGATCAACTCGCTGACCCTGTCGCCGGCCCTGGCCGCGCGCCTGCTGAAGGCCCACGGTGCCCCGAAGGACGGCCCGAGCCGTCTGATCGACCGCCTGTTCGGCTGGGTGTTCCGCCCGTTCAACCGCTTCTTCAAGTCCAGCTCGGAGAAGTACGAGCGTGGCGTGGCCCGCATCCTCGGCCGCCGCGGCGCGGTGTTCGTGGTCTACGCGATCCTGCTGGTCGGTACCGGCGTGATCTTCAAGCTGGTGCCGCCGGGCTTCATCCCGACCCAGGACAAGCTGTACCTGATCGCGGGTGTGAAGCTGCCGGAAGGCTCGTCGATCGCGCGTACCGATGAAATGCTGCGCAAGGTCGCCAAGATCGCCCAGGAAACCGATGGCGTCGCCCACACCATCTCGTTCCCGGGTCTGAACGCGCTGCAGTTCACCAATACGCCGAACACCGGTGTGGCGTTCATTCCGCTCAAACCGTTCGCCGAGCGCCATGGTCGTACCGCCGCGCAGATCAACGCCGAGATCAACCAGAAGATCGCTGGCCTGCAGGAGGGCTTTGCCTTCGCGATGATGCCGCCGCCGATCCTCGGCCTGGGCAACGGCAACGGCTACCAGATGTTCATCGAGGACCGTGGCAACCTGGGTTACGGCGCGCTGCAGAATGCCGTGCAGGCGATGCAGGGTACCGTTGCGCAGACGCCGGGCATGGCCTTCCCGATTTCCAGCTACCAGGCCAATGTGCCGCAGCTGGATGCCGAGGTCGACCGCGTCAAGGCCAAGGCACAGGGCGTGCAGCTCACTGAACTGTTCGACACCCTGCAGACCTACCTCGGCTCGGCCTACGTCAACGACTTCAACCAGTTCGGCCGTACCTGGCAGGTGATCGCCCAGGCCGACGGTCCGTACCGCGAGACGGTCGAGGACATCGGCAAGCTGCGCACCCGCAACGACCGCGGCGAGATGGTGCCGATCGGTTCGATGGTCACCATCAAGCAGACCTTCGGCCCGGACCCGGTGCTGCGCTTCAATGGCTATCCGGCGGCTGACCTGGCCGGTGAAGCCGACCCGCGCCTGCTGTCCTCCGCCGAGGCGATGAACAAGCTGACCGAGATCGCCGGCAAGGTGCTGCCGGTAGGCATGACCACCGAATGGACCGACCTGAGCTACCAGCAGGCGACCCAGGGCAAGGCCGCCTTCATTGTCTTCCCGGTGGCGATCATGCTGGCCTTCCTGGTGCTGGCCGCGCTGTACGAGAGCTGGTCGCTGCCGCTGGCGGTGATCCTGATCGTGCCGATGACCCTGCTGTCCGCGCTGTTCGGCGTGTGGTTGACCGGTGGTGACAACAACGTGTTCGTGCAGGTTGGCCTGGTGGTGCTGATGGGGCTGGCGTGCAAGAACGCGATCCTGATCGTCGAGTTCGCCAGAGAGCTGGAAATGGGCGGCAAGGGCATCGTTGAATCGGCACTGGAAGCCTGCCGCCTGCGTCTGCGCCCGATCGTGATGACCTCCATCGCGTTCATCGCCGGCACCGTGCCGCTAGTGCTGTCGCATGGTGCAGGTGCCGAGGTGCGCTCGGTGACTGGTATCACCGTGTTCGCCGGCATGCTGGGCGTGACCCTGTTCGGCCTGTTCCTGACCCCGGTGTTCTACGTGGCACTGCGCAAGTTCGTCACCCGCAACGGTGGTGGCCAGCTGGTGCAGCACGGCGAGCCGACCATCCACCACTGACATGGAAAACAGCGGCGCCGGCAACCACCGGCGCCCGCTTCCCCCTACCAAGGCAATGAATCCATGAACACCCATCAGAACAAGATCGCGCTGGTCACCGGCGCCACCCGCGGCATCGGCCTGGAAACCGTGCGCCAGCTGGCGCAGGCCGGCGTGCACACGCTGCTCGCCGGGCGCAAGCGCGAGACCGCCGTGGAGCAGGCGCTGAAGCTGCAGGCCGAGGGCCTGCCGGTGGAAGCCATCCAGCTGGACGTGACCGATGCAGCCAGCATCGCCGAAGCGGTCGAACAGGTACGCCAGCGCCATGGGCGCCTCGACATCCTGGTCAACAACGCCGGCATCATGATCGAAAACCCGGCGCAGGCGCCGTCGGAGCAGTCGCTGGATACCTGGAAGCGCACCTTCGACACCAACGTGTATGCACTGGTGGCGGTCACCCAGGCGTTCCTGCCGCTGGTCAAGCAGGCCAAGTCCGGGCGTATCGTCAACGTGTCGAGCATACTCGGCTCGCAGACCCTGCACGCCGACCCGGCGTCGGGCATCTACGATTTCAAGGTGCCGGCCTACAACGCCTCCAAGGCAGCGGTGAACAGCTGGACCCTGAGCCTGGCCTACGAACTGCGCAACACCCCGATCAAGGTCAACACCGTGCATCCGGGGTACGTGAAGACCGACATGAACGGCGGCAACGGCGAAATCGAAATCAGCGAAGGCGCACGTTCCAGCGTGGAAATGGCGCTGATCGGTGAATCCGGCGCCAGTGGCAGCTTCACCTACCTGGGCGAGGTGCTGCCATGGTGATCCGCACGTTGGCGATGGCCGTCTCCAGCCTGGTGCTGGCAGGCTGTGTCAGCGTCGGCCCGAACTACAAGGCTCCGATGCAGGAGCCGGTGGTCCTCCAGAGCGCACAGCAGCCGGTGTTCAGTACCGTCTCGCCGGTCGCCAGCTGGTGGGCGCAGTTCGATGATCCGGTGCTGGAACAGCTGGTGCATGGCGCACTGTCGGACAACCTGGATCTTCGCGTGGCCGTGGCCCGCGTCAGCCAGGCCCGCGCGGTGTTCGTCGAAAGCCGTTTCGACCAGGCCCCGCACATCACCGCAGGCGGCAGCTACGACCGCCGCAAGCAACCCGATCCGCAGCTGGGTGGGCAGCGGGTGTTCAGTGAAAGCTACCAGCTCGGCTTCGACGCCGGCTGGGAGCTGGATCTGTTCGGCCGCAAGCGCCGTGCTGCAGAAGCCGCGCGCGCCGACCTCGACGCCGAGCAGGCCAACCTGGCCGACGCGCAGGTGCTGGTCGCCGCCGAAGTGGCGCGCAACTACTTCGAGCTGCGCGGTACGCAGAAGCGCATTGCGGTGGCCCAGCACACGCTGGTCAACCTGCGCGATACGCAGAAGCTGACCGAGGCGCGCTGGGAGCTGGGCGCCGGCAGTGAGCTGGACGTGCAGAGCAGTCGTGCGCGGCTGAAGGCGATCGAGGCCGACATTCCGCTTCTGGAAGTATCCGAGACGCAGTCGCGTAACCGGCTGGCGGTGCTGCTGGGCCAGCGCCCGGAAACGCTGACCGCCATGCTTGCACCGCATGACGTGCAGGCATTCGCCAAGGCACTGCCGCTGGGCGATACCCGCGAGCTGCTGCGCCAACGCGCCGACGTGCGCGTGGCCGAGCGTCGCCTGGCGGCGGCGACCGCACGCGTGGGCGTGGCCACTGCGGATCTGTTCCCGCGGCTGTCGCTGTCCGGTTTCGTCGGCTTCCTCGGCGGCGATGCAAGTGGCCTGGTCAATGGCAACAACAAGGCCTGGTCGCTGACCCCTTCGCTGAGCTGGGCAGCCTTCGACTTCGGCACCGTGCGTGCACGCCTGCGTGCCAGCAAGGCTGAAGCCGAGGGTGTGGCTGCGCAGTATGAGCAGGCCGTGCTATTGGCACTGGAAGACACCGAAAACGCGCTGACCCGCTATTCCAAGCAGCAGGCGCGGCTGGCGATCGTGGTCGAGCAGGCGCAGGCGGCACGCCGTGCTGAGTCGCTGGCGCAGATCCGCTACCGCGAGGGCTCGGAGGACTTCCTGACCCTGCTGGATGCGCAGCGCACGCAGCTGGCGGCCGATGATGCGTTGGCGGCCGCCGAGTCCGAGGTCAACGTCAGCGTGGTGGGCGTGTACAAGGCGCTGGGGGGGTGGGGTCAATCACCGCAGCCGCCGAGTGTGGCGCAGGTGCAGTAACCGCAGGGGACGGAAGCAGTGGCTTCCGTCCCTTTCTTTTTTTCAGGGCCAGTGATTGGCAGGCACCTCGCGCTCGCGCATGCGCACGATGCAGAAGCGATGGCCGGTCGGTGCTTCCATTACCCACCAGCGTTTGACGAAGCCGATCCGGCGCGCGCCGAGTTTTTCCAGTCGATCTGCCTCGGCATCGATGTCGTCGCTCTCGATGTCCAGGTGCACCCGCGATGGGTGAGCGACCCGCTGTACTTCCACGTTCAGGCCCGCGGGCGCGCCCTGCAGGTCGGCGTACTCGGCGCCATCTTCGGCATACGATGGCTGCGCCTGCAGGCCGAGTGCGGCCGCCCAGAAGCGTGCGCCTTCGTCAGCGGGCGTGTCCTGGCAGTCGATGATGAATCCGGCCAGACGGCTCTGGTGCGCCATGACGTCCTCCGCAGATTGGGAATGGAGGAAGGGTAGCGCGTCGCGTGCTGTGGACGTTGTCACAGTCATGACGTTTCTGACTCTGCCAGAACCGGGGCCTGCGGTGTAACTAGTGGGGCAGAGTCCAGGAGGGAAGGCGATGAGCGATGACAAACGCGATACCCAGCGCATGCTGTTTGGTGATCCGGGACCACCTGGAGCAGGGCTGTCGGTAGCGGTCGTAGTGCTGATGGTGTTGGCGACGATGGCCGCAGCCATCGGTTTCCTGCGGCTGCCCGATCCGATGCTGGGGCTCGGGCTGATCGGCGTTGCCGTGTTCCTTGCCGTCGGCGCCCGCATCTGCCAGGCGCGCAACCAGCACCAGGCGTTGTACCGGCTGTTGTCGCGGCAGCCGCCGCCGTAGCCACGGCTGCCGCAGAGAATCAGTGCTTCGGCCAGTCCAGCTCGACCACCAACGGGAAGTGGTCCGACGGCAGCACGCCATCGATGCGACGATCATCGGTAAGGAAGCTGCGCGCATGGAAGCCGCGCACCAGCACCCAGTCCAGCTGCACGGTGGCCTTGCCGGTGAAGTCGTGGAAGGTCAGGCGCGGACCCTGCGGAGCCTTCACCTGGGTACGGGTGTCCTGCAGGAGGCGGGTGAACGCCTTGTAGGTGTCACCGCCTGGCTCGCTGTTGAAGTCACCGGTCAACACCACCGGCAGGTCGGCCGGCAGGGCTTCCAGGCGCTTGCTGATCAGCTCGGCACCCTTCACCCGGCGAGGTTCGTCCTCGTTGCGGTAGGGCAGGTGGGTATTCATGAAGTAGAAGCGACGGCCGTCGTCCAGGCGCCGGAACAGGGCCCAGGTGACCATGCGCGGGTACAGGTTGCCCCAGGTGATGCTGCCGGGAACATCGGGCGTATCGGACAACCAGAAGTTGCCGGATTCCTCGATGGCCAGCACTTTGCTGTCGTAGAGCACGCCCATGTGTTCATCGCCGCTGCCACCGCGGCGGCCTTCACCGAACCAGCGGTAGCCGGGCAGGTGCCCTGACAGGTAGTCGGCCTGTTCCTTCACCAGCTCCTGCGTGCCGATCACCGCCGGATGCGCGTCGAGGATCACCTTGACCATGGCATCGCGACGGTCGGGCCAGCGCTTGCCCGGTTCGGTATCGGCCGGAGTGCGGACGTTGAACGACATTACTTTCAGCGGCGCCGGTGCAGCAGCCCAGGCGACGGCAGGCAGAGCAAGCGCCAGCAGCGCAGACAGCGCAGGGCGACGGAAACGCGACAACATCGTGGAATCCCTCCATTCCATGAAAACGGTTTCACGAAGCATGCCATGGAAGGCGAGGGCAGCGGTATGCCGGGATGGGCGGCTGGGAGATGCCGGGCGGGCGGTGAAGGCGCCGCCCGGCGGATCGCGCGGACGCGATCAGGGGTCGTAGATCATCCCGTTCTCGTCACGGTTGTAATGACCGGTGGCTTCTGTGCTGGCGACAGGGGCCAGCATCAACACGGCCAGCACGGTGGCAAGCGAACATGCCGGTATGCCTTTATGCAGTCTCATTTCCACGCTCCTTGTCGATGAGGATTACATCAAGTAGGGATTGCCGTATTCGTCGATCCAGTACTCGGTGAGGAAAATCTCCCCGTCCGCATCGGGCATGGTCACGATGCAATGCTGGTGGATCCGGTAGCGCTCCACTTCAAAGGGTTCGCAGCGGGTCACGCTGCCGGGTGGGCTGGTTACCCCGGCGTTGGCGTTGCCGCTCGACATCATTCCCGCGAAGGCCACGGCCAGTGTGGCCATCGCGGCCAGGTGCAGTTTCATCGGCATCATCCTTGTGTCTGCAATCGCGCATCTGCGCGGTGTCGTGCAACTACCCCCGGTAGCGCATGCGACCGAGCGGCAGCTGCGGCATGCGCGCCGGCCCGGCGATCGGTCCGGCGCACTCCCCACCCGGCTCAGTCGCGCAGGTAAGGGTTGCCGTACTCGTCGATCCAATACTCGGCAGTGTAGACGTTGCCGAATTCATCGGTGTAGGTTTCCGTGCAGTGCTGGTGGACGCGGTTGCGGTCCACGTTCACAGGCACACAGGAAACATTCTCTCTCGGTCCCCCAGCATTGGCGTCCGCCGCCGGAGCCAGGGTTGCAGTTGCCACCACCAACGCGGCCATCGCGGCCAGTTGCAGTTTCATAAGCATCATCCTTGCTTTCTGCAATCGCGCACATGCGCATGGCGTGTGTAACACGTGAACCCGACCGCCGGAAGTGCCTTGCTGCGATCAGTCTTCGATCTCACCGCGGCGGCTGGCAGCACGCACTGCCTGCGCGGTGGTTGCCACGCCTAGGCGCTGGCGCGCGCGACGCAGATGGTTTTCAACCGTACGTGCGGACAGCCCCAGCGTGGCCGCGATCTCCGCCTGGCGACGGCCGGCGGCGACCCAGCGCAGCACCTCGCGTTCGCGCGTGCTCAACGTACTTCCGGAAAGTTCGCTGGGTGTCTCTGCAAGCCGGCGTGCGGCACGGAATGCTGCAGCTGCAGCAGCATCCAGCAGCAGCCGCGCGCTGGCCGATGCATCGATCGCTGTCCCGGCAAAACTGATCGCGCCTTCCAGGCCGGTGGTGCCGAACACCGGCACCTGCAGGCCGTGCAGGCCTTCACCACGAGGCTGCTTCACCACCTGATAGCGTTCGCCGCGAACGCCCTGGCGCTTGCTCCAGAAGAACGGCGCGTCACTGTCCAGCACGTGGCGATTGACCGGACAGGCGTGCAGGTAGCGCGCGAGGTCGGTACTGCTGCCGTCGCCGAACCAGTCGCCCTCGATCCAGTACACGCGCTGGGTACCGCGCTCCAACCCCGTGCCGGTGGCGAACACCAGCACGCGGTCGTAGCCGAGCGGTGCAGAGATGCTGCGCAGTACCGCGCCCACCGCACTCAGTGAGCGAGCGCGTTCCAGTTCCAGCAACGCCTGCACCAGATCGCCCATCCCGGTCAGCGTCCGGCCAGTGCGTCGAGCAGCGTGCGCGCGGCCAGCTTGCCCAGCGCATTGCCGGCCAGCGGGCTGTCGCCGGTCAGCAGCAGGCGGTCCTGCAGCACGCTGCCATCGATGCCGTCATTGACGATCTGCACGCCCTGCTGCGCCAGGCGTTCACCGAAGAACCACGGCAGCTGCCCGGGCATGTAGCCGATCTCCGGCGTCTGCCGGTCCATTGCATCGGGGAAGGCACAGATGCGGTAGCCGCGGAACAGCGAACCACCGTCGGCCTCGTCGACGCCTGCGGCCAGCAACGCGGCCGGACCATGGCAGAGGGTGATGATGTGGCGTTGCTCGGCCATCGCCCAGCGCAGGGCTGCCTTTACCGCGCGACTCTGCGGCAATCCGATAAGGGCGCCATGGCCACCGGGAATGAACACGGCTGCATAATCCGATGCGGCATCGAGGCCTGCCACCACCTCATCCAACGGCAGTGGCTGGCGGAAGCGGGCCTCGTAGCGGTCGTACAGTCCGCCGATCTCCTTGTCCTCGCGCGGGAACGCCCACCACTCGAACTTCGCGGCGTTGCCGGACAGCGTGGCCACATCGATGTCGAAGCCGGCTTTGTCCAGGTGGTACATCGGCAGCAGGGTTTCCACCGGATGGTTGCCGGTGGAGAACAGGTGGCCGTTGGCAGTGGGCAGATAGCGTTCGTCCGCAGCGATCATCAGCACCTTCCAGCGGCCGTCGCGGCGCGCGTCGGGATAGTCGGCACCGGACAGGTCGCTCTTCGCCGACGTGAACTGTGACAGCGAGTACGGAGACGGGAAGAAGGCGTCGCGCTCGGCCGGATCGGGGCTGGGATGGCGGCTGGGCTCTTGCGTGTTCATGCGGACCTCCAGTGGGGTAGTGGAGCCAGCATAGAAGGGCTGATGCGCAGGCGCGATGAGGGTTTTCCCCTCATTCGCGCGACGCTGCCATCTGTTGACGCCAGGCATTCGGGCTCATGCCGAAAGCACGGCGGAACGCACGGCTGAATGCTGGTTCGGAGAGATACCCGACGTCTCCGGCGATCTGCGAAACCCGCCGGTTTCCGCTGCGCAGCAGCTCCGCGGCCAGCTGCAATCGCGATCCAGCGAGATAACGCATCGGTGACATGCCGGTGGCCAGGCTGAACCGCTGCGCGAAGTTCGAGCGGGACTGATTCAGGCTTGCCGCCAGGGACTCGACCGTCCATGCCTGTGCGGGGTGTGCCTGCATCAACGCCAGTGCCCGCCCGATCAATGGGTCGGCCAGTGCGTGCAGACGCTGGCAGTTGTGGGGGCTGGAGGTTCCCAGCCAGTAGCGCAGCGTCCAGACAAACAACAGGTCCAGCAGGCGTGACAGCATCAGCCCACTACCCAGCGTGGGCCGGGCCGCTTCAACCTGGATTGCGCCCAGGGTTACCGCCACCCAATCGGCTGAGCTGGCGGGAAATCCGTTCGGCATCCGGTCAACCCCGGGAACATGCAGCCAGCCGGGCAGGGCATCAAGCAGCAGCTGGCTGCCCGGGCCATCAAATCCAAAGGATGCCGTGGTCAGATGGGCAGGTTGCGGGGCGTCGCCGGCACAGTCGATGCGATGTGTCCGGCCATGCGGCATCAACAGCAGCTCGCCGGTCTGCAGGGGCACCACCGCGGCATCCGCATGCAGGCGTGCCGTGCTCTGTTCGATGAAATGGAAGCAGCCGCGCCCCTCGGCAATGATGCGGGATCCACCGGGCTGCACGACGTGGCGGGTGATGTCGCCGCCGTGCATGCGCGAGGCCTGGAAGATCGCAAACAAGGCGTCGGAGCCGGCCTGAAGCGATTCGGTGGTGTGGAGCCTTGGCATGGTTTTCAGGAGTTCGTGCATCGCCGCTGGCAGGGGCGATCCGTAGTCTGGTCGGGTGGCTTCAGGCAGCGCTGATGGCTGTCGGGCAACGATCCCATCCAAGTGAGGAGTTCTGCAAGATGAGCAAGCCAAGCATCATTCTGGTTCATGGTTTCTGGGGCGGCGCCGCGCATTGGGCCAAGGTGATCCTGGAGCTTGATCGCCGGGGCTTCCACGATCTGCATGCCGTGGAGCTGCCGTTGACGTCGCTGGCCGACGACGCGGAGCGGACCCGGCGCATGATCCGCCAGGTTGCGGGGCCGGTGCTGCTGGTCGGCCATTCGTATGGGGGCGCGGTGATCTCCGAAGCCGGAAACGAACCCAACGTGACCGGCCTGGTCTTCATCGCCGCGTTCGCGCCGGATGCGGGCGAGAGCCCTGGCGGCATCACCCAGCAACAGCTGCCGCAGGCGGCGGCCAATCTGGCGCCGGACAGCGACGGCTACCTGTGGCTGCAACCCGGCAAATTCCACGAGAGTTTCTGCCAGGACCTGCAGGCCGACGAGGCGCGGGTGATGGCGGTCACCCAGAAGGCGCCGCTGGCGAGCACGTTCGGTGATGCCGTCAGTGATCCGGCGTGGCGGCACAAGCCGAGCTGGTACCAGGTCTCCAGCGCTGACCACATGATTCACCCTGACAACCAGCGGCGCATGGCGGCGCGCATGCAGCCACGTGCCAGCATCACGCTGGATGCCAGTCATGCATCGCTGGCATCGCAGCCGGTAGCGGTGGCCGAACTGATCACCGAAGCTGCGTCCGACGGACAAGGCTGAGTTTCCCGGTCTTGCCGCGGTGGCGGTGTCCCGGTCAGCCCGGATACCGCTGCCGTGATGCCGCCACGCTGTGCGTTACTTGTTCTGCCGGTCGTGTTCCTGCATGTCTTCATGCAGGATCCGCCGCAGTTCGACGATGGCCGGCGTGGCTTCCTGCACGCTGTGCCCGGACACGATCACCTTCTCCGAATCCGCGTGCGGCAGGTGCGAGCTCCAGTAGGGCACCAGCCCGTCGTCGGTCTTTTCCAGCGGACCATCGGCCTTGGCCCGCGCGATGATCGAGTGGTAGTGCACCTTCGGCGACATCGGCAGGTCGGCCACGGCGCGGACGAAGGGATCGTCCTTGTCCAGATTCTGGATGCTGTTCATCTGGTAGCCGTGCTTGCCGTCGTTGCGATCGATCTGGCCGTCGTTGGCGATGGTGGCGACGTCTTCCAGCACGGTCAGCGGCAACCGCACCAGGCGACCGATCCAGCGGCCCAGGCGGGTGCCCGCCACATCGGTGCCGCGGTGTGGCGTGGCGATGAATACCACGCGCGATACTTCCGGCTCCGGCAGGAAGGTCAGTACCGGTGCGCCCTTGGTACGCAGCAGTTCACGCTGTGCCGGCGTCATCTGCGCAGTCTCCAGCAGGGTGTCGACCAGATGATCGCCGGAAGAGGAGATCATCAGCCGCGCGATCACCCCACCCATGCTATGCCCGACCAGCACCATGTCATGCGAAGCCTGCGCCTTGCCGCTGGGGTCGAAATGCTTGAACACCTCATCCAGCGTGTGGCGCATCGAATCGTGGCTCATCGCGATGGGCATGTTGGTGGGGTAGTAGAACTGCCAGACCTGGAAGTCCTGGCGGATCTCGTCGTCGCGCATCAGCTCGTTGGCGACGTTGACCCAGGCTTCCGGACTGCTGGCCAGGCCATGGATCATCAGCAGCACGCGGCGGTTCGGATCGTAGGGCTGCATCATGTACAGATGCGGCGTGTCGATGCCGCCCTTGCCGCCGAACAGCGAGCGCAGCGACTGGTGGCTGAAGTTGGAGCGCGCCAGCCACAATGCGTAGCCTGCGGTGAAGTTCGCGGCCAATGGCAC
Source organism: Stenotrophomonas sp. 115C5 (assembly GCF_056861055.1). NCBI lineage: Bacteria > Pseudomonadati > Pseudomonadota > Gammaproteobacteria > Lysobacterales > Lysobacteraceae > Stenotrophomonas > Stenotrophomonas sp. 115C5. The sequence continues at coordinate 78,033 of NZ_JBSPUQ010000003.1, forward strand.
CTGCTGCCCATGCAGGGTGACTTCCGTGACCTGGTAGGGATCGTGGATCTCCAGTTCCGGCTCGTCGTCGTGCAGCACTTCCCACAGGTTCTTTCCGGAGAAGCGCAGCAGTACCGTCATCGATGGCGACGGCATCTCGCTCCAGCTCTGCGTCACCGGTGTGGCGGCCTGCGCGGCGGGTGTTGTGGCCGGCGGCGTGGTGGCGGTGGTGGCGGTGGTGGCGGCCGGATCCTCCATCACGGCCACCAGTTCGGCACCGAAGCCATCGCGGCGATGCACGCTGCGCAGCGTGCCGGTGAACGACAGCGAGGCCGCCGGTACCAGTTCGGTGGGGGTACGCGTATCCAGCGGCGATGCCTCGCCTGAAGGTGCCAGCACGAAGGTCCAGCGGCCCAGCTGGAAATGACTGGCCTGGCTGTGCACGCGCCCGGTGGCATACGCGTTGTACAACTGCACCGAGGCTTCCTGCACGGCCAGGTTGTAGTAGTCGCGCACCTGGGTCTGGCGGTCTTCGAAACCGCGCTGGTTGGCCGTTCGCTCGGTGAAGAACAGGTAGGCGTAGGCCTGCCGCGCGACCTGCATCCACGCGTCCAGGCGCGGCTGGAAGTCGGCATCCAGTTCGGTGATCGCACTCTTGGCACGGCCGGAGGTGGAGTACTCGCGCTTGGGCGCGGGCAGGGTCATCGCATACTGCAGCCAGAGCTCGGCCAGGCTTGAGCGCTTGTCCTCCTCGCGCACCACGATGCTGCCTTCCATGGCCTCGATGCAGGGCAGGCCAGGCTTGGCGCAGACGCCTTCGTCGAGACCGGCCACGCGCAGGGTTTCCATGGTGGCCGAACTGAGCTTGCCGGTGGTGAGGATGTCGCCGCGCTTCAGGGCGATGTACTGGCCGGGGCTGACCGAGGCCACCTGCACCGACGGCCCGAACTGGCGCAACGTGGCGCAGCCGCCCAGGGTGAGCAACACGGTGATGATGAGGGTCGTGCGGCCGATGAAGCCCAAGCCCGTGGTTGCCATACGATCCTCCTGCGCGGTGGCGCCACTCTAGCGGTCGGCATGTCAAAGCGGAAGATACCGGGCGGTCGGTTTGGAGTGCGGAAGTGCCGCCAACCGGGCGATTCAGGCATTTCCGTGTGACACTGGGGTGAACAGGATGAACGCGGGGCTGCGATGCGATGGCTTGAGACCCGTGTTCCTCCGCCTCTTGCGATGCTGTTGTGTGCCGCCATCGGTTATATGGGCAGCCGATGGCAGCCGGGCGGGGCGTTGCAGCTACCGATGCCTGAGTTGCTTGCGGGTCTGGTGATGGTCTTCGGCGTGGTCTTGAACCTGCTGCCGAAGCTGGCCTTCCGGCGCGTGGGCACCACGGTCAACCCCTTGCGGCCGGCGGCGTCGAGCGTGCTGGTCACGCACGGCGTGTACCGCTACACGCGCAACCCGATGTATCTGGGGCAGGCCACTGTCCTGGCAGGTGCCATGCTGTACCTGCAGAACCTGGCCGCACTGCTGGCTGTGCCGCTGTTCGTGCTGTACATCAACCGGTGGCAGATCGTACCGGAAGAGCGGGCACTGTCGGCCCGCTTTCCTGGGGCGTACGCAGCCTTCCGCCAGCGAGTACGACGCTGGCTGTAGCGCGGGTCAGGCCGTTACGGCGCGATCTGGCACTTCACGGCGGCGGAATAACCTTCGTAATCGTCACCGGCAATCACGTGCAGGGTGTGGCGCTTGTCGATGCGCTTCACGTACGAGGGCTCTTCGGTGTTGGCGTATTCGTTGACCGTGGTCACCGACCAGGTCTTGGCGAGGCGCTTCGGATCGACACCGTTCAAGTAGACGAAGACGCTCTTCTCGCCCTCGGCGACATTCACATCGGCATGGGTGACGGTACCGCCGAACAGGGCGACTGGCGTGGTTTCCGGCTCGAACGTGCCGCCAGGCTTCCTGGCCAGGCCGGCTGCCTGCAGGGCATCGATGGCCTCGGCTTCGCTGAAGTTCGAACCTGCCTTGCAGGCCAGCAGGGCCTCCAGCGTTGCGGTGCCGGCGGGGGCGATGGCAGGCGGCGGGGCTGCGTGGGTAGCCGAGCTCGCGGCCAGAGCGGTCATGACCACGGCGAACGCGGTGTTTCTGGTTCTCATTGCAGGTCCTTCTGTACGTGACGGAGCAGCGCGCCCGGCACCGGGCGCGGAACCGGATTATGGGCCTGCTGATGTTGCCTGCGTGTACAGATCGGATGCGCGACGAAGGCGCAGCGACCTTGCGGGGCCGCTGCGCCATGCCATCAGTTGCTGGCCGCCTTCACCGCTTCTGCGGCGTCGACAATGCCTGGCCCGCAACCCCCCGGGCAGTTTGCTGCGGCGATCGGGCGCGCAGTGCGACGCAGGATGTCCTTGACCTGGTCGGTGGTCTTGGGCACCGGCGCCACCGCCTGCATCAGCGCGACGATGCCGGCGACGTGCGGCGCCGCCATCGAGGTGCCGGACATGAAGTCGAAGGCGTTGTTGCCCACGGTGGACAGGATGCCCTGTGCCGGATGCTGGCGGGTCGGTGCGCAGTTGCTCTGGCTCGGCGGCGTAGCCAATGGCAGGAACTCGCCTACCGACGCACGGCAGGACCAGGTTTCACCACCGGGTGCGGTGATGTGGATGCCTGCGCCGTAGTTGGAGTAGAACGCACGACGACCGCCCTGGTCGTTGGCGGCAACCGCAATCACGCCCTTGCAGTTCGCCGGAGCAAACTCGGACACATCCAGATTGCTGTTGCCGGCGGCGACCACCACGATCGTGCCCTGCGCGGTGATGTCGTCGATTGCATCCTGCTCGGCCGGCGAACAGGCCCGGCGGCCGCCCAGGCTGAGATTGATGACTTCAGCCGGGTTGGCATTGGCCGGGACATTGGGCACGTTGATACCCGCACTCCAGAGCATGCCGTCGATGATGTCGGCGGAACCGCCATTGCCCTGGTTGCCGAGTACGCGTACCGGCACCACTTTCGCGTTGTAGGCCACGCCGGCGACGCCGATCTGGTTGTTGGTCACCGCCGCGACCGTCCCAGCGACGTGGGTGCCGTGTGCAATGCCCGAGGCATCGAAGGCATCGGCGTCGCGTCCGTCGCCATCGTCGGAGCCACCACAGCCGGGATTCATTCCCCCGATGATGCACTGCCAATCGCTGAACGGGCGGGTGGACGAGATCATGTCGTAACCCGGCAACAGGTTCGCCTGCAGGTCGTTGTTGTTCAGATACCCCGAATCGACCACAGCCACCACCACACCCTGGCCGGTGGAGCGGTCCCACGCGGCCGGCAGGCGCGCACCACTGGTCGGATTGCTGTAGTGCCACTGCTCGCCGTAGCGCGGATCGTTCGGTGTGGCGAACGCGCTCATCATGTAGTTCGGCTGCACATACTCGACGTCCGGATCGTCGGCGATGCGCTGCATCAGGATCTGCGCTTCCGGAAGATCCAGTGCCTTGTCCGTGGTGACAACGTCGGCGCCACCGCCCATGCGGCGCTGGTGGGTCACGGCTGGGGCCGGCGCAGCGCCGATCGAGCGCTTGCTGCGTTGCTGGATGCCGAGGCGCTTCTTCAGCGCATCCTGTGCGGTGGTGGCCGAAACGCGCTTGCTGCTGCCGTCCCGGTACTTGACGATGAAACTGCTGTACTGCTCGTTGCTGGCCATGCCTCGCGTCCATACCCGTTCGGTGGGTTGGGCGAAGGCGGGGGCACTGGCCAGAACCAGGGTGATGGCGCTGGCAAGGGAAACCCGAAGCGACGTACGCATGGATACAGTTCCTTTGTGAAAGATGTGTCGAACAGGCCGTGCCCCTCGGGCGCGGCTTCATGTGAAGGGTGCGGGTGCTCCGTGGTCTCCTCTTGATGGCGACCAGGGACGAACGGCTTCGCGGACACATCCCCCCCAATGGGAGGCTGGGAAAATTCTGAAGTGATTTAGTGATGTCGAAGGTGAGAGAAGATGCGCGGTGTCGACATTGCTTGACGGCATCGAATCGCGACTGCGCCTGGGCGGTGAACTCCGCGGCGAGGCGAGGCGGGCAATAAAAAAGCCCGGAAACCCACGTTGGTGGAATTTCCGGGCTTCTCCGGTCCTTGACGAACCGTTCGTTGGTGGAGGTGGGCGGAATTGAACCGCCGTCCGAAGGCACTCCATCCCCAGCACTACATGCTTAGCTCACCGTTGAATCTCATCCCCGAGCAGCACGGTGTGCAAAGCGCACCCGGGAACCAGCCTGTTGTGTTCTAGTGCCGGACTGACAGGCAGCCGCCCAGCGCGATTCCATGATAATGACTCTACGCTGCGAGCATGGACACAAGCAGTTTCGAGGCTCCGCCTAAGTCGGCAGAAGGTCACGCACCGCAGTTTTTAGGCTGCGAGAGCGACCGGAGCGTAGTTGTCGTCGTTGGCAACTAGAGTTTTGCAGCTGGATTTACGAGGAAAGCTACCCCCTCGGCATGCGCCAGGCGACTTCACAACCCCCGTCGAAACCAATGCACCCCCGGTTTCTTCAAGCATTGCAAGGCTTTGGGGCCAATGCCGGCAAAAAAAGCTGACACTGACCCTGCCCAACGAGACGGATGTTACGGCAATCTTCCTGAACAGTCACGCCCGCAACTGCGAGGCGCCTGAGCTGTTCAGTCCTCGGTACCGGTGTCCAGCACCGGGCTGACGAGGGCCCTCAGCGGATCCCAGATAGCCGCCGCCCTGGCGCCGGCGTCGGGAACCATCGATGGGACCATCGGCCATACTTCTTGGCTGTGATCGTCCAGTCCCGGTGCTCCATCTGCCGGGTCACCCACATCACGTTGTCGCCGACGCTGAGCGTGGAACTGCTCCTGGGGTCGTGGGGGACGAATCCGTCGACGGTGGCGGTATGGGTGCGCTGGGCCTTCAGGGCGTCGATCGTCGGCTGCAGCAGCTGCGCCTCACACATGCCGGGCTAGGTCTTTGGGGCCTTCGTCTTGCCCATGACCCAGTCGCGTCGGATATTGGCCGTGCCCTTGCGCCAATCGACGTCCGACTAACAGAGACCGATCATTTCCGAGGTGCGCAGACCCGTTGCGAAGTTGAACAGGCAGTAATTACGGACCTGGTCCTCGCGGCAGGCTGCCAGGATCGATGGGACATCTTCGGGGATCGCAGCCACGGGACGAAAGCATGCATGGAAGGGCCGCTACACCAATCACGTGTTGACACGATTGTTCAGGATTGATAAGAGTTCAGCTGTTGGTGGAGAAGGCAAGGTAGCAATTGATCCAAGGAGAGTTCTTAGAGTTCTGGATGTTAAAGAGGGCCTACTAAAGCAAAGGAGTGCATATGAAGGGCAAAGGTATATTGCTGGCAGTGGTGGCGAGCGCGGTATTTTTTTCTGCTTACTCCCAGACGGTCACTCTGCCGCCGGTTAGGGTCACAGCGCCAAAAGTGGGAGGGTGACAGTTTAGCTGTCTCGGAACCGCATGTGCTGGTGCAGTGAATCAGGAGTCATTCGCAGCCAATCAGCGGTTTCTAGAGGAGCATGCACGATATCCTGATGAGCTGCCGGAACTCGATCAGCAGCAAGTCTGCAGGGCGATGCGCGCAAGCCGCCCCGCAAACTGTGATTACGGGTCCCCACCGTCTGTGCCTGGATTCAGTCCTGGATGGGTGCCAAATGGGTGTGGCACTGGGCCTCGTGCAAATTGGTTTCTGGGGCGCGCGCTTTCGCAATCCAATTCGTCAACTTATTCGGGGGATCTGAATGCCCCGTTTGCAGGTGTGAGTTTTCTCGCTGCATGTAATGGCCATGATGCCTGTTGGGGCAGTGCGATGCATCGAGGTACCTGTGATGTTCAATTCCGAGGAGCGATGGAGTCCGCTTGTTCAGGGCAGTCGAATCCCGACTCTTTCAATATTTGCATGGGTTATGCAGGAATGTATCACGGGGCCGTATCGACTACGAATGGATCAAACGAAGCGTACGCAAAGGCGGTTAGTGAGAATACTTGTGCTGCCTGGGTCCATGACATGAAAGCAAATGGATGTGCACCATGAGCATTAAATTTGGCGCGAAGTTCGCTATTGTTTCAGTGATATCAGCAGGTCTTTTAATTGCTTGTGGGCCGCCGGCGGAGCAGGTAGCTAGCAAGGCTGAGCTGCGTCCCAGTGATTCTGGGTCTGGATCTGAAAAATTGCTTGGGGAGAGCGGGAACTCTACTTTCAAGTGGGATGGTGACTCTTCACTATCTGCGGAGCAACGTGAATATTTGGCCGATCTCTCGATCCGATACAATGGAATTTTCGCAGGTCTAGAGGGAAGGTCGATGCGTGAGGTAGAGGCTTTGGGTTTCCCCTCTGCCAAAGAATGGTTGGACGCGAAAAATCTCACGGACGATGAGCTTCTCAATAGGGCTCGACAGGGGGATGTTAAGGCGAAAGCCTTTTATGTCGATAGGGGGATGTTTAAGCTTGAGAGCTTGGTGTCATCTTCTGGAGCTGAAAATATTAGTGAGGTTTTCCAGGCTTCGCCCGCTGCTCGTGATGAATATCAGAAATTGGCGATTGATACACAGGTTTCTGCTGCCGATATTCTCAAATTTCATCCCAGCCCCTTCGCTGCATACTTGTTTGGACGGACCAGCGCTGTGACTGGCGGGATGGAATTCCCTATTGCCGCTTCAATCGCAGTTGCCGGTGATTTGGGTGACGAGAGGTCGGCCGCATTGCTCCAAGCTTATTCGAGCAAGGTCGGGGCAATGGACCCGGGTGCTGTAATGAGTAGCTATAACAGTATGCGCAGTATTGCGGGATTGAAATAAGGTTTGTATGCAAACTTTCGTTGTTCTGATTCTATTTCATTTGACAGTCTTGACAATGTCAATGCCCGCTCTTGCCCGCTTCCGGCAGGGGTGGGCATATTTCGCCAGCGTTTCGGCGTTGGTGCTTTTGTCTGTCGCCCCAATCTTTGCGGCCTTTTTTGCTGTAAACAGCGCGCCTTACTTTAATTTGTACATCCCTGTTGCAGTTCTGGCTGGCTTGCTCTATATGGCAAGCTTCTTGTCGTCGGTGGTGTCTGTTTTCCTGTATTTCACGCGGGCTCGCGGCTCTGTTCATTGACCGGGGGGAGTAATGTCATTGCAGACGCGAGCGTTTGCCGATCGGAGGTCGGCTGCCAGAACAGTCACGCGGGTGACCGTCCGGCCCCTGCTGTTTGGCGCGTTGCCATCCCTCGGGACGCCGTGCTCGAATTTCTGGGCGCTACTCCACGGGGTCTCATGGTCGTTTCCGTCTGCCCCGGCAGGATGTGGCTGGAATGGGCAGGTGCGCTTGCCGTAGCCGTTCTGGCGATGCAGGCGTGGCCCGCCGCAGCGACCGATTCCCCGCGCCCGACGGCGGAGGTGGGCTACAGCCCTTTGCTGGACCTGTTCAACCTGCTCGACAACCTGCCGGATTGGTTGCCGGGATACACCTCGTCGCTCTACAAGAACGCCTGGCAGCAGCGCTTTGGTCTGGACGAACGGGACCCCGCACTGTTCGGCGCCTACGCAGGCTTCCGCCGGCGCACTTCTGCCTTGGCACAGGATCATGAGGCTACGGCCGTGCTTGTCGACCGGCTGTTCGCTGGCGCAGAGAAGAGCCCTTGGCGATCTACTGGGGCAGTATCGGTTTGAGCATGAGCTGCGCGGTGGCATGTTGTCGGCTGAATCGTCCTGGTACATCCAGCCACATGCAGACCTAGCGGCGAAGGCCCTCGCGGCAGCGTTCCCGGCAACAGGTCCTGCACCAGGGCTGCAGGCTGATCCGTTGTTGAAGGCAGCGGCATCGGTCTGTGCTCAAGTCAGGCCGCAATAGCGCCGAAGGTTGAAGCGGGCCGGCGTAGGGGCGGGCAGGCTTGATAGCATCCAGAATCCTGAGGTGGAACCGTTGGAAGGACGCCATGGCGCTTGACGTTGCAGTAACGGATGCACCCAGCGACGAAGCGCTGGAGGTGATTGGCACTGGCTTGGATCAGTTCAATCTTGACGCTGCCGGTTACGCCGATCGGCGCACACTCGCGGTGCTGGTCACCGATCCGGCCAGTGGCGAGGTGGTGGGGGGGCTTACCGGGCGAACTTCACTGGGCCTGTGGTTCGTGGATCTGTTCCATCTGCCAGCGGCCTATCGCGGCAACGGGCTGGGATCGCGCGTGCTGAAGGCTGCAGAGGATGAAGCACGGCGTCGTGGTTGCCGTTCCGGCGTGCTGTACACCCTCAGCTTCCAGGCGCCCGACTTCTATGTGAAGCATGGATGGGTCGTGTTCGGCCGGGTGCCATGCGATCCGGTCGGCACATGCAGGGTGTTCCTCAGCAAGGATCTGTCGGCGGGTGAGTGCTGCGGGCGAGTCGCGCGTCCTGTCAATCCGCAACTTGTTGTAGAGCGTCTGTCATAGCGGATTGCTAACTTCGTGGGCACGAATTTGCGACACACTGGCGACGACCATCCAGGCCAGGACAGACACGGAGACGGTGGGTGACCGATGCAAGCCAACAACGCAGCCTGCGGCAGCTGATCGGACCGGTCGGTGCCGATTACCAGCGACGCGCGTTGCCGCCGGGCTGGGTATGGGCGGTGCTGGCGGTGCTGCTGGCGGCCACCTGGGTGACCGAGTTGCCGGCCACGGCCGCTGCGGCACTGGTCGCCAGCGCGGTGGTGGTGCACTGGTCGCAGCGTGGTCGCATCCATTGGCTGGGGTGGCGCCTGCCGGGCCTGGCGGTGCTGGCGGCCCTGTTGTGGGGGCCGGAAGTGCTGTCGCAGTGGTTCGAGCACGGGCTGGCCGTGGTGCTGATGTCGCTGGCCAGCCTGAGCATTGGTGTGCACGTGTGGCAGTCGCGACAGATGGCCCGCCAGCTGCAGGGCGCGGCCGACGCGCTGGACGATGCCCAGCTGCTGGCGTTGCTGCCGGCTGATGCCGCACAGCTGGCCCAGCAGTGGCGCTCGGGCGATGATCGTTACGCGCCGGAGCTGGCAGTGGTGATGCACCTGGCGGTGATGCACGCGGCACTGGCGCCGCGGGTGCGCAGGCAGGGCATGCTGGCGGGGTGACCAGCGTCTTGTAGAGCCGAGCCTGCGCTCGGCTGCTCTTCTTTCCGAAGCCGAGCGTGGCTCGGCTTTACAGAAAGCCAAAGCAGTCGAGCATGGCTCAACCCTACAGGGTGATGCGCAACCGCCTTACGCGTCGCGGTTGCCGCGACGCATGACACGCTGCTTCTCGATCGCCCAGTCGCGGTCCTTGGCGGCATCGCGCTTGTCGTGGGTCTGCTTGCCCTTGGCCAGCGCGACTTCGAGCTTGATCTTGTTCTTGCTCCAGTACATCGCGGTGGGCACGATCGTGTAGCCATCGCGCTCGACCTTGCCAACCAGCTTGTCGATCTCGCTCCGGTGCAGCAGCAGCTTGCGATCGCGCCGGTCGTTGGCCACGACATGGGTCGAGGCCTGGATCAACGGCGTGATCTGCGCGCCGATCAGGAAGATCTCACCATCCTTCACGTAGGCGTAGGCGTCGACGATGTTGCCGCGGCCAGCACGGATCGACTTCACCTCCCAGCCCTGCAGGGCCAGGCCGGCTTCGAAGCGGTCTTCGATGTGGTACTCGTGGCGGGCACGCTTGTTCAACGCGATGGTTTTGTTGGCCGTCGCGCTCTTTGCTTTATCCTTGCCGCTGTTCTTGCTCATTTCCGTATTGTCTCCGATTCGGGCCCGCCCGGTCGATTGCCGAAACGTCCTGTATTCATGCCTACTATCCGCCGCAGCGCCCTGGTCGAACATTCGGCCGCGCGCATGTTCGACCTGGTCAATGATGTCCAGGCCTATCCGCGCCGTTTCCGCTGGTGTTCGGCTGCCCAGATCCTGGAGCAGGGCGAGGACCGACTGGTAGCGCGCCTGGATCTGGGCCTGGGCTCGTTCAGCACCTGGTTCCAGACTGAAAACACCCTGCAGCGCCCGCACAGCATCGACATGCAGCTGCGCGATGGCCCGTTCAAGCAGCTGCATGGCCGCTGGGAGTTCCATGCGCTGGCCGAAGATGCCTGCAAAGTCACCCTGACCCTGGACTTCGAGCCCAGTTCGCGCCTGCTGGGGCCGGCGCTGGCGTTGGGCTTCCAGAGCCTGGCCGACCGCATGGTCAACGACTTCATCCGCGTTGCCGACGAGGCCTGAGCAATGATCGAGGTCGAGGTGGTGCTGGCCTGGCCGCAGCGGGTGCTCTCGCGCCGGTTGCAGCTGGACGAGGGCGCGACCGTGGCCGAGGCCATTGCCGCTGCTGCGCTGGAAGGCAGTGCCGGCTGCCCGGCGGCGGCCGTGCATGGGGTACTGGCTCGCCCGCAGCAGGTACTGCTGGATGGCGACCGCATCGAGCTGCTACGCCCGTTGCAGGCCGACCCCAAGGACAACCGCCGACGTCGCGCGCTCGGCGGTTGATTCCTGCCGCCCGTCCGTGCGGACGGGCAGGGGGCGTCAGCGACCCTTCTTCTTCTTGTCCTTCGGCAGATTGCGGCCGAACTGGCGCACGGTCTGCTGGGCCAGGGCCTTGTCGTTACCCGGGAAGTAATCGCCTTCCCAGCGGGTCACGTTGTCATTGTCGAAGAACACGGTGAAGTTCTTCACCTCGGTACGGCCCAGGCGGTTCACGCGCTGGCTGGAGGTGTAGTCCCAGCGCTGGGCGTGGAACGGGTCCGGAATGGACGGGGTGCCCAGCAGCGCAGTGACCTGCTGCTTGCTCTGCCCGACCTGCAGCTTGGCCACGGCATCTTCCCGGATCAGGTTGCCCTGATAGATGGGTTGCTTGTAGATGATGCCGCACCCGGTGGTGGACAGGGCGACGGCGGCGACCAACAGGAGATTGCGCATCGGGACTGGCGGTTGGGGAAATCAAACCGATGATACACTCCCGGCGTGCCACCGCGACCCAATCCGAGGCAGCTGGCGCTAAATCGCCAATGAACGGAGACCTATGGAAACCCACGACCTGCGAAAAGTCGGCCTGAAGGTGACCCATCCACGGATGCGGATCCTGGCGCTGCTTGAACAGCGCAATGCCCAGCACCACATGACCGCCGAAGATATCTACCGCCAGCTGCTCGAGCATGGCGACGAGATCGGCCTGGCGACGGTCTACCGGGTGTTGACCCAGTTCGAGGCCGCCGGCCTCGTGCTCAAGCACAATTTCGAAGGCGGCCAGGCCGTCTACGAGCTGGACCGTGGCGGCCACCATGACCACATGGTCGACGTGGACAGCGGCAAGATCATCGAGTTCGAGAGCCACGAGATCGAGGAGCTGCAGCGCAAGATCGCGGCAGATCACGGCTACGAGCTGGAAGAGCACTCGCTGGTGCTGTACGTGCGCAAAAAGCGCAAGTAAGCCGTTCCGGCCAGCCGTAGTGCGACGAAACCCCGGGCTTGCCCGGGGTTTTTCGTTGCTTACGGTAGATCCACGCCATGCGTGGATGGCCCCATGAGCACCTCAAGATCGACCGCCTCGGCCATGGCCCGGTTGCCCGCATCGCCTGGGTGCAGGTGATCGCCGGAGTCGTAGGCGGCCGCCATCTGTGACGGATCGGCTGGGTCCCGCAGCGCGGCGTCCAGGTCGATCACCGCGTCAAAAGGGCTGTCCGTGCGCAGCCACGCATTGAGCTGCCGGCGCAGGACATCCTTGTCCGGGTGGAAGTAGTCATCCAGCGGAGTGCCGGGCAGGGCGCCGGCGAACGGTGCCAGCGTGACGCCCACGATCCGAACGCCTTGGCGGCGGGCCTGTTCGGCCAGGGCGCGATACCCCGCCTGCAGTTCGGCCAGCGTGGGCCGGGCCTGGTTGCGGGCGAACGCGGTGCCAGGCCAGCTGATGTCGTTGATGCCGATCAGCACGATCACACTGGCCACGCCGGGCTGATCCAGTGCATCGCGCTGCAAGCGGGCCAGAACCGACTCACCCATGCCGTCGCGCAGCAGCCGCCCCCCGGATATACCGGCGTTGACCACGGCGATGCCCCGTGGCGCCAGACGCGCGGCCAGGTGGTCGGTCCAGCGCTGGTCCTGGTCGAGGCTGGCGGTGGCGCCGTCGGTGATCGAGTCGCCGATCACCACCACGCTACGTGCGCTGGCGGCGGCCTCGACCTCGATGCCGGCCAGGAACAGGCGGGCAGTGGTGCTGCTGGCCGCGCTCAGAGCCTGGGCCCTGCTCTGGTCGCCGGGCGCAGTCCAACTGGTCTGGCGGCCTTCCCAATGGAACGTCTGCACCGGCGTCGGCCCCGGCACGAAGACACTGACCTGCAGTGCCTGCCGGTCATCCGTGACCAGTGGCAGCGGGTCGCTCAGCCGTTCCTGCCCGGGGCCGATCAGCACCCCGGGCTGGCCGTCGAAACTGAGCGGCTGCGGGGTGGCTCCCGCACGTGCGGCCACGCTGGCCGCCCCGATCCGCAGCGGCTGGGTGCCGTAGGCATTGCTCAGCCGCACCCGCAGCCGGGGCCCGCCCAGGCTGATGCGCGCGGTCTGGCGGAAGGTCTGGTCATGCAACGTGGCCGGGACCAGGGTCGGGAACAGAAAATCCGCGCCCCAGACCGGTTGCGGGCTGGCCTGCCAGCTGGCAACCCAGTGCGGGGCGGATGCGGCACTGGCGACACCGGACAGGGCGAGCAGGGCGGTGGCGGTGAGGTGGCTCAAGCGGTTCATCGGGCGGTCCCGGGTGGAGGGACCACCATGGTGATTCCGTGGTTATCTGTGAACTAGACTGCGCATGGATAATCATCTGTGAACTGGATTCATTGCCATGGCGCGACCAGACATCAACCGATCCGGCGAGCTGGAAGTGTTCGTGCGGGTGATCGAGACCGGTGGCTTCTCCGCCGCCGCCCGCACCCTGGACATGACGCCCTCGGCGGTGAGCAAGCTGGTGGCCCGGCTGGAACAGCGGCTGGGCACGCGCCTGCTGCAACGCTCCACCCGCCAGCTACAGCTGACCCCGGAAGGCTGCGCGTTCTATGAACGTGGCCTGCGCGTGCTGGCCGACCTGGAGGAGGCCGAACGCTGCGCCAGCGCACATGCCGAGCCGCGCGGACGGCTGCGGGTCAATTCCAACGTGCCGTTTGGCCAGCACTTCCTGTTGCCGCTGCTGCCGGCGTTCCTGGAGCGCAACCCGCAGGTGGGCGTGGACCTGACCCTCAACGACGAGGTGATCGACCTGCTGGAGCAGCGCACCGATGTGGCGGTGCGGGCCGGGCCGCTGAAGAGCTCCAGCCTGGTGGCGCGGCGGCTGGGCGCGACGCGGATGATGATCGTGGCCGCGCCGGCCTACGCGCAGCGGCATGGGCTGCCGCGCGACGCTGAGGAGCTGCAGTCGCACAATCGGCTGGACATCGGCCATGCCCGGGCGATGCAGGGCTGGCCATTGCTGCAGGACGGACGCGAGCGGATGGTGCTGCCCAGTGGCAATGCCCGCGCCAGCAACGGTGATGCACTGCGGCAGCTGGTGCTGGGTGGTCTGGGCATGGCACGGCTGGCAGCGTTCCAGGTGCAGGCCGACATCGCTGCCGGACGCCTGCTGCCGGTGCTGGAGGAAGCCAATCCCGGTGACCTGGAAGAGGTGCACGCGGTGTTCCTGGGGCAGGGCGGCTACCTGCCGCTGCGGGTGCGCGCGTTCCTGGATTACCTGGTGGAGAACGTGGATCTGGAGCGGCCGTTGGGGTGATATGCGCCGCGCCGGTGCGCGTAGCCGAGCGTGGGCTCGGCTCTACATGTCGGTTCCGTTTTTTTTGGGGGGGGCGGCTGTAGAGCCGAGCCTATGCTCGGCTCAATGTGCCAGCAGCTTGCGCGCAGCGGCGCGCGCTTCCTTGCTCACTTCCACGCCGCCGAGCATGCGTGCCAGCTCTTCCTCGCGCGCCTTGCTGTCCAGCTTTTCCACTGCGCTCTGGGTCATGCCTTCCACCGGCGCCTTGCTGACCCGGTAATGGGCATGGCCCTTGGAAGCGACCTGCGGCAGGTGGGTCACGCACAGCACCTGGCGCTTCTCGCCGAGGGCGCGCAGCTTCTGGCCGACAATGTCGGCCACGGCGCCACCGATGCCGGAGTCGACCTCGTCGAACACCATGGTCGGCACCGCATCTAGGTCCAGCGCGGCCACTTCGATAGCGAGCGAGATACGCGACAGTTCACCGCCCGAGGCGACCTTGCGCAAGGCGCGCGGCGGTTGGCCGGCGTTGGCGGCGACCAGGAACTCCACGCGTTCGGCGCCCTGCGGGTCCGGCTTGCCGGCGTCCTGCGGTTCCAGCTCGATCAGGAACTGGCCGCCGCCCATGCCCAGCTCGGCGATGATGCCGGTGGTGGTAGCCGACAGCTCGGCGGCGGCATTGCGGCGGCTGACGGTCAGCGCCTCGGCCTGCACACGCCAGGCGGCGGCGGCCTTGTCGATCTCGCCGGCCAGGCGCTGCAGGCGTTCGTCGGCGCCGCGCAGCTGCTCCACTTCGGCGTGCATGCGCTCGCGCTGCGCGCCCAGCTCGTCCATTGGCACGCGGTGCTTGCGGGCCAGGTCGTGCAGGCGGCCGAGACGGCGCTCGTTCTCTTCGAACTGCTCCGGGTCGGCATCGAGGTCGTCGTGCACCCGGTCCAGCAGCGACAGGGCTTCATGCAGCTGGATCGAGGCGTTCTCGATCAGGCCGTCCACCTCGCCCAGGCGCGGGTCGTGTTCGATCAGGCGCGACAGCTCGTGGCGCACCTGCTGCAGCAGGTCCAGCGCGGAGCTCCCGTCATCGCCGTTGAGCTGGTTGCTGGCGGCCTGGCAGGCGCTCAGCAGGGCGCTGGCGTGGGCCTGGCGGCGATGGCTGGCACCGAGCGCCACGATCGACTCCGGCTCCAGGTCTTCGCGGTCCAGTTCGTGCAGCTGGTGCTCCAGGAAGCCGATCCGGTCACTCACGTCGCCCTGTTGCGACAGCGCCAGCGATTCATCGACCAGTGCCTGCCATGCGGCCGCGGCGCGGCGCACCTGGCGGCGCTCGTTCTCGTTGCCGGCATAGGCATCCAGCAGGGCCAGCTGTGACGGGCGCGTCAGCAGGGCCTGCTGTTCGTGCTGGCCGTGGATCTCCACCAGCAACGAGGCCAGGTCGCCCAGCTGGGCCAGGGTCACCGGGCGGCCATTGATCCACGCCCGCGAACCGCCGTCGGCACGGATCACGCGGCGCAGCTGGCATTGTTCTTCGTCGTCCAGCTCGTTGTCGGCCAGCCACTGGCGCGCGGCCTGCAGCTGGTCCAGCGCGAACTCGGCCGAAAGCTCGGCGCGCGCGGCGCCGTGGCGGACCACGCCGCTGTCGGCGCGCAGGCCGGACAGGAAGCCCAGCGCGTCGACCATCAGCGACTTGCCGGCGCCGGTCTCGCCTGAAACCACGGTCATGCCTGGCCCGAACTCCAGTTCGGTGGCGCGGACGACGGCAAAATCCTTGATCGAAAGATGTCTGAGCATGGGTAAGGGGGTATCAGCAGCCGCGCAACGCTAGCACGTGGGCGAGGGAGGTCCAATGACTTGCCAAGGTGATGCGCCGCCATTATCTAGTGTCCGTGTCTCACAGGTTGATTCCATGCACGGTTCTCCCGACCAGCTTGCCCCGCGTGCGCGCCATCTGCTGCGCACGCTGATCGCGCGTTACATCCAGGACGGTGAGCCGGTCGGCTCGCAGACGCTGGCGCGCGTGGCCGGCCTTGAGGTCAGCCCGGCCACCATCCGCAACATCCTCGGCGACCTGGAGGACCTGGGGCTGCTGGCCTCGCCGCACACCTCGGCCGGGCGCGTCCCGACCGCACACGGCTACCGGGTGTTCGTCGACAGCCTGCTGCAGATGCAGCCGCCGGGTGAGGGTGAGCTGGCCCGGTTGCGCCAGGAACTGGCCGGCGGTGGCAGCACCCAGGCCCTGCTCGGCAGCGCCTCGGAGCTGCTGTCGGCGATGAGCCACTTCGTCGGCGTGGTCAGCGCGCCGCGGCGCGAGCAGTTCGCCTTCCGCCAGATCGATTTCGTGGCGCTGGACGGGCGCCGGGTGCTGGCGATCCTGGTGTTTGCCGACAACGAGGTGCAGAACCGGGTCATCGAGACCCGCCAGGAGTTTGCGCCGGGCCAGCTGGAGCAGGTGGCCAACTACCTCAATGCGCATTTCGCCGGCCTGCCGATGGCCGAGATCCGCACCCGCCTGCTGCTGGAACTGCGCGACGCCCGGTCCGAGCTGGAGCAGCTGCTGGCGCACAGCATCGAGCTGGCCGAGCAGGCCCTGCAGCCGGCGGCCGACGACATGCTGGTGGCTGGCCAGACCCGCCTGATGGGGGTGCAGGACCTGTCCGACCTGGAGCGCCTGCGTGAACTGTTCGAGCTGTTCTCCAGCAAGCGCGAGATCCTGCAGCTGCTGGAGCGGACCATCCAGGCGCCGGGCGTGCGCATCTTCATCGGCGAGGAGACCGGGATGATGCCGCTGCAGGGCGTCTCGCTGGTCACCGCCCCGTACACCGCCAACGGCCAGGTGCTGGGCGTGCTGGGCGTGATCGGCCCCAAGCGGATGGCCTACGACCGCATGATCCCGCTGGTGCAGGCCACCGCCGATGTGCTCGGCGCGGCCTTTTCACCCGCCGGGCGCACTCCCGGAACATCCGACGCTTGAAACGCAGCATCCCGCCCACACTAGGGTGGGTGGAGGCGGAGAGTGACCGCCAGGGACCCAGACATGAACCACGAACAGCCAGATATCGAATCCCAGCAGAGTGCCGCTGATGCGGCTGCCGCCGCCGGCGTCAACGACGAAGTGGAGCGCCTGCGCGCCGAAGTCGAGCAGATCAAGGCCGATGCGCTGCGTGAGCGCGCCGACCTGGAGAACCAGCGCAAGCGCGTGGCCCGTGACATCGAGCAGGCCCGCAAGTTCGCCAACGAGAAGCTGCTGGGCGAGCTGCTGCCGGTGTTCGACAGCCTGGATGCCGGCCTGAAGGCCGCCGGCGGCGACCCGCACCCGCTGCGCGAGGGCCTGGAGCTGACCTACAAGCAGCTGCTGAAGGTGGCCGCCGACAACGGTCTGGTCCTGCTGGACCCGACCGGCCAGCCGTTCAACCCGGAACACCACCAGGCCATCAGCCAGGTGCCGGCCCCGGGCGCCGCCCCGGGCAGCGTGGTGACCGTGTTCCAGAAGGGCTACCTGCTCAACGAGCGCCTGCTGCGGCCGGCGCTGGTGGTGGTGGCCGCCGATTGATTGACCGGGCCGGGTGATGCCCGGCCCCGGTCGTGCCAGGCCATGCCTGGCAAGGTTTTCCAGGCGCTGAACACAGCGTTCGGGAGATGGCTTGAATGTTCCACGAGCCTCCCCCACATCGTATTCATCCACCGGCCGAGCGGCCGGACTGACCCCAACAAGCATCCTCAGGAGTCTCCCCCATGGGCAAGATCATTGGTATCGACCTCGGCACCACCAACTCGTGCGTGGCGATCATGGACGGCGGCAAGGCCCGCGTCATCGAGAATTCGGAAGGCGATCGCACCACCCCGTCGATCGTCGCCTACACCAAGGACGGCGAAGTCCTGGTCGGCGCCTCGGCCAAGCGCCAGGCCGTGACCAACCCGAAGAACACCTTCTACGCGGTGAAGCGCCTGATCGGCCGCAAGTTCACCGACGCCGAAGTGCAGAAGGACATCGCCCACGTCCCGTACGGCATCCTCGCCCATGACAATGGCGATGCCTGGGTGTCGACCAGCGACGGCAAGAAGATGGCCCCGCAGGAAATCTCGGCCAAGGTGCTGGAAAAGATGAAGAAGACCGCCGAGGACTTCCTCGGTGAGAAGGTCACCGAAGCGGTCATCACCGTGCCGGCCTACTTCAACGACAGCCAGCGCCAGGCGACCAAGGACGCCGGCCGCATTGCCGGCCTGGACGTCAAGCGCATCATCAACGAGCCGACCGCGGCCGCGCTGGCCTATGGCCTGGACAAGGGCGACAACAAGGATCGCAAGATCGTGGTGTACGACCTGGGCGGCGGCACCTTCGACGTCTCGGTGATCGAGATCGCCAACGTCGACGGCGAAAAGCAGTTCGAAGTGCTGGCCACCAACGGCGACACCTTCCTGGGCGGCGAAGACTTCGACAACCGCGTCATCGAGTACCTGGTTGAAGAGTTCAACAAGGACCAGGGCATCGACCTGCGCAAGGATCCGCTGGCCCTGCAGCGCCTGAAGGACGCTGCCGAGCGCGCCAAGATCGAGCTGTCCAGCGCCCAGCAGACCGAAGTGAACCTGCCGTACGTCACCGCTGACGCGTCGGGTCCGAAGCACCTGAACATCAAGCTGACCCGCGCCAAGCTGGAAGCGCTGGTGGAAGACCTGATCAAGAAGTCGATCGAGCCGTGCCGCGTCGCCCTGAATGATGCCGGCCTGCGTTCGAGCGACATCAGCGAAGTGATCCTGGTCGGTGGCCAGACCCGCATGCCGAAGGTGCAGCAGGCGGTGACCGAGTTCTTCGGCAAGGAACCGCGCAAGGACGTCAACCCGGACGAAGCCGTGGCACTGGGTGCGGCGATCCAGGGCGGCGTGCTGGGTGGCGACGTCAAGGACGTGCTGCTGCTGGACGTGACCCCGCTGTCGCTGGGCATCGAGACCATGGGCGGCGTGTTCACCAAGATCATCGAGAAGAACACCACCATCCCGACCAAGGCCTCGCAGGTGTTCTCCACCGCCGAGGACAACCAGTCGGCCGTGACCGTGCACGTGCTGCAGGGTGAGCGCGAACAGGCCCGCTTCAACAAGTCGCTGGCCAAGTTCGACCTGTCCGGCATCGAGCCGGCCCCGCGCGGCCTGCCGCAGGTGGAAGTGTCCTTCGACATCGACGCCAACGGCATCCTGCACGTGTCGGCCAAGGACAAGAAGACCAACAAGGAACAGAAGGTCGAGATCAAGGCCGGTTCGGGCCTGTCCG
The DNA here is from genome assembly GCF_056861055.1 of Stenotrophomonas sp. 115C5. NCBI lineage: Bacteria > Pseudomonadati > Pseudomonadota > Gammaproteobacteria > Lysobacterales > Lysobacteraceae > Stenotrophomonas > Stenotrophomonas sp. 115C5. The sequence goes on from NZ_JBSPUQ010000003.1 coordinate 96,972, forward strand.
AGGAAGAGATCGCGCGCATGGTCGCCGACGCGGAAGCCAACCGCGAAGAAGACAAGAAGTTCCAGGAACTGGTGCAGGCCCGCAACCAGGCCGACGCCCTGATCCACGGCACCCGCAGCGCCATCACCGAGCACGGCAGCAAGGTCGGCGGCGAAGTGATCGGCAAGGTCGAGGCGGCACTGGCCGACCTGGAAACCGCGATGAAGGGTGACGACAAGGCACAGATCGAAGCCAAGTCGAAGGTGCTGGAAGAAGCCGGTCAGTCGCTGTTTGCTGCCGCTTCGGCCGACCAGGGCGGTGCTGCCCCGGGTGCCGACGCCGGCAATGCAGGCAAGGCGCAGGATGACGTGGTCGACGCCGAGTTCACCGAAGTCAAGGACGACAAGAAGTCCTGATCCGGACCGACACGGGACGCTGGCCACCAGCGTCCCGTTGTCGCATCAGGGTCCTGACCGCCCACCGGCGTGTCGGGGCGCCCGACGCAAGAGCGGACCTGGTTCCGCTCTTCCGCTTTGACGAATCCCGACTTTCCGGAACCCGATTCACGATATGAGCAAGCGCGATTACTACGAAGTGCTGGGCGTTGCCCGCACCGCCACCGACGACGAGCTGAAGAAGGCCTACCGTCGCTGCGCGATGAAGTTCCACCCGGACCGCAACCCGGGTGATGCGGCGGCCGAAGCCTCCTTCAAGGAGTGCAAGGAAGCCTACGAAGTGCTGTCCGACGGCAACAAGCGCCGCATGTACGACAGCCACGGCCATGCCGCGTTCGAGCACGGCATGGGTGGCGGCGGCGGTCCGGGCGGCCCGGACATGAACGATATCTTCGGCGATATCTTCGGCAACATCTTTGGTGGCGGCGGCGGTGGTCCGCGCCAGGCCCGTCGCGGTGCCGACATCGGCTACGTGATGGAGCTGGACCTGGAAGAAGCCGTGCGCGGCGTCGAGCGCCGGATCGAGATCCCGACCCTGGCCGAGTGTGGCGACTGCGATGGCAGTGGCTCGGAAGACGGCAAGGTCGAGACCTGCAACGTCTGCCATGGCCGTGGCCAGGTGCGCATCCAGCGCGGCATCTTCGCCATGCAGCAGGCCTGCCACAACTGCGGCGGCCGTGGCCAGATCATCGCCAAGCCCTGCAAGACCTGCCACGGCAATGGCCGTGTCGAGGAAGACAAGGTGCTGTCGGTGAAGGTGCCGGCCGGCGTCGATACCGGTGATCGCATCCGCCTGCAGGGCGAGGGCGAAGCCGGCCCGGCCGGTACGCCGCCGGGTGACCTGTACGTGGAAGTGCGCGTGCGTGAGCATGCGATCTTCCAGCGCGATGGCGACGACCTGCACTGCGAAGTGCCGATCCGCATCTCGCAGGCCGCACTGGGCGACACCGTGCGCGTGGCCACGCTGGGCGGCGAGGCGGAGATCCGCATCCCGGCCGAGACCCAGACCGGCAAGCTGTTCCGCCTGCGTGGCAAGGGCGTGCGTTCGGTGCGCAGCCGCAGCGAGGGCGACCTGTACTGCCGTGTGGTGGTGGAGACCCCAGTCAACCTCACCAACGAGCAGCGCAAGCTGCTGGAGCAGTTCGAAGCCACCTTCGTCGGCGAGGAAGCGCGCAAGCATTCGCCGAAGTCGGCCACCTTCATGGATGGCGTGAAGGGCTTCTGGGACCGGATGACGTCCTGAGTTTTCAACCCAAGCGTTGAACGGTAGCGCCGGGTCATGCCCGGCGTTTTCGTGTCCGAGGGTCTTACAATGCGCGACATGATCCTGCACCTGCATTTCGAACCGCGCATGGCACCTCGCGCCATTCTGTGCGGGGCGTTGACTGCAGCCTTGTCCTTCATCGGCACGGTATCGGCCGAAGAGTGCCGCCTGGACGCGCCCTTGTCCGGCCCGCAGGCAGCGCCGACATCAGCTCCGGGCACGCAATGGACCTACTCCGGCGGAGCGGGTTTCCCGGCGACGCCAATGCTGCTGAAGGTAGCCCAGAACGGTCAGCGTGAACTGGAGATCGCGGAGGGAACTCTACGGCGTGAATGGATCGATACGTACGCCGACGTCAATCCGCTGCGCAAGGGCGACAAAGTGCTGCTGCGCTTCCCGCTCAAGGTGGGTGACCAGTGGCAGGACAGGTTCGAGGAGCCCGGAGAGTTCAACGCGCGTTCCGGCCGTTATCGTTACGACTACGAAGAACAGGGCCAGAGCCGGGTAACGGCCATCGAAACCGTGCGCACTGCACTGGGAGATATCAGCGCCTATCGCATCGAGCGTGAAGCGCGCTGGCGGAAGTCCAATGCGCGCGCAGTTGCCGGAGCGGACAGGCCCAATGCAGGTGATGGCGTGGTCGAGGGCCTGGAGCGAAGCATCAGCTGGTACGCACCCGACGTTGGGCGGGTCGTACTGCGGCGTCGTGTCAGCGGCAATCCGGCGTTTGCCGCGTACTTCTCTGCAGAGGACGACACCGACAATCTGAGCATTACCGAGCTGGTCGGATTCCACCAGCCCGGAGGTTGCCGGATCGAGGGTGTGCCGGTGCAGGCACGCGTGGCAGGACAGGTTTTCCCGTTGCACTATCCGCTGGTGGACAGTGATACATGGGAATTTCGTCTGATGCGCGATCCACATGTGCCCGCGGATCGTTAGCATCAACGAAAAAACGCCGCCGGTGTCTGCCCCAGCTGCCGCTTGAACATGCTGGTGAACGCGCTTGGGCTGTCGTAACCCATCGCCAGCGCGACATCGATGACCTTGTCGCCGACCGCCAGCCGTTCCATCGCGGCCAGCAGCCGCGCCTGTTGTCGCCACTGGCCGAACGTCATGCCCAGTTCGCTGGCGAAATGGCGCTGGATGGTTTTCACGTCCACCTGCAGCGCCTGCGCCCAATCCTGCAGCGTGGCGTCGTCGCCGGGATGCTTCAGGATGTGCTGGCAGATCCGCTGCAGGCGCGGGTCGGTGGGGGAGGGCAGGTGCAGCGGCAGCACGTCCATGCGGTGCAGCTCGTCCAGCAGCAGGCGCACCAGGCGGCCGTCGCGGCTGTCGTCCACATGCGCGGTCTCGATCAGGCTGGCGGCCAGCAGCAGCTCGCGCAGCAGCGGCGCTACCTGTACCGCAAATGCCTCGTCCGGCAGCTGCGGCGCGAAGTCCGGCTCCACGTACAGGCTGCGCATGTGTACCTCGGCGATGCAGTCCACCGCGTGCGCCATGCCGGCCGGCACCCAGATCGCGCGGGTCGAAGGCACCACCCAGCGGCCGCCGTCCGCACGCACCACCATCAGTCCGGACATGGCGAACACCAGCTGGTGACGGCGGTGCCGGTGGGGCGCGATGTGGGTGCCGGGCTTGTAGTGGCGGGCGCGGCAGGTCACTGGGCGGTGCACCGGAACCTCGTTCCACGGCGCAGTCTCGCGGACCGGGCAGGGGGTGTCCTTTTTGCGATATGCCATGACCCGAACGCGGCAGAAGGGAGGGGGAGGTCACCGTAGCATGCGTGGCTCGCCCCCAACCTGACTGTGTCCATGTCAACCCTGGCTTCTCCTGCAACGACCTCACGCCCGGTGGCCCCCGGCGTGCTGGCCGCCATTTCCACCTCGCATGTCGTCAACGACATGATGCAGTCGCTGATCCTGGCCATCTATCCGGTGATCAAGGGCGGCTTCAACCTGAGCTTCACCCAGATCGGCCTGATCACGCTGACCTACCAGCTCACCGCCTCGATCTTCCAGCCCTTGATCGGCATGGCCACCGACCGCCGCCCGGCGCCGTACTCGCTGCCGATCGGCATGGCCTCGACCCTGTGCGGCATGCTGCTGCTGGGCTTCGCACCGAACTACGCGGTGGTGCTGATGGCGGCGGCGATGGTCGGCATTGGTTCGGCCATCTTCCATCCGGAAGCCTCGCGCATCGCGCGGCTGGCCTCGGGCGGTCGACATGGTTTTGCACAGTCGGTGTTCCAGGTCGGCGGCAACTTCGGTACCGCGCTGGGCCCGCTGATTGCCGCGGCGGTGATCGTGCCGTATGGCCAGCATGCCGCATCATGGTTTGCCGGCGCCGCCCTGATCGGCATCGCGTTGCTGACCTATGTCGGCCGCTGGTATGCGCTGCATCTGGGCACCCCGCGTCCGGCCAGCACCGCGTCGATGGCCCCGCGGCATCCGTCGCGCACCGTGGCCAAGGTGCTGGCGATCCTGCTGGTGCTGATCTTCAGCAAATACTTCTACATGGCCAGCATCGGCAGCTACTTCACCTTCTACCTGATCCACCACTTCGGCATTCCGGTGGCACAGGCGCAGCTGCACCTGTTCGCGTTCCTGGTGGCGTCCGCCGCCGGCGGCTTCCTCGGCGGCCCGCTGGGTGACCGCATCGGCCGCAAGCCGATCATCTGGACCTCGATCCTCGGCGTGGCCCCGTTTGCCCTGATGTTGCCGCATGCGGATCTGTTCTGGACCACGGTACTGGCCGTGCTGATCGGTTTCGTGTTGTCGTCAGCGTTCTCGGCGATCGTGGTGTATGCGCAGGAGATGATGCCGCACCGCATCGGCATGGTGTCCGGCCTGTTCTTCGGCTTCGCCTTCGGCATGGGTGGACTGGGTGCTGCCGTGCTGGGCCTACTGGCGGACAAGACCAGCATTGAGTACGTCTACCAGCTGACCGCGTTCCTGCCGCTGCTGGGCATCGTGGCGGCATGGCTGCCGCCGTCTCGGCCTGCTGCTCACTGAGGGAGGGTGGGTTTGCAGGGCTTGCAGCCCTGCACCTGCAGAGGCAACGTCAACAGCAGAAGCGGGCTATCCGTGGGTTGGCGGGGTGGGTCCGGTTGCAGGGGACGCCGTAAACCCATCCCTGGGGGCTTGGCCGCGGCATCCATGCCGCGGACACCCCTGCAACCGGACCCA